>JBDGPQ010000073.1:0-63470 GCA_042219595.1 Haloarculaceae archaeon
GTGACATCCTAATCCGGTGACGTCTGGCGGTCCCACGCGCGCACACGCTCGCGCACGTGCGTGGGCTTTATATGCCACCCCCGTCAAGAGGATTCAAGGTTTTCATGTCCGAGGACGGTAGTGAATACGGCGCTGGCCAGATCCAGGTATTGGAGGGCCTCCAGGCCGTCCGGAAACGACCCGCGATGTACGTCGGGTCGACCGATGGTCGAGGACTGCATCACCTCGTGTATGAGGTCGTGGACAATTCCATTGATGAGGCACTCGCCGGGCACTGCGACACTATTGAGGTGATCGTCCACGATGATGCCTCCGTCACCGTCCGGGATGACGGGCGGGGTATTCCCGTCGATACGCATGTAGAGCACGACCGACCGGCGGTCGAGGTGATTATGACGGTTCTCCACGCGGGGGGCAAATTTGATAGCAAATCCTACCAGGTCTCTGGGGGGCTCCACGGCGTCGGTGTCTCGGTCGTAAACGCCCTGTCGGAGTACCTGGATGTCGAAGTTCGGCGGGACGGCGGGGTCTGGCGCCAACGATTTGAGCAGGGTGAGCCGGTGAGCGACCTCGAACGGGTTCGCGATCTCGATCCGGAGGAAGGGACGGGAACGGAAATCACGTTCCGGCCGGATGAGGAAATTTTCGAGACCCTCGAATTCACATACTCCACGCTCTCGTCCCGACTCCGAGAGCTTGCCTTTCTCAATTCTGGCGTCGAGATCAGTCTGCGAGATGAACGCGATGGAACCGAAGACCGATTCCGCTACGAAGGTGGAATCCGCGAGTTCGTCACGTACCTGAACGAAACGCGCACGGCCTTACATGAGGACATCATCTACGTCGCGGACGAGTCGGCGGTCGATGAGGGCGTGGTCCAAGTAGAGATCGCCATGCAGGCCACTGACGAGCTCCAAGGATCTATTCACGCGTTCGCCAACAATATCAATACCCGCGAGGGTGGGACGCACCTGACTGGGTTTAAAACTGCGCTCACGCGCGTCGTCAACGATTACGCCACCTCGAACGGGTTACTCCGGGATCTCGATGATACGCTCAAGGGCGAGGATATCCGAGAGGGTCTCACAGCTGTCATCTCGGTCAAACATCCCGACCCGCAATTCGAGGGCCAGACGAAGACGAAACTGGGCAACAGTGAGGTGCGAGGGGTCGTTGAGTCTGCTACGCACGAAGGCCTCTCGACCTACTTCGAAGAACACCCTGATACGGCCGAGGCAATCGTCGCGAAGGCCGTCGAGGCGGCGAAAGCCAGGAAGGCTGCGAAGAAAGCTGAGGAGCTGACCCGCAGGAAGAGCGCTCTCGAGTCCACAGCACTTCCCGGCAAGCTTGCCGACTGCCAGAGCCGTGATCCCGCTGATTCCGAATTGTTCGTTGTCGAAGGAGACAGCGCGGGCGGATGCTTCACCGGGGATACGAAAGTCGCGTTGGCGTCGGGTCAGTCAATGACGTTCGAGGAACTGGTCGATGCATACGAGAGGGGAGAGACGCACTACTGCTATACCATCACAGACGGTGGGAAAATCGGGGTGGAGCGTATCGAAAATCCCCGCATAACGAGAGAGGATGCTTCACTGGTTGAGGTTACGCTTGAGAACGGGAAGACGACGAAATGCACCCCGGACCACGAGTTCATGCTTCGGGACGGCAGTTACTGTGAGGCAAAGAATCTGGATGAGGGCACATCCTTGATGCCGCTTTACCGAACCAGCTCAAATATCATCTACCAGCATCCTACTGCAGACGGCTGTGAATTGGTCAAACAGCCGATGATGGGTGACTTCTGGCAATTCACTCCCCTGCTTGCAAACGAGTATATCAACGATTCCACTGACGTTGCAGGTGACTCGGTGGATCTCAATGCCAGGAGAGGTTTTGCGCCCCGCCTGAGCCGTCGTGATACCGTCCTCAACCACGAGGAGCACGGCCAAGTGAAACTTCTGGATAAGGTGGGTGCGCTAAAAGCCGACGACACAGAGGTTCAGCTGGAATGTGATCAATATGTCCTGACACGTGAAACGTCGACCTCGAACGCCAGTCACAACGACGCCGAACATGGCAACGCCGTCGAAACGTTCAATCACAAGGTCACATCAGTCGAACGGATCGATCAGACAGCAGATGTCTATGATATCGAAGTTCCAGGTACCCACAATTTCGCTTTGGACGCAGGTGTATTCGTCCACAACAGCGCCAAGCAAGGTCGAGATCCATCATTTCAGGCAATCCTCCCGATCCGCGGGAAGATTCTCAATGTAGAGAAACACCGGCTCGATCGTATCCTCGAGAACGACGAGATCCGGAACCTGATCACCGCTATTGGAACCGGTATCGGGGATGAATTCGACATCGATGACGCTCGGTATCAGAACGTGATTCTGATGAGTGTGGACGGAGAGGAGCATGGGTTTGTGCGCGACGCAGATGGCAACATTCAGTTCATCAAAATTGGCGAGTTCATCGACAGCGTGATTGACTCCGATGGGAATGGGTTTCAGGACTATGAGGTGCTCTGTTTCGGCCGTGGAGACGAGCAGACGAAATTCCGGCCGATCGATCAAGTGATCCGGCACGAAATAGACGAACCGTTGTACGAGATCGAGACGGAATACGGCCGGAGCGTCAAGGTGACTGGATCGCATAGCGTCTTCGTCCATCGGGATGGAGAGCTGATGTTGGCTCGTGGAGATGAGATCACGTCGGGCGACGAAGTCGTGGCCCCCCGTTCACTTCCGTTGACAGGGACCGATCCAGACCGAATCGATCTGCTCAAAGAATTTGTCACTCATGCAGACGACCTCGGGTCCGAAATTTACGCACAAGGTGAGGGTATCGAGACCCTCTTCACATCGGAGGTCATGGCCGATGGTGGCGTTACCGACAGTGCGGATTCATGGGTCGATATTCCAGCTTCACTTCGCGCCGATCTGAAGAATCTTCGAGAAGAGCGATCGCTATCCGAGCAAGATGTATCAGATGAGATTGGTACGGCGGAGCCGATAACGATCTCACGCTGGGAGCGGGGCGAGCACCAACCGAGCCTGAAGAACTTCCAGGCGTATTGTGAGGCCGTCGGCGCGAATCCAGGGGCCGTCCTGCAATCAGTCACTGTCAGAGAGTCACAGGACGTCACTGCATCCGCTACAAGGCGCCGTAATTGTGTCAGTGTCAGCGAGTTGGACCCCGAGGATCTGAAACAAATTCCCGACACCGCGGAGATCACACTCACATCGGAACCCAATGCGGTTACCGGGATCGACCGATTTGTCCAGGTTGATGAAACATTGATGGAGGTACTCGGATTTTGGACAGCAAATGGTTCGTCTTCGCCGGAAACTGGGATTCGACTCGCGATGGATGCGGATACCCAATCATATCCTGACCAATACATGTCGGCGCTTCAGGACGTGTTTGGGCTGGACGGTAAAACCAGCCAGCAGACCGGTACTCGCGGTGAGGTGAAACTGGATAATCGGGTCGCGGCGATAGCATGGAGGCGGATATTTGGCTGTGATGCTCCATCAGCGACCCAACAGACCGTCCCCGATATCGTCTTTAACGTCTCCGAGACGCTGCAAAACGCATTTTTGCGAGGTTGCTTGCGCGGGAATGGGACGGTACGCAGCGACGCAATCGCGTGGACGACGCCGTCGCGGGATCTCGCAAGTGGTCTCATGTATCTCTTAGAAAATCAAAGTGTCATGGCGTCTCGGGAGGCGAGACGGACACACGACGGTCCGGAGTCAGCCGAGAGCGAGTATACCGGTGAAACTCGGCATGACAGACACATGATCACCGTTGGTGATCCTCACGATCTTGAGCGTCTAAAACCCGTATGGAACGGTCTTGAAGGAAGTGCCGAGTTGTGCGATATACTCGAGGCTGAAATGGAGGATGAAACTGCCAGATCCTATCGGGAGATCTCCGATGATCTTGTTGCTTTGGAGGTCACGTCGATCGACCAGGTTGAACCGTCGGGCCAATATGTGTACGATTTCTCCGTCCAGGACGACGAAAATTTCATTGCCGGATATGGCGGGATCGCCGCGCACAATACCGATGCTGATGTTGATGGAGCGCATATCAGGACCCTCCTATTGACGCTGTTCTACCGGCACATGCGGCCACTCCTCGAGGCTGGCTACGTCTACGCCGCACAACCACCCCTGTACCGCATCCGCTGTGGCGGAGAAACGTATGACGCAATGACGGAGGCTGAACGGGACGAGATCGTTCTGGAGGAGTGTGGCGGCGACCCCGACCAAGTACAGCGGTTCAAAGGTCTTGGCGAGATGAATCCCGAGCAGCTTTGGGAGACGACGATGAATCCCGATACGAGATACCTCAAACAGATTACCATCGAAGACGCCGCGGCGGCGGATCGGATGTTCTCGGTGCTGATGGGTGATGCGGTCGAGCCACGGAAGCAGTTTATCAAGGATCACGCCCCCGAAGCGGAGTGGGTCGACATATGAGCTCTGGCGCCGGCCCGGCGGAGCGCGTCCAGCGTGTCCGCATCGAGGAGGAGATGGAGCAGTCCTACATCGACTACGCGATGTCAGTCATCGCGGGGCGAGCGCTTCCGGACGTTCGGGACGGGCTCAAGCCGGTCCACCGACGGATCCTGTACGCGATGCACGAAATGGGTGTCACCAGCAATAGCAGCCACCGGAAGTCCTCCTCCATCGTCGGCGAGACGATGGGCGATTATCACCCCCATGGTGATTCCGCGATCTACGACACCCTCGTCCGGATGGCGCAGGAGTTCTCCATGCGATACCCGCTTGTGGATGGTCAGGGCAACTTCGGGTCGATGGACGGTGACCCACCGGCGGCGATGCGGTACACGGAGGCCCGGATGGCGCCGATCGCCGAGGAACTCCTGGCGGACATCGAGAAGGATACGGTTGATTTCTCGGCAAACTATGACGACAGACTCGAAGAACCGGACGTTCTCCCGGCGAAGTTACCGAATCTCCTGCTGAATGGCGCCTCCGGCATCGCAGTCGGGATGAGCACGAACATACCCCCACACAACCTGGGTGAGGTGATCGATGCGACGGTCCACCTTCTTGAACATCCGGAGGCCACCGTTGCAGACCTGATGGAATACGTCAAGGGGCCGGACTTCCCCACAGGCGCGAACGTCGTGGGGCGCGAAGGGATTCACGATGCCTACGCCACTGGCCGCGGACGGCTCCGCGTCAGGGCGGAGTATGAGATCGAAGAGGACGCCCGTGGCCGTGATCGGATCGTCGTTACGGAAATTCCGTTCCAGGAGAACAAAGCACGGGTTGTAGAGCGGATTGCCAACGATGTCAATGAGGGGACGATCGAGGGGATCTCGGACCTCCGTGACGAGTCGGATCGCAACGGTGTCCGGATCGTCATCGAACTCTCCCGGGGAGCGAATGCCGACGTCGTCGAGAACCAGCTTCTGGAACATCACCTCGAGTCCACTTTCGGAGTCATCAACCTCGCCCTGGTGGATGGCGAGCCTAAGGTACTTGATCTCAAGGAAACGCTCGAACACTACATCGCCCACCGAAAGGAGGTCGTTACACGCCGATCGGAGCACGACCTCGCCGAGGCGGAGGAGCGGGCCCACATCCTCGAGGGCCGACTTGCGGCGCTTGACGAGATCGAAGCCGTCGTCGATCTTATTCGGAACTGCGCGGATCGAGACGCTGCAAAGGCCGGCCTCCAAGGTACTCTCGATCTCGATGCCCATGCTGCCGGAGCACCCGACCGTAGCTTCGAGTATCCAGATATTCAGCGGGCATTCGACTTTAGCGAGGCGCAGGCCGATCACATTGTCCGGATGCAGCTTGGCTCACTCACGTCGATGGAAGCTGCCGAAATCGAGGACGAATACACGGCTGTTCAAGAACGGATCGCCGAGCTGGAGGAGATTCTCGAAAGCGATGCACGCCTGCGTGAGGTCATCATTGAAGAACTTCGTGAAATCGAGGCGGAGTATGACGACGAACGACGAACATCGATCGTAGAGGATCACGGGGAGGTTACCCGGGAAGATCTCATCCCGGAGGAGGACGTGCTCGTTGTCGTCACGGAAGACGACTATATCAAGCGTATGCCCGTGGCGCAATTCGACCCGCAAGGTCGGGGCGGGAAGGGCATTATCGGCGCCGACCCCAAGGAAGGAGACCGCGTGTCCACAGTGTTCCGGGCACACAGCCACGATTACTTGCTCTGTTTCACGAATCGAGGGCAAGTCTACCGTCTCAAGACCTACGAAATCCCCGAAATGGGCCGCACGGCACGGGGCAAATCAGCGGTGAATCTTCTGGATCTCGACGGCAACGAAGAGATCACTGCTGTCGTCAATACCGATGACTTCGAACCGGCAGAGTGTATCACGATGGTGACCCGGCAGGGATACGTCAAACGGACGCCGGCTGCCGAGTTCGAAAACATCCTTTCGACGGGAATCATCGCTGCCCGACTCGAGGACGACGACGCTCTCGTCGACGTCGAAGTAACGGACGGGAGTCGCGATCTCGTGATCGCCACGGAGCAGGGGATGACGATACGGTTCGCGGAAGAAGAGGCCCGCGAGATGGGTCGGACCGCCCGGGGTGTTCACGGCATCGATCTCCGCGCCGGTGACGCGGTCGCTGCAATGGTAGCAACCGATGATGCCGATGATCGCTCATTGCTGACGGTGACCCAACACGGGTTTGGAAAGCGGACCAAGCTTTCCGAATACCGCCCCCAATCACGGTACGGACAAGGGTTGATCGACATCAAGACGGACGCGCGGAACGGTCCGGTGGCGAGCGCGAAGGCGGTCGAAAACGAGGATCACCTCGTGATCATGTCCGAGGCTGGCCAGATCATGCGAATCCCTGCCGCTGATGTCAGCGAGGTCGGTCGCAACACAAAAGGAGTCACGATCATGGCGCTGGACGAAGGTGACAAGGTTGCTGCAGTGACCGTGGTCCCTCGTGAGGCCACCTGAGCATCGCAAGCCCCTGACGGTATAGGGTATTGGGAGATTCCATCGTCAGGGTGGGAACAAAAGGACCAACGATAGCAGTGTCGGGGGCAGTCCGAGCACGAAGCCAGCGATCGCGCGATCGCGGACGAGGCCGACACCATCATCACGACCTTCATCCGCGATGACAAATGGAATCGCGAGAAGCCGCGCGACAAGCCGCGGGACGGCCGGTGCTCGGAGCCTGACACGGTCGTTCTGACGTGTGAGGACTCCTGTGGCAGTGACCCTGTCACCGGGGGCAATGCGCCGCTCAACAAGCCGATACCGTTCGTCAGGATCAATGTGTTCAACGGCAGTCTGAAGCTCGGTCGGGAGATCGGCTTCGGTCTCGATCACTGCAGTATCGTCGACATCAAGGGCAAGTCTCGCACTCGTCGGATCGACCTGCACGCGTCTGTCAGACGTTTCAAGAGTGAACTCCGTCCGCTCGCTGGCGGAGACGACATCCCGCCAGACCCGACTAGCGACTTTGCCGGCCTCGCGCTCGATCACCCACTCTACGCACACCGCACGCTCGCCGGAGAGCGGAGCGTGGATGTCGTCTCTCTGGTTCAGCGTCCGTGCTACGCCGGCGAGTCGAGTCGGTCCCTCGTGATCGACCAGTCCCGCCCCAAATCGGAGTCGAAGCCACTGGAGGACGCCGATTGCGCCGATCAGTAGGGTCGTTATTCCCCCGGCCAAAATTACGAGGACGAGCGCCAAGGCCGGGGCGAACGCCATGGCTGGATTCTCGAGCGGTGCGGCCTTCCACCTGTCGCTTAGAGTGTGCGCTTTCCGAGCGCACTCGCGACCAGCTCACACGCCAGCTCCGCTGTGGCGTTGCTCCTGTCGAGGATCGGATTAACTTCGACGACTTCCATTGCCGCCAAATCGTCGCGTGCCCGACTCGCCACGAGTTCCATCGCGACGTGTGCCTCCCGATACGACACGCCGCCACGAACTGGCGTTCCAACACCGGGCGCTGCCGCTGGATCGAGCCAGTCCATATCAAGACTGAGCATGAGCCCGTCTGTTCCATCAAGCGCCATCTCGATGGCCTCTTCCACGACAGGGGCGACTCCGCGACGATCCAGATCAGACATCGTATAGGCGGCCCCAGCAGAGGCTCGCACCCGTTCTCGCTCCTCCCCATCAAGGTCTCTGAGGCCGATCCAGGAAACGTTCTCTATAGCCACACCCTCGGCTCCGGCCCACGCGAGATCCGCGAATGGGCCCTCGCCGAGCAGTGCCGCTAGCGACATTCCATGGACGTTGCCGCTCGGCGAGGTAGCTGGGAGATTGTAGTCCCCGTGGGCGTCGAACCACAGCACTCCAATGTTGCTATCACGTGCAAGTCCGTTCGCGGTTCCGATAGCGATGGAGTGGTCACCCCCAAGGACCAGCGGGAGTTGGTCCGCGGCGATGCTCTCGGCGACGGTGGTCCCGAGAGCTTGACAGACCGCGCCGGTCTCTTCTAAGAACTTCGCCCGCCCGCCCCCCAACATTGTGGGCTCCGGATCGCGCTCCTCAGGGTTCGGTACCGAGATGTCTCCCCCATCAATGCACTCGATGCCCATCCCGTGGAGCTGGTCGGCAAGGCCCGCGTAGCGGATCGCCGACGGCCCCATATCGACGCCGCGGCGGTCGGCGCCGAGATCCATTGGGACGCCCACGAGCCGTGCGGTACGGTCCATGTCAGTCATTGCCGGCGATTGCACCTAACGGTACTGCTCGCACACCCGCTCGAGCCCGGTCTCAAAACTTATCTCTGGCTCCCATCCGGTGGCCGCGCGGAGCTTACTGGCGTCGGCGAGCGTGTCATGGACATAAACGTGGTCAGGGACCGCGCCCTCGGCGTATGTTGGCTCGATATCCTTGCCGAGAAGGTCATTGAGCCGTTCTACCAGCTCGTTGAAACTGTGCTGCTCCCCAGTGCCGACATTAAAAATTCCCTGGCACTGGTGATCCACAGCCAGTTCCACTGCCCGAACAACGTCGGAAACGTGAGTGAAATCCCGTGTCTGGGTCCCGTCACCCCAGAGTTCCGGCTGTCGACCGTGGGCGATGTCGTCGGCAAATTGGGCGATAAGATTGGCGTACTCGCCCTTGTGCGACTCCGCTCCTCCGTAGCCCTGATAGACTGAGAAGAACCGTAGGCCACATGTCGTAAGTCCGTAATGATTGTGAAAATACTCTGCATACCGCTCGCGAGCGAGCTTCGAAGCCTCATATCCGGTGTTGGCTTCGACTGGGAGATCCTCCGGCGATGGATCGGTTCGAGAGCCATAGATCGAGGACGTTGAGGCGTATACGACGTGCTCACAACCGTCCTGTCTCGCCTGATCAACGACATTCACGAACCCTTCGACATTGACACGGGCACCGCGGACGGGATCATCCTCATGCATCGCGTACGAGGACAGAGCGGCGAGGTGGAATACTACGTCAACATCGGTCGGAAGATCATCATCAAGTACGCTCGCCTCGACAAATTCGACCCCTTCGTCGAGATTGTCTGGGGTGCCAAGGTAGCAATCATCGAGAGCAATGACGTCGTTGTCGGCAGCGAGGCGGTTGGCGAGGTTCGATCCGATGAATCCGGCCCCGCCGGTCACAAGGACGCTGGCGCCATCCATGCGCGGTCTCCGACCCTGGAGTGTTTAGTGGTTCTCATCTGGAAAACCGCCCGCTCCCGGCCCCACCGCCGGACTTAAGGACGATTGCGCCGAAGTCGGTATCATGTCATCGATCGAACTGACGCCCAGCCAGCAAACCATCCTACAGGAGCTGGTCAACCTCCACCGGGAGTCCGAATCGGCGGTGAAGGGGGAGGACATCGCCGAGCAAGTCGACAGAAATCCTGGGACGATTCGCAACCAGATGCAGAGTCTCAAAGCCCTTCAGCTGGTTGAGGGGGTCCCCGGACCAAAAGGTGGGTACAAACCCACAGCAGCTGCGTATGACGCACTCGGCATGCAGGAGATCGACCATGCCGCAGAGGTGCCGCTGTTTCACAATGGCGAGCGAGTCGCGGAAGCCAACGTTGAGGAGATTGACCTGACGAGTGTCCACCACCCGGAAGAATGCCGGGCGGAAGTCACGTTGCGCGGCTCAGTGGCTGATTTTCATGAAGGTGACTCCGTGACCGTTGGCCCGACACCACTCTCGAAACTCCGCATTGATGGGACGCTCGAGGGCAAGGACGACACCAGCAACACGTTGGTTCTAACGATCGACGATATGCGCGCGCCAGTCGAAGAGCCGGCGCACTGAGCTGAGAATTCAGTCCTCAATCGCTGTCATCGCCGCCGTGCGAACGGCCGCCATTCGATCCTCCACCCCCGCACCCTCTCCATAAAGTCGCAGCTTTGGCTCTGTTCCGCTCGGTCTGACCAGAAGCCAGCTCTCATCCGGGAACGTTAGCCGCAGACCATGGGACTCATCGACCGTTGCGTCAGGGAAACGCTCAGGAAGCGCCTCACGGAGGGCGGTCATCGCCATCTCTTTGCGCTGTTCGGGACAATCGATGTTGTCCATGTGAGCTGGCGGCTCAGATACCGGAGCGATGAGCGATTCCAGGCCCTGGTCTGCAACCAGCCTGGTGAGGACTCCCGCCGATACCACGGCGTCGATCCATGACCCAAACCCTGGGTGGAGATGCTTCCATGGTTCGGCCGCAAAGACGACCACTGTGCCATCGTCGGTGTCGTCCCTGACTGTAGAGAGCCCCTCATGCAGCGACCCGAGTGCAACCCGCTCTACCCGGCCGCCGGCCGCCCCGACGCGCTCGTCGATCCGGCCGGATGCATTTGGAGTCGTCAAGACGACCGGGTCAGCAGCATCGCTTCTGGCGACATAGTGGTAGGCCAGCACAGCAATGATCGTCGCCGCATGAACGACCTCGCCGTCCGCGTCAACGACGACCAACCGATCGCCATCCCCATCGTGTCCGAGTCCCAGTACACACCCTGATTCAGCGACGTAGGCACGGAGATCCGCTAATGTTTCGGCGGTCGGCTTGCTTGGACGGGCTGGTGCCGAGCCATCGAGGTCGGCATTGAGTGCGTGAACGCGGGCCCCCAGGTCGGTCAGGACCTGTGGCGTTGCCCGAGCAGCAGTCCCGTTTCCACAGTCAACAGCAATCGGGAGACCATCCGGATCTGTCCCGTGAGCCTGAACATACGTGCCAACGGCCTCTCGATACTCATGAAGGAATGAGGCCGAGTGGCTACCGGTCCAACGATTCCACGAAACCGATTCGGCACCAGCGTCCAGTCGCTCCGTAATCCGCTGCTCCGCCTCGGCAGCGAATTCTGTACCGTCGACGAACAGTTTGATCCCATTATCCGGCGGAGGATTGTGGCTGGCTGTGACCATCACACCATACCGCCCTTGGCTGGCAAATGCAGTGGCGGGGGTTGGTACCTGCCCGATTCGGAGGACTCTGGCGCCCCCACTCTCGAGTCCTGCTGCAAGAGCATCCGTCAGTGCTTCACCAGTGGGGCGGGCATCCCGGCCAAGGACAACCGTACCCGCCTCCGTTGCCACTGCTTGACCGATCGCCAGCGCCAGGTCTGGCGTGACCTCCGATTCGACGGGCCCACGGATGCCCGCGGTCCCGAACAGCGCCATGGCTGGGGGCAGCGACCCCAGTGGCATAGACCCACCGCCTACACGACTTCGTCGAGGTCGTAATCCTCGATATCGACGCCGTCGGCAGTGACGTCCGCGATAAATATGCCGTTACCCGACCCGGTATCTCTCTCGGCTGCAGCACGTATCGCTGCAGCGGCGGCCTCCCGTGCCGCCTCGTTATCCATGTCCGTTTCATAGCGGTCTTCGAGCGTACCGTAGGCGACCGTCAGGCCGCTTCCAGTGACGGTGTAATCATCTTCCATGACGCCGCCAGCAGGATCGATGCTGAAAACATGCGTGCCGTCATCATCAACGCCACCAAGAACTGGATTGATCGCGAAAAACGGCCCGCCACGTGCGAAATTGCCGGCGAGCGTCGAGAGCGCCGTCATCGACATGTCCTGATCTCGGCGGGCTTCGTAGAGATTTACCTCGGCCCTGAGCGTTCGAATGAACGACTGCGCGCCCCCGACCGAGCCAACAAGCGTCAGCGCAGCTGTCGGGTGAATTTGTTCGACCTTCTGGACGTTTTTGTTCGAGACAAATCGCCCGCCAAGGCTCGCGCGTTTGTCCGTGGCGATGACAACCCCTTCGGCTGTTGCAATGCCAACAGTCGTCGTCCCCGTCTTGTTGACGCTGTCCTCGTCGCTGTTGCTTTCGGGAAGCGTTCCAAGCTCCGGTGAATATGCATCCGGCAGATGTGCGTCAGCATCGAGGGCCCGGCCGGCCGCGGGTCCGTCCAACTCGTGGGGCATTACTGGCGGCTAGCGGTGGCAGCCCTTATAAGCTCCCGCATCGGTCCCGAGAGCGATCAGCTTGACATGTATGCATCGCCAAGGCGCCGGACGACCCGGTGAACTGGGAGGGGTACCCCAGCTTGCCGAACGAGAAGGGCGATCGGCATCGCAAGGATTCCAGCGACGACAGTCAAGGCATACGCCATCGCGACGAGCACGCGGATAGGTCGGTCGGCCATCTGTGGTATGCGACCGTGGCCAACCCATCCTATATAACTTTCTCGGCCGAATCCATCACGATTCATTATAATGGGATTCGATGTATACCGCCTCCGTCGTGCGATTCAAGTGTGGTGGAATGTAGCTCAACTCGAGGTGCGGTTCTTTCCTCCGAGAACATTCCCCGCGGATAGGTCTCCGACGTGATTGCTATAACTTATCAGGATATTCAGGATCGCACGCGCGTAGCAGACTCCAGTACATGTCCATCCCATACCGGCATTGAGGACTACTGATCGGACCTTCGAACGGGTGGTAACCGACGGTCTCTCAGTTGCCTGACGAACCCTCGACAGCGAGATATGGGGCTCACCCAAATCCAAAAGAGCCGAGTATTCGCCGGCAAATCCACTCATATGCACTACCGCGTGCTGCTGGAGGCGGCTTGGTTGGTTCATGACGTCGAGGCGGTTGATGACGCGATCGGCGTGGCGGTGAGTGAGGCTGGCAAGCGGTTGAACGAGGCTGACATGGCATATGTCGAGGTGGAAGTCGGTTTTACAGACTGTCCAGCCTGCGGCGAACCGTTCGACTCGGCGTTCGTCGCGGCTGACACCGCTCTGGTTGGCTTACTCCTCGAGATGAAGGTCTTCAATGCAGAAAGCGACGAACACGCTCGACGGATCGCAAAGAGTGATGTCGGGGGCGCGTTACGGGATGTCCCACTCAAAGTGATCGAAACGACGGAGATCGAGGAAGAGGAGGAGGTCGACGCCGCCGAGTGAGCCCCGGTGGCTTTTTATATTACCGAGGGTAATTCCGTGGCATGGATCTGCCGACGCCTGAGGAGCTCCGGAACCGCCGGAAGGAGGAACTCGGTATCACCCAGAGCGAACTGGCGGAGCGCGCTGACGTCTCTCAGCCACTTATTGCCAGAATCGAGGGCGGTGATGTCGATCCACGGCTCTCCACTCTCCGGCGCATTGTCAACGCTCTCGAGTCAGTCGCCGGGGATGTTGCAGTGGCAGCAGATCTCATGCATGAGGAGGTTGTCAGCGTCGCCCCGGACGATTCAGTCCGCCAGGCCGAACGGACCATGGAGGAAGAGGCGTATTCACAGTTGCCCGTCCTCCAACATGGAACTCCTGTTGGGTCGATCAGCCACGGGGATATCATCGATGCAGGGGAAGCGGTCGGCGACGAACCTGTGAGTGCGATCATGGCGCCGTCATTCCCCCACGTATCGCCCGACACAACGATCGACGAACTCCGGACCCTACTCGAGCACTCGAAAGCTGTGATGGTCACCGAGGGCGGACATACCGTCGGTATCATCACCGAGGCCGATGTCGCCCGGCACCTATCTTAATTGATTCGGGACGCGAGATACCCACCGAATCCACCAAAAGTAGCAGGATAAACAATACCTGCGACCGCAATCAGCCGTGGCATTGCCGGCAGTGCAAGTCCGAGGGATTCTCCCGACATCGAGAGCATCTCAGCGGCGGTGAGAAGCACTCCCGGGACGAGGACGATTCCACACGCGTAACCAAGCATGGTGCTGGCGCCGGTACACCAGGCTTCAATCCCAGTAGTTTGGCGTGAGCGCACTCCCAGTATCAAGCCTGCGCCGGTACACAGAATAATCGGAATCGATCCCCATATTGGCGCTGGAACTTGGAGCCCTCCAGCACCCGCCAGTAAGGGATCACCAGCAACCGCACCGAGATGACTAGCGTACTGCCACTGTGCCGCACTGATCGCAAGGAACTGCGGTGAGACTCTACTTCCACCCGAGTGTCGCTTCCATCAGGACCAGGCACACAGTACCAAGATACCCACCGGCTGCTGCAGTAAAACCCCAGCTCAGTCCCGAGGCTACGCTGAATTGCTCGACCCACCTCCCGAACATTGGTCGGTTCACAACTTGCGGCGAGATTCAGTATCAGGACGCCAAATTATCTGTCACGGGTCACCCGAGTTCATGGTCGAAAATCGCGCGGAGATCGGCGATCGACTCCGCATCGATGTCAAACCGTTTACCTCCAATCGAAAGATCAAGCCGGCCAGTTCCGGTCGCTCGGCCGATACGATGGGTAGGTGCGATGTCCTCGAACGCGGCTTCGATACCCTCGGGTTCTGTTGTTTCGAGGATGACACGCCCTGGTTGTTCGTGGAACAGGGCCGGTGCGGGTTCCGCCGTCGATAACTCGACCGTTGCACCGGCCTCGTCATTCACCATCTCTGCAAGTGCTACCGCGAGGCCACCATGTGACAGATCGTGAGTTGCGAGTGTCGTTTCACGGCTTGCCACCTGGCTGAGTCGGTCGATTAATTGCGCTGGATCGCTCGGAAGTTCAGGGAACCGGTCACTGCCCCCGTGCTCAGCGAGATAGATCGAGCCGCCGAGTCGAGGCTCGCTGTTCCCCGCCAGTATCTGATCTCCGACAAGGACGAGATCGCCACCACCGGCAACCCCCATTGGCGGGGCCTCGTAACCACTGATGGTGCCCACCATCGCAAGCGTCGGTGTCGGAGGAATCGGTCCAGCACTGGAGTCATTATACAATGAAACATTCCCCCCGACGACCGGCACATCCAGAGCCTTACACATCTCTGCAAGGCCTGAAACAACGGACGCGAAACTACCGTAGATGTCTGGCTTCTCGGGATTGCCACCATTCAGACAGTCAACCGCAGCAAGCGGTTCTGCACCCTTCGTAGCAAGGTTGGTTGCGTTTTCCATGGCCACCGCCTGGGCCCCGCGATACGGCGCGGTTGCGGTCCAGTGAGGTTCGGCACCGGCGGAGATGGCGAGCCCGATATCGCCGGGCTCGTCGACTTCACGTATCGCGAGGATGGCAGCGTCATCACCCGGTCGGCGGGCGGTTCGGACGCCGACCTCATGGTCATACTGCCGATAGACCCAGCGCTTGCTCGCCGTGGCTGGGTGTCCGATGACTGCCTCAAATGCACGGTCGAGTTCGACATCCGGAAGGTTTCGGTCGGCTTCCGGGATGGATTCGCGGGGGCGATCATGAGCAGGTGCTCCTTCGCCGAGGAACGCGGCCTCTACGTCGACGACCGTCTCCCCTTCGAAGGTGCACACGTAATTGCCATCCGTAACCGTTCCCACGACAGAACAGCCGAGATCGTATCGCTTGGCAATATCCCGGACGTCCTCGACATCGTCCGGTCTGACCTCGTACACCATCCGTTCCTGAGACTCAGCCAGAAGTATCTCCAATGCGGTCATGTTCGGTTCGCGCTGGTGAACGCGCTCGAGTTCAATATCTGCGCCGAGGTCCCCTTTCGCGACCAGCTCGGAGGTTGCCCCCCCAAGGCCAGCCGCACCGAGGTCCCGCGCTGACCGGACGAGATCAGCGTCCAGTAAGGCCTCGTTTGCTTCAATCAGTAACTTCTCGGTATACGGATCCCCGACCTGGACAGCCGGTCGGTCCTCGGTTTCCGCGTCCTCTGCGAGGTCCTCACTGGCGAACGCGGCCCCTCCAAGTCCATCCCGACCAGTTGCGTTGCCGACAAGAACGAGGGCATTCCCCGGCGACTGGGCCTCGGCGGTCACGAGTCGGTCGGGATCGTCGATCAAGCCAACACAGGCCACATTCACCAGTGGATTACCCTCATAACCCCCATGAAATGCGACGCTCCCAGCAACCGTTGGCACGCCGATACAATTCCCATAATGTGCAATCCCTTCGACGACACCCTCCAGAAGGTATCGAGAATGTTCCCGCGTGAAATCCCCAAAATAGAGCGCATCCGCGAGTGCTATCGGGTACGCACCCATCGACATCGTATCGCGCACGATTCCGCCGACACCAGTCGCCGCACCATCAAACGGGTCAACGAAGGAGGGGTGATTGTGACTCTCGATGCCGAGGGTCAGATACGTATCGGTATCCGGGAGGGCCACAACGGCGGCATCATCACCAGGACCGACGATAACCTGATCGCCAGTAGATTCGAAGGCCGAGAGTAGTGGCCGCGAGGAGCGATAAGCACAATGTTCGCTCCAAAGATTTTCGAACAACGCCGCCTCTGCTGGGGTGGGGTCGCGGCCGAGCTCGTCGATAATGAGCGCCCGGTCTGACTCGGCCAAAGCCATCTTGACGGACCTTGCCCCGACCTGGCTTTATCGCTTTCCATGCACCGGGCCTCGAGTGCAGCAGAACGAATGCGACTCCTGAACGGATCAATCGATGACGTATGACTGCAGTGTGCCTCGCGATCCCATGTCGACAAATCGGTATCGTCTCGATCCGGCGACGACGCCAGCATCAGCCGCGTCGGGTGCTGGGACGTCATAGACTTCGTCGTACGGTTCGAGGTCATGCGTCTCGATGGCGGCCCTGACCGGAGCAGGGAGCGGTCGGTCTGATGCCAATTCCACCACCAGGAGGCGGTCGGTAAAGCTCTTGGCCAGCCACGCAGCAGCGACCGATTGACGGCTTTCAAGAGCTGTCGCGAGCTCCCGGAGCGTTGCCTCCCGCCGTGTCACGATCGAGATATCCGTCCGTACCGGGATCAGTTCCATCCCGAACCGCTTCGGCTTCTGATCAACCGGCGTCGGTGTATAAGGAATACGTCAATACAGCGAACCCAATCGCGGCAAAACAACTTTCGACGAGAACTCCTGTCACGAGCTGGAGACCGAGGAGTTGGTGTACTGTCCCACCGAGCAGTGCCCCAGCGGTAAGGAGCCCGATGCCCAAGGCAAGGGCCGCGAGCGATCGCGACCCCGTCCGTCGCCACGCCCGAACCGCAAGAACGGTCACTACTCCGCCGAAGACGAGCGTCGCCGTCTTTGCGGCGACCAGCAGGACCGAAACGGGCAACGACGTCACGGGTATGGGGAACGTCTCACCGAGACACAAAAGAGGATATCGCGCATTTCCATTCCGCGAGAACTCGGCGGTCGCCACCGATCGGCACATTCCTACGAGCAGGTGTGGCCTGCCTCGTCACCGTTGAGGAAGCCACCTGGGCTCCGCCCTGGTTATCGAACGTCTGGATCAGATTTCGACGTACAGTGAGTAGACGATCACGGCGAAGCCGACGGTGAGTAGGGCGCTCTCGACCAGAAGGCCGATTCTGAAGGCCGACGCCAAGAATTGGTCGAGCACCCCACCCAGAAGCGAGCCCAGAGTTACGATGGCAAACCCGATAGCGAGATACCAGAGAGCGGTTCGACCGGTCCGGCGGTACGCTCTGTAGGCGAAGAACGTGATCAGGGCGCCGAGTCCAAGCGTGACCGTTTTGAATGCGACGATAGCCGTCGGAATCGTGATTTCGTGGGGGCTCATGTCTCTTTTCGCACCTCCGACCAAAGGTCTGCTAACCGCTCATCAGCGGACCGGGGCCGTCGGCTAATTTCCACTTCGAATTCTCGGCTTTCTGTGAGCGCAACAATTACAGCGCCAAAATCGACTGAATACGTCGAGGCGTGTTGGCCGTCTGGTCGGATGTCGATGCCCTCCGAAAGGAGCGAAGCCTCGGATAGGCGATCCAGCTTTCGGTACGTCGTCGATAGCGGAACATCAGCCGCTTCGGAGATCTCCTCTGCAGTCATCGGCTCATCAAGAACTGTTACGATCGCCCGACACGCCTCGTCGTCGAGGGCATCAAGAACGGTCTCGAGGTCCGGCTCCGGGTCATCCTTTAGCGGGTCCCGGATCATCACGCTCGGGACGAGCCCACGGACGCCCATAATCGCTCCGACTGCGCAGCGAGCATCTCCTATCCCCTCAGATTCCCACAATCTGAATCATATATAAAAGAGAGCCCGAACATGTCGGTACACGGCCTCAGGTTGCGGGAATACGCTCGCCGAATTATGTGGCTAACAGGTCAACATTCGTCTGCAGGGTGACCACCCAATGTTTGACACTTCACGGCGACGGCTGCTCCAGGCGCTCGGAATCGGCGGCGCGGCGACCATCGCCGGCTGTCAGTCCGGAGCCCCGGAGAACGGATCGCCGACGCCGGCCGCGACGAGCACCCCCGGCGGCGGGGCAGCACAGGTCGATGTCGATACTGTGGCGGCCGACCCATCGGATCTGCCTGATCCCATCGACCGCGACGAGCCTGCGACGATCCAGCACGAAATGACAATCCAGGAAGTGACGGCCGAGGTCGAGCCCGGCGTGACCTTTGATTATATGACGTTCGACGGTCAGATCCCGGGACCGATGGTCCGAGTGCGGCAGGGCGATACGGTCGAGCTGACGCTCGAAAACCCTGAAGCAAATGCAATGCCGCACAACGTCGACTTCCACGCAGTCTATGGTACCGGCGGAGGGTCGATCGCGACAACGGCGAATCCAGGCGGTTCAAACAAACTCAAATTCCAAGCGAAGTATCCTGGTGCATTCATCTACCACTGTGCCGTGCCGAACCTCGACTACCACATCTCCGCGGGGATGTTTGGGATGATCGTGGTTGAGCCAAAAGACGGGCTCCGGGATGTCGACCACGAGTTCTACTTCGGACAGCATGAACTATACACCGACAAAGAGACCGGAGCAGAGGGGCACCATGCCTTCGATATGGACGCTATGGCGGCCGAAAACCCGACATACGTCCTTCTCAATGGTGAGAAGTATGCGTGGGCAGCTGCCAATAATGGGCCGCTCGAGGTCGACAAGGGCGATTCCGTCCGGGTCTTCCTCGTCACCGGTGGGCCGAACGTCTCAAGCAACTTCCACCCAATCGGGAACGTCTGGTCACGGGCCTACCGCGACGGAGGTGTCCCGACCGATGAGGATCTCGAGGCCTATGCGGACAAAAACATCCAGACGATGAAGGTGCCCCCGGGCAGTTGTATGATCGGCGAAATGGAGACACCGGTGCCCGAACGAATCAAGCTGGTTGACCACGCGTTGTCTCGGGTAGTTCGGAAGGGACTGCTCGCAGAGATCGATGTCCTCGGGGAGGAAGAGGAAGGGATCTACGATCCTGACTTTGGCGGCAGCAGCCACGAAGGTCCCGTCTACGGCTGACCGGACCGTCGGGCTTTTCTCCTACTCCCCGAAAGGAAGGGCGTGCTCGCCGTCGAGCTCCATACCCACTCCGACCGTTCTTACGACGGCCGGGATCCGGTGGAAAAGCTGCTCCAGCAAGCTGCAGCAGTCGGACTCGACGGACTTGCTGTTACTGATCACGACGAGATCGATGCCAGCCTGGCTGCCGTCGACCGTGCGGCGGACTATGGTCTTATTGGAATTCCCGGAATGGAGGTCACATGTGCCGCGGGCCACGTCCTTGCGATCGGCATCGAGGACGCGGTGCCCCCCGAGCTGCCGTTCCGGGAAACCGTGGATCGTATCCACGATCTTGGTGGGATCGCCATCGTTCCCCACCCGTTTCAGGAGTTCCGCAATGGTGTTCTTGCGCACATTAATGAGGAGGAACTTCTTGCGGCAGACGCAATCGAGGTTTTCAATTCCCGGTTGCTCACTGGTCGCGCGAACCGTCAGGCCCAACGGTTCGCCCGGCGCAACGGCATGCCAATGACCGCCGGTAGCGATGCGCACATCTTCCCGATGGTGGGACGAGCCGTCACGCATGTCAAGACCGACGAGAGGTCGGTCGCAGCGATCCTGACCGCGATACGCGAAGGCCGGACCACAGTGGAAGGCCGACGAACTCCGTGGCGGGTCAGCCTTCGTCAGGCTGCCGGCGGTGTCAAACGGAAAATGGGCAGTCGAGTCCGCCGGTACCTCGGATAGTTATATACACATCGTCATAGATTGTACACATAGCCATGAGGGGTAAGAACGGCCTTTCATCACCAAAACAACCCGGGCCGGGGGTCGGGGGGCGGCCAATCCAGCGGGTGACAGAATCACGTCCACCCGGAGTCGGCGTTGCGTGGCGCCCTACCGTTACTCAGACCAAGGAGTGATCTCCGACGGTTCCTCGAGCCTGTATTCTCGGAACGTACCGACTTGACCCCTCGGACGGAATCTGCACCCGGATTTAACTCATAGCCTCGATCGCCTGGCGGGCAATCGACATCACATCCGGCTCCAGATCGAGGCGGTCCAAATCGTCAGCGCGCATCCAGCGCCAGTCCGCTGCCGGCTGTTCGTTGGCTCCCGGATTGATCTCACGATTCGCTACCTGGCCGAAGTACACGAAATCAATGTGCTGATGGCCGACTCGGCCGTCCGAGTCGACGTTAATATCCTCGAGCAGGAGATGTTCGGCCTGTGGGAGGCTTTCTACTGTACTGGTTTCAAATTGCTGGGGATCAGTTTGGAGATCGACTGCGAGTCCAAGTTCTTCGTTGACCTCTCGTTTGGCGGTGACATGGGGTAACTCGTCGCGCTCAACGTGTCCTCCTGGCGGCAACCACTGCTCCAAGCGATCGTGGAAATGTAGCGCTGTGGCACCCTCGTGCACGACATATACGGTCGCGACGAAATGACGCGTGGTCTCCATGCCTCCCAGAGCCCTGGAGAAACCAAGCCGGTTTCGCCTCAGACCCCAGGTATGGATTCCTCGGCTTCGAGCAACTCGTGGTAGCGGTTGCGGATCGTGACCTCGGAGATGTTCGCAACCTCGCTAACCTCGTTCTGAGTGACTTTCTCGTTGGTGAGCAGCGATGCAGCGTAGACGGCGGCCGCCGCGAGTCCGACGGGTGATTTGCCCGAATGAACGCCCTTATCCTTCGCGTTCTTCAGCAATTGTCTGGCTCGTCGCTCGACCTCCTCTGAAAGGCCTAGATCCGACGCGAACCGGGGCACATAGCTCTCCGGATCCGCCGGCTTGATTTCCAGGTTGAGTTCCCGGACGACGTACCGGTAGGTGCGAGCGATTTCGTCCTTTCCGACCCGTGAGACGCTCTCGATCTCATCGAGTGAGCGAGGCGTACCCGCCTGCCTGGCGGCGGCATACAGCGAGGCGGTCGATACGCCTTCGATGGAGCGTCCGGGAAGAAGGTCTTCATCGAGCGCCCTGCGGTAGATGACACTCGCGGTCTCACGAACGTTCTCCGGGAGGCCGAGAGCGCTCGCCATTCGATCGATTTCCCCGAGGGCTTGCTTCAGGTTCCGCTCCTTCGAGTCCCGCGTTCGGAAGCGCTCGTTCCAGGTCCGGAGTCGCTGCATCTTTTCTCGCTGGCGTGAGGACAGTGCATTCCCGTATGCATCCTTGTCCTGCCAGCCGATATTCGTGGACAGCCCCTTATCGTGCATCATGTTTGTCGTCGGGGCACCTACTCGGGATTTCTCATCCTTCTCCTTCGGATCGAAAGCCCGCCACTCCGGGCCCGGATCGATTTCGTCTTCTTCGACGACGAGGCCACACTCTGCACAGACCGTCTCGCCACGCTCCTCGTCGGTGGCTAGACGGCCACCACACTCCGGACAGGTGACCTCCGAACGGCTGTCATCTGTTTTCTCATCCTCGCTCTCTCGCTCTCGCGCGTAGGTTCTCGTTGACGTGTCGGTCATTTTGTGGCTCGGGGTCGCTCCCCGTAGAATCCTCTATCGCAACTGATGTGTTGTGCTCGTCCCAACTTAAAGTTTGTCCCAGCGTGTATCGGTATCGAAACCTATGAGTCGAGTCCCCCCTGACGCCGGCCATGGACGATCAGGCCGTCGAGCCAGAGACGGTCCGGCATGTTGCTGACCTCGCTCGAGTCGACTTATCCGAAGATGAGGTTCAGCGGTTCGCCAGCCAATTCGGTGAGGTGCTCGCGGCCTTCGAGACGCTGGACGAAGTCCCAGAGGTTGACACCGAGAGCGAGCTGACAAACGTACTGCGGACCGACGAGGTTGGAGAGTCCCTCGACCGTGAGGCGGCGCTACAGAATGCCCCGGAGACTGAAGACGGCTACTTCAAAGGGCCACGCGTCTCGTAGATGGAATACAACGGCTATGTCACCGAGGAACGCATCGAAGGGACAGCAGACGGTGTGTTGTCCGGCCGCACGGTTGCGGTAAAGGACAATCTCTCGACCGCAGGGGTGCGGACGACATGCGGATCCGAGATGCTCGCGGATTACGTGCCACCCTATGACGCGACGGTCGTCGAACGAGTCAAGCGTGCCGGTGCCACCATTTCCGGGAAGACCAATATGGATGAATTCGGGATGGGAACGACGACAGAAACCTCCGCGTTTGGCCCGACCGAGAATCCGGTTGCCCCGGGGCACGTTCCGGGCGGCTCGTCAGGTGGATCCGCGGCCGTCGTTGCTGCAGGTGATGCGGATCTTGCCCTCGGATCAGACACCGGCGGATCGGTCCGCTGTCCCGCAGCATTCTGCGGGGTCGTCGGGCTCAAGCCAACATATGGTCTGGTCTCTCGGTATGGACTCGTCGCCTATGCTAACAGCCTCGAACAAATCGGCCCGATTGCGCCCACGGTCGCTGGTGCCGCCGAGTTGCTTGATGTCATCGCCGGTCCGGACGAACGCGATGCGACGACACGCGAGGATCCTGGGGAAGGAACCTATGCCGAGGCTGCCGATGGTGCGATTGAGGGGTTCGATGTCGGGATCCCATCGCAGCTCGTCGACGGCGCTACACGGGCTGTCACAGACGTGTTCGACGCCGCGATCGCCACGCTGGAATCACAAGGTGCCAATATTCGACAGATCGAATTACCCGCTCTGGAACATGCAGTCGAGGCATATTATGTCATAGCCATGGGAGAAGCTTCCTCGAATCTGGCACGGTTCGACGGTGTCCGGTATGGTATCTCGGGAGGGTATGAGGGCGACTGGAACGAGAGCTTTGCGCAGGCCCGCGAAGCGGGCTTCGGCGAGGAGGTCAAGCGGCGCATCCTGCTCGGCACGTATGCGCTATCGGCCGGCTATCATGACAAATACTATGCCAAAGCACAGGATGCCCGTAGCTGGGTCAAACAGCAGTTTGACGCCGCGTTCGAAGACGTAGATGTCATTGCCTCGCCGACGATGCCCGTCCCACCATTCGAACTGGGCGAAGGGCTGGACGACCCACTCCAGCTCTACCTCGCGGATGCAAATACGACCCCAGTCAATCTCGCGAACCTGCCGGCGATATCCGTCCCAGCCGGTGAAACAGATGCGGGCCTGCCGGTGGGGCTCCAATTCGTCGGGCCGGCCTTCGGCGAGCGGACCGTCATTCGGGCGGGCAGTGCTCTCGCTTAGAGGTCGTTATACACCGCTTCGAGCCGGTCGATCGCGGTCGATACGGCGATCTCCTCTCGTCGCTCGAGACATCGTTCCGAGAGCTGATCGGCCTCAGCGAGCGTCCGGCGGATGGTGGCTCGAAACGCTTCAACATCGACCTCAGCGGCCGCATACCCATTGACGCCGTCCTCGATCGTCCCCGCGAGTGCGCCCGCATTCACGCCGGCGACCGGTGTCCCACACGCAGTCGCCTCGAGCGCAACCAGCCCCTGTGTCTCAACCGGGCTCGGAAACGCGAACACGTCGAGCATTGAGTAAAAGCCTGGCAGCTCCTCCCGGTCGAGGAATCCAAGAAAACGAGCGTCGACGTTCGCCGCTGCCGCCCGCTCCTCTAATGACTCCCGGGCGGGCCCGTCGCCAGCCAAGACCAGGGTGGCATCGATTTCGAGGCCTGCAACGGCATCTATCAGTAGATCGAGTCGTTTCTCGTACCCATGCCGGCCGGTATACCCGATCAGGGGGCCTTCAGTGAGGCCATACCGCTCGCGGATATCGGTCTCGACTGGCGCGAATACATCGATGTCGACACCGTTAGGGACGACCTTGATCGGCACTTCAACCCCAACGTCCTCACGGATCGTATGACGGGTTTCCTCGCTCGGAACCACGACCACATCTGCACGGTTCAGATACCACCGTTCCCAGCCTGTGGCGACACTCCGGACAGTTCGTTCGAACGTGCCATCGACGGAGAGGTATCCCGCATACTCAGCGGACGGAGTGTGGTATGAGGCCACAAGTGGAACGTCACGGGCTCGCGAGCCGCGCGGAGTGCGGCGATGCCCAATGCGAACGGAGTATGAGCATGAACGATATCCGGCATTGGAACGCCGGCGGGGGTCCGTGGGACGCCGACTCTGAAGCCCTTGTAGAACGGAAACGGGATGCTGCGGACAGGGTACTCGCCGGACCCAGGGGTGTAATCACTATCCGGGTACACCACATCCATACGCCCGCCGCGGTCGGCCCACCGTTCCCGCCAGGTTTTGACGGTATAGGTCACCCCATTCACAGTGGGAAGATAGGTGTCGGTGAACGCGGCCACGCCGGGCAGGCTCATTCCTCAGATCGTGCGCCAGCGCGCGCCTAATGCGTTGTGACTCGCTCGAGTCCGGAAGACAGTTGCCACGGGCTATAGATAACCGAGTCAATGGCCCTGCCACCGGACCTTCGAGTCAGCCACTATTTCGAGTGGGAGCAGTGGATCACCGGTGGGCAGGCACAGTCCGTGAACAATCAGCGCACGATACTCGACAACCACGAGATCGCGTATACGACTGCACCGCGGCTCGATGTCGACCTTATCCACCTGAATAACATGGGCCCGCGATCTGTGCTCCTCGCACTTCGGGCCCGGCGTCGAGGCATCCCTGTCGTGGTGCATACCCACCAGACCGCCGCTGATATGCGTGAGAGCTTTGCGTTCTCCAATTGGCTTGCGCGGCCGCTCAAACCGTATCTCGCGAAAGCGTACAGTCTCGCTGACCACCTCATATGTCCCTCGGAGCACACCGCTGAGGTTATTGGGGAATACTGTGATGTGCCTCGGACGGTTGTCTCGAACGGATACGATCCGGAGAAGCTGGCCGGCTACGCATCCCTTCGCGAGCGGTACCTCGAGCGCTACGAATTGGATCCACCTGTCGTCTTCACAGTCGGGCATGTCATCGAACGAAAGGGTCTGTCAGCGTTCATCGAGACGGCCGAGCAGCTACCGAATCTGGATTTTGCCTGGTTTGGCTACCTCAATCCGACTGGCGGGCGACTCGATCGCATACTGCGAAGCCGGCGAACGTCGAGACTCGTTGATTCTGCACCACCGAACTGTACTTTCACCGGATATATCGAGGATATCCGAGGTGCATACGCAGCGGGCGATATTTTCCTCTTTCCAACGAAAAACGAGAATGAGGGGATGGCACTGCTCGAAGCCATGGCGACCGGACATCCACCGGTCGTGCGAGATATTCCGACGTTCGATTGGCTTGAGGATGGCACCACGTGCCTCAAGGGAGCGAACGAGTTTGCCCCACCAGTCCAACGCCTCGCTGCCGACCCGGATCTCCGAGCAGACATCGGTGAAGCGGCCGCGGAGGCTGTCGACTCGTACACCCTGGATGCCGTCGCGGAGGAGCTAATCGCGGTGTATCAAACGGTCCTCGAGGACTGACGGAATGCTTACCGGTGCTGGTCACTGATACTGCGCCGATGGCAGACGAGGCGGAGATCGCGTTGGAACGGATCGAGCGTCTTGTCACGCTCGCCCGTGCGGCCGCGCGAGACGGACACGGTGACCGTGCCAGCGCGTACGCCGCCCGGGCCCGCCGGCTGGCCGAACGTCACCGACTCTCCGTCCCACGAGTCGTCGACCGGTTCACCTGCGACAGCTGTGGCGCTTGGTTGCGGCCGGGTCAGAACGCCCGCTTCCGACTCAGAGATGGGCATGTCGTCGTTACGTGTGACTGCGGCACGCACGCCCGGTATCCGTATGAGGATCGAAGTGGGTCGGAGTGAACTACCCCTACCGACTGGCCACGTCGGTCACTCCTTGGGAATGGTAACTCAGCCTATGAACCGCCTCGTGGCCAAGCCTCGAGGCACTCGGCCTGTTCCGGCTGTAGAACTGTAGAAGTTAAATGTGCGGCGCGAGCATAATCCGCCCATGACGGATGGGTCGATCCAGGAGCTCGAAGCGACGCTCCGAGTTGGGAAGGGTGGCGTGGAGCCGGTTGCTGATGAGCTACGATCACAGCTCGACGATCGGGATCGAGTCAAGGTGAAATTCCTTCGATCGGCACTGGGCGGTACGGACGCCGACCGACTGGCAGCCGAACTCGCGGCACTCGCTGACGCGTCCGTAGTGGAGACCCGGGGTCATACAGCGGTGTTCGAATAATGGCGGCCGCAGGAGACCTCCCACCAGTAGCTGATTGGCTCGCCGGATTTGGAGTCCCCTATGCCAATCCGTTAGGTAAGCTGATCACTTTCATCGTTGTACTCATTGCGATCTACATTGCGGGCCGGCTGACGGTGGTGCCGCTCGTTGATCGAATTCTCACTCGTCGTGATGTCGATGCCCACGCCCGACGCCCGCTCTCGAAACTCACGAAGGCAGCAGTTGTCTTTATCGCCATTGCTGTCGCGTTTGGGCTCGCGGGCTTTGGAAGCTTCCTCCAGTCCTTGGCCACCATCGCCGCGGCCGCAACGCTCGCTATCGGGTTTGCGCTCCAGGACGTCATCAAAAACTTCGTCGCTGGCGTGTTCATTTTCACGGATCGGCCGTTTCGGATCGGCGATTGGATCGAATGGGATAATCACTCCGGGATCGTCGAGGACATTAGCCTTCGAGTCTCCAGGGTCAGAACCTTCGATAACGAGCTATTGACGGTCCCCAATTCACAGCTCACGGATGGCGTCATCAAGAACCCGGTTGCGAAAGATCGACTTCGACTCAAATTCCTTTTCGGAATCGGGTACGATGACGATATTGAGACGGCGACGGAGATCATTATCGATGAAGCCGAGAAGCACGAGGGAATCATGGACGATCCGGCACCCTCTGTACGCCTGACGGAATTAGCGGATTCCTTCGTTGGTCTCCAGTCGCGGATTTGGATCGCGAACCCAAGTCGAGCAGACTTCGTGAAGACGAAGGCGGAGTATGTCACGGCCGTCAAACAGCGCTTCGACGAGGCTGGCATCGAGATCCCCTATCCCCAGCGGGATATCTCGGGCGAATTGGCAGTCTCGGACGGCGTCGTCGACGTTCCCGCAGAAGAGTAGTACATCAAACCTCTTCCGTCTCATCGCCTTGTTGGTGCCGGATCTCCCAGTACCGCATGTGCCCCGGAGTTGCAGCAGAGTTTCCGGCTTGCGCGCGGGAATCTGATACTGATCACGCTGCAGACTCTCCGCAAGACTCCCTGAAGGGTGCCAGCGTCGCCGCTATGAAGTGTAGAAATGGACTTCCGGGCTTGCCCACGCGTTCGAGCACGGGGAATCCCGCGCGCCGCCTCCACCCCGCGACCCTGCGAGCGACGGATGTCCACGGGTCCGCTGCTCGCTTCCGCGCCTGACGGAGTGCCCGCGGTTAACCGCTCGCCCGCGCCCCTGCAGGCGCGCCCGAACGGACCTCCATCCCCGCAGGACGAGGCTTCCACGTTGGCTTGCGGGGCCCGCGCCCGTCGGCCCGGACGCCCCCGGCATTCGGTCCCCGCTTAAGGTCGTGGTGCGGGTTCTGAGCGAGACCTAACCGCCCGACCTAGTCCGAGTGGAGGCTACCGGTGACGGCCATAAGGGGATTTCGGTCCGGTTCATGGAAATCCAAGTGAGCGGGCGAACCATCCGGCGCCCAGTGGTACAACGGCCGCGGCAACCGTCATGACCCATCGATGGTTCGGATCGATCGCTATGATGTCGACCCGAACCGTGACAGCCCAGAACAGAACGATGGCGAGAATTGTGATCCCGAACACGACACCAACGCCTGCTGCAAATCCAGGATCCGTCCGGCCTTCCCGGCCAGACGCAAAGACAACAATCGCTACCAAAGCCAACAATCCAGCGACAAGGGGATTGATGCTGCCAGCACTGTAGTACGTACTAGCGGCCTCGCCGAGGATGAGATAGGGGTATGCCAACGCCACGACGAGAGCCAGGCAGCCGGCAATGCCGACAAGCGGCGCAGCGCGGCGTCCGTCCATACCGGCCATCGCTGGCGAACCCGCATAATCTCCCCGAAAAGCCCACGTGTGCCCGGACCTACATCAGAACTATGCCACTGGGCGGAACCGCGAAGAAGCTCCAGAAAGTTGCCAGCGCTGCCGAGGAGCTCTATGGAAAGATGAACGAGGTGATGTCCCGCCTGACGGAGCTGGAGGCTGATGTGGAACGGACCAGCGAACAGGTCGATCGGATCGAGCGGGATGTCGCCGAACAGCGTGCCCTCGTCGAGGCGCTTGCCGAAGCGCAGGGGGTAGATATCGCCGCCGTTCTCGATGCGGCCGATCTGCCGGAGCCGTCAGTCGAAGAGGATACTGCGACCGAAGCAACCGATGATGCGACACAGGAAACCGACGCCAACGCCTGAGGACGTCACATAAGTCGTTGGTGCTCGACTTTCAGACACCGGTCTTGCACGAATCTCTTTCCCGCCTCGCGTGCGCGATCGCCAGCCGTTTCATTCGTGATGCCAAGTTGGAGCCAGATCGTTGCGACATCGTCCCGCTCGATCGCTGCATCGACGATTGGTCCGGTTTCCTCACTTGGTCGAAATACATCGACGAGATCCACGCCCTCCGGAACCTCTGCGAGATCGTCATAGGCCTTTTGTCCGAAGATCTCGTCCGCATATGGGTTCACTGGGATGATCTCGTATCCGTGTTCAAGCATATACTTTGGGATGTCATGGGCGGCCTTGCCCGGGGAAGTCGAGCACCCAACAACGGCGATGCGTTCGGTATTCTGGAGGATGTCACGAAGCATGGTGTCCGTCTCACTTGCCATGCGAACGGCTAGGCATTGGCCGCGAAAAAGACTGCTGGCCTCAGGAATTCACATCTTCATCAGACGGGGAAAGGTCGAGGGTAGGAGTATCATCGGGAGTCGTGGTAATGATACCATCAAAGAGTTGCGACAGGGTGTTGCGGATTTCAGGATCATGAGCACGCGATTCGATAAGGAAGAGTCCGAGGGCGCCGGCATTGTCGATCCGATCAGTGAAGACGTGCAGAAACTGAAAGACTGTCTCGGCGTCGGAATACATTAACAGCGTCGTCAACGAGTCGAGCGTCACACGCGTGCGGTCAATACCCCGCTCCACAGCGAATTCCTCGAGAAGTTCCGAAAACTGGATGCCGATGGCCGTCATGTCGTCCGGGGAGTCCACGTACGCAACGTTGGGGGATTCTGCAGTGGGCCGACCCTGTTGCTTCGTAACGCAGTCGACGATTTCCACCGGTCCGCGAGCAAGATCATCGCTCTGTGAGCGGAAGTGCCGGAGAACCTGCCGTGCATCATCGCGGGTGGTTACGACAATCGCACCCTCGCCCTCTTGTGATCCGACTGCGAGAACCTCGATCGCGACGCGTCGCTTACCGGACAGCGGTGGCCCCGAAACGAGGAGGTTCGTTCCAGGGGCGACGGTGGCGTGCTCAAGCGCAGGACCGAGATCAAACACCGCGAGTGGACAAAATTCCCGCGGCTTCTCTTAAAAGAATTGGCCAGGACCGGGGAGTTTTTAGCCCGACGACGGGTGGTCACGAATACGGGCGCTTAGCTCAGCTTGGACAGAGCACTTGGCTTCGGACCAAGATGTCGCGGGTTCAAATCCTGCAGCGCCCATACAAACTCGGCCATACAATCGCCCGACAGCGTTGTGATTATCGATCGAATGGGCCGGGTTTGGGGCGCTTTCGTTCGTTAGTCGAATGAATCTGACCGAGGGGATTCTGTATTGGGACTCGCGTACATTCAAACTGGTACCACTGGAGAAAATCAATCGCCGATTGATGCAGTGGTGGCGGTTCCTCTACGAGTTTCCGATTAGACGATACCTCTTGTCTGCCATATGTCTCATGCTGAATAAAGAGGTTGGGTGCAGCACGCGGACCGGTTTCAATCCAAGACTCTTCTAGTGAATAAATTATGTTTTACATTTAACATCTCGAGCCAAACCTCAGCCAAAATTATTCCGACTTCTCAATGCCCGAAGATACGCTCCGTAATGCCCCGACGCCGAGCTCGCTCCGCGAGTAGCACCGAACACTCGACATCATTGACAACCTCAAGTACAAGTGCCCCACGCACCAACCGCGAGAGCAGTCCCTCCTCCGTCGCGCCGATGATCACCATTGAACATTCACCAGCCGCTCGCTCGATCGCCCGCTCGATGTCTCCGGTCTCGACACGCAGTTCTACCTCTCCGATGTCGTGGCTCTCCGCCCACTCGTCAAGGAACCGCTGGCCGTCCTCCTCGGAGTCGGCCACGTGCAGCAGAGTTACCTGCGAACCGTACTCCTGTTGAAGTAGCCGCGCCATCTCCGCCGACAGGTCCGAGTCTGGTCCTCCAGCCGTTGGAACAAGGATGTGCTCGGGGTCGAACCCGCGGTCTTTCATCACCACGAAGTCACACGGGAGGTTCCTCGCCAGATCGTCAAAGCCGCTCTCAACCCGTCCTGGAGAGCCATGCGATCCCTCGCCCCAGCCCATCACTACCAGATCCGCCCCAAGATCCCGCGCCGCATCGAAGATCTCCTCGAACCCGCGATGGGACACGATCGTGTGCGTCTCGACATCAACCCCGAACGTCTCCGCATCGGCCTCGGCTGCATCCAGAATCTCGTGGTAGTCAGCCTCCATCTGTTCGACCTGGTCGGCAGCCAGGCTCACCGACGTCTGATCAGGCACAGAAATGATGTGGACCGCATCGACACCGCCACTACGCTGTTTGGCGATAGCGCTGGCGAGCGTGATGAGGTCTTTCTCGTGATCGGGGTTTGCTAACGGCACCATAACCCGATAGACGTCCCCATCCGGCTGGACGGCGCTGGCTGCCGAGACGGCAGTAGCCGGCATCTCATCGGGCTGGGATAACACCCACTTGCTAAGGATGCCGTGCTTGTCCGCACGACTGCGTGCGTACGTGAAGTACCATACAATGCCGCCCACCACGAACACCAGCGAAAGTAAAATCTCGTTGCGCGCCATGAACGCGATGAGTCCGAAGGACGTTACCGCCCCTAGAATCGGTACGATTGGATATAATGGCACCTTGAACTCGGGCTGGTATTCCGCGATGTCGGCTTCACGCATCACAATGAGCGCGATGTTCAACAAGCCGTAGACGATGAGGTGCAGGACGCTACCGGCCTTGGCGAGAGTCTTGACGTCCCCGAGGACGATGAACAGCAGGATGAGCCCACCGGTGACTGCGATGCTGCGGTACGGCGTGGCGAAGTTCGGGTGGATGGCGTTGAGCTTTGCACTGATGAGCTTGTCCCGTCCCATGGCGAAGTTGATACGCGACGACGCCAGAATGGAGGCATTCGCACTGGAGGCCGTCGCAAGCAGTCCCGCGAACGTAAGCATGCCGACACCGACCGTAGCTATCCCGACAGTCCCGAAGGCAATTTCGGCGACGTCCAACACCGGTGTCGTGGTGAACTCAGGACCGAGTTGTCGCCAGTTGATAACGCCCATCAGCACCACCATGATGACAGCGTACATCGTCGTGACGATGACGACGCTGCCAACAACCGCAAGTGGGAGGTTCCGCCCGGGGTTCTTCAGCTCCTCCGCGACCGTCGTAATCTTCGCAAATCCCAGAAATGAGACGAACACCAGCCCGGTTGCCGGAAGGACGGCGGTGGCGCCCCCGGTCTCGGGGGGGAATAACGGACGCAGCGTCGAGACGTCCGCCTGCATGAATCCCAAGATCGAGAACAATGTGAGGATGCCGACCAGAAGCGTGACGATGACGATCTGGACGCCACCGGTCTCCTTCGCGCCGATGTAGTTGATGACGACGAACGCCAGCCCTGCCAGGAGCGCTCCAACCTGGTAAGCGCTCAGCCCGACCGGACCGAGCGCGATGGCGGGCAGCGGGAGGAACGTGACCAGGTATTCGCCGAACCCCAGCGTGTAGAACGCCGAGGCGAACGCCAGGCCCATCCAATTGCCCCACCCCGCAATCGAGCCTGCGAGCGGGCCGAGGGCGTGGTTGACGTAGTAGTAGCTACCACCGGCTTTCGGCATCGCCGTTCCGAGTTCGCTCGCCGATAACGCAGTAAAAAGAGAAATGACCCCACCGATGACGAACGAAAGCGCAACTGCCGGCCCTGCAGCCGCCGCAGCCTGGCCCGGCAGGACGAATATCCCCGCGCCGATCATGGTGCCGACACCGATTGTCAACGCCGATAATAGCCCGAGATCTTTCGCCAGCTCTTCGTCGCCAGTTGTCATCGACCGTCGACGTCGTCTTCCTGCTCTGGGAGAGCAATGACCGCCCGATCGGCCTTGGTTACCAGTCGTAGGGTACGGTCACCAGCGAGAAACTGTAGGATGCGTCCGCCGCCACGGGGCCGAAATACGATGGCACTCGCGTCCATCGCGTCAGCGACTTCGATGATGCCCTCGACGACGTCACGCCGGTACGTGATTTCGCTTTCGGCTTCGGGGAACGTTTCCCGGAACGTCTCGAACGCCTCCGCAGCGATCATCTCGGACTGCTCGACGGGCGTTTTGTCGGGGACGCCCTCCCCCTTTTCGATGACATGCAAGACAGTGACAGAGCCTGTCTCGTACTCGTGAAGTGCCTTGGCGGTGGCTCGGGCGTCCTCTTTGGTGGCGACGGGGACGAGGATATTTTTGGTGAGGTTGATTGGCATAGGTTACTTCAGTTTGTAGCAGACGGTGTCGGTCGAACCACAGTTCGGACACTCGGTTTCGTTGCTGTCGAGTGTCGTACCACAGTTACGGCACTCATAGACGATCGCCGTCGAGCGGAGCAACTGCCGTACTCGTGTCGTGAGACCGGTCATTGGGTAGACTCTGAAGGCTGGTTGGGAGATGGAGATCGGAATACGTCGAGCGCGTTGGCGTCGGCCCCGCTCCGTGAGAGTACGGTGACGATGTCGTACGGCTTGACGACAGTGTCGCCGTGGGGGGTGAGTTCCGTCTCGTCGCGCTCGATGCCGATGACGAGCGTGTCGTCGTCGATGATGTTCTGTTGGCTTGCCGCCTCGAGCGTGGTGCCAGCTATCGCTGCGTCCTTGGTGACGGCGAGTTCGACGATATTGGCGTCGCCCGTGAGACTGATTACATCGTTTATTCCAGCGGTATCAGAAGCGTCTGGATTGAAGGGCCGATAGGGGGAGAAGTAGTCGTCTTCGACAAGGTCTTCATCCTCGATTTCGATGCCGAGCTGGGAAAGGCTCCGGGCGACGCGTTGGAGGTCCTCAGTGTCTTCACCGATGGCGAGTACGTGGAGGTTTCGGCGACCAGTCATCAGTGATCGAACGTGGACGACACCGGGAATGGCCCGGGCCTGGTTCGTCAGCGGTTCGCGCTCGTCGACTGGTACGTTACAAAGATAGAGGTTGGATAGTTTTCCGCCAGCCTGTTCGAAGTCGACGTGTGCGGAGTACCCCCGGATGATTCCGTGTTCTTCAAGGTTCTGGATGCGGTTTCGGACGGTACCGCCCGAGACGTTTGCTTTGTCGGCAATTGAGGCGGCGGTTGCGTTGCGTGCGTCATCCATTAGCGCGTAGAGGATTCGGCGATCGACGTCGTCGAGCCGGTAGCCCGAATCTGGTTTATCCATAATGCAAGGTACCCCTGATTCGTATGTTTTAGATAAAGATGGCTACATTCACTTAACCTTATCTCAAGACGGGTTCAATTACGGATTCCGCAACGCCCTATTAATTCGCGGAAAAGTCAGTATCATACTTACGTTGGGGATTGTTCTCTTGCGGATGCCTTGGTTCCGCTCTGGAGAGGGTAATTGACTATTAGTCCTGTCAATGTGCGAGATTCGCGCTTCCTATTCAGCATTGGTGAGACGTATTGCCAGAAAATGTCAGTAATAACCTGCAAGATATAGAGGTTCTATTCAGCAAATGTGATACCGGTGATTTCGAAACGAGCGCCCCCCTGGTCTGACTCACCAACGCTTATATCCCAATCATGTGCCTCTGCGATCTGTCTGACAATCCGTAACCCATACCCGGTCCCGTTGTCGGCACTCGAGTATCCGGGATCGAACACACGGTCTTGATCCTTTGGATCAATTCCGGGCCCATCATCTGCAACCGCAAAACCGTTCGCTGTGAGCTCAATCCTTACCGTGACATCGGACCCACCATGCTCAATACTGTTCTTGAAGAGGTTCTCCAGCAGTTGCTGCAGTCGGTCAGCATCCGCTTCGATTTTCGGGAGATCTCCCTCCATCTCAGCTCCCATCCGTAGCTCTGGCCGGTCCATATCGGCCGCAACGATTAACCATGCATCTTTGACTATTTCGTCCAGGTCTACCGTGTTCAAAACACCCACGTCATCACCTTCACGGGCTAGAAACAGCACATCATCGATGATTCGTTCCATCCGAGAAAGTGCCTTCAGTGCCGCATCTAGATGGTCACTAGAGCAGTCATCGGATGCCAGTTCGATCCGGCCAACGGCTGTCGTCAGTGGTGTCCGGAGATCGTGACTAATCACACTGGCGAACTCTTCAAGACGGGTATTGGTAGCCTCTAGCTGTCCAAGTTTCTCTTCAAGTTCCAGGTAGGCTTGGTCCCGGCGAATCGCTTCAAGGCCCAGCGCGACTCCACCAATCCCGAGAACAGTAGCGACGAATGTCGCTTGGAATAGAACTGCTTCCGCCGGAAGCATCACTTCCGGGCTTAGATGTTGGTGAAACGCATAGCCACCGGCTGCAATCCCGCCGAGCAAGTAGGATCCACCAGTCCGGATACCAACGAGAGTCCGCTCGCGCGGTGTCTCAGCAGAAGTAACCACATGATATCCGAGTCCGGCGAACACGAATGAGAGACCGAGAGGTATCCATTGCCCGAGGATTGTCGGCAAAAGAGGAGCTTCGTGAGTCAGGATATGATAGAGGAATACGCTGAGGGAGAAGATGGAGACCACCACGATGATGCCAGGGCCGGAAAATCTACGAACAGAGCGTTTTAGATCTAACATGTGTGTGATGGAGTCGCCCCACAGTCGTATTCATCGATTAAGACTAGATAGAAGTCTTCCTCCAGTCATTATGTATATCTCGGACTTGGGCTGACAAGAGTGCCGTGTGAGAAATGCGCGCTCTTTATTCAGCGCGGGCTCGAATATGTAATTCGAATCCAACACATCCTCCGCTTCTCAACCGTCCGAATCCAAGCCCCCTCACGCCCGAAAGGTCGATTTGTTCGACTCTGACCCGGAGCCAGCAGCGCCCACTGATTTTGGAAATTCTTTTGCCAAGATCCGATAACCTGAGACCAGTTGAACTCGGATTCGTAGACAGACTCTGGCGAGTTTCGGGAGCATCTGGATTCAGCTCCGTCAGAGGATGAATCCCCCATCTTCAGCGCGATTCAACTTAGACGGCTGGGCTTTCCGGAAGTATATTTGGCCCGGACAAGTTGTGAGCGGGGTGCGTACACCTATCCCTACAAAGGAGCTAAGTGGGAATCCTGCGAGAATGGGTCATGCCAGAATTGGTCGATTTGTCGGGATATGTCGAGGAGAACCAGCCAGCACTCGGGAGCCATGACACCGTTTTCTGGACCTGCACGACCCATGAAGAATCGGGATACCGCCAGCTCCAGGAGCTTGACGAGGACGATATGGAGAACGAGACGCTTAAGCGGAAGCTCCGTGCGAAACGCGAAGGCTCAGATGAGTTGCATCCGAAGGATCGTGCGATTCTCATGTCAGAACACGGACCAACTCACGTAGATTCGCTTGCACATATCGATTCCTCCCTGTCGGAATCCACTATCGACAAGATGGATCTGGACTGGTTTTACGGGCCCGCTATCGGACTCGATGTCTCTGAGTTACTGGCAGATCGAGACTACGTGACGATCGACATCATCGAGTCAAAGCTTCAACGCCACTCCCTCGAGCTACGCGAAGGTGACGCAATCACGTTGCATACCGGTCATCGGAACGAACACTATGGCCTTGATGTCGAACCTCGGTACGCCTATCTGAACGAATATATCGGACTCGATGGCGAGGCCGCAACGTGGCTGGCGGAACGGGGAGTCAAGAATATCGGCATCGATGCCCCCTCGATCGATCACTCTGCGGGAACGGCGGCAAATGACCACCCCGCTCACGACGCATGTGGGAAACACGGGATGATCAATACGGAGAACATGGCGAATCTCGATGCCGTCGCCGGGCGCCGGTATACGCTATGTTGTTTCCCGTTGAAACTTCGTGGTGGCACCGGATCGCCCGTCCGCCCTGTCGGAATTCTCGAGTAAGGGGATCCGTCGGCGATTACTCTTCCTCACGTACGAGTCGGGCTCCCAGCAGGAGGACGGCGAGCAGTCCGATCGCCACGCCAAAGCCGGGACCATTGGTCCCAGGGGTGGCCGTCGGCGAGGCAGTCGGGGTCATAACCCCGACAGTTCCGGATGGCGTTGGCGTAGCCGTTTGTGTCATGGTCGGCGTTGGTGTTGGCGGTGGCGTCGGAGTGGACGTCGGTGTCGGCGTTAGCGTGGGAGTGGAAACTTGCTGAACGCCGATTGCGAAGGTCGAAAAGCCGTTTGGAGCACGAATCTTCACGTGGGTCTCATTGACCGAATTGGTAGGTACTGATACCCAGTCAGTGCCGTTGAATCTGGCAGCAATGATCGATTTCGGCGGCACCTCGAATTCGGAAACATCGAGTGTGAACGAGCCCTCCGTAACGCGGTCCGCGAGATTGCCTTCGATGTCAAGCGTCACATAGCCACGGACGTCCGTATCGACTGGCGGCATCGGAATGTCGGCCGGAAGGCGCTCACTGGCACGGACGCGCATTCGATTGTCGACATTCGTGCCCATGTCAAAGGTGGCAGAGGCGGTTTTCACCGCAAATCCACCTGCGGTCGCGCCCGACACCCCAAACGACACTGTTGGATCATCAAGGGTGACCCGGTCGATCAAGGCCTCCGTCCCGTCGGCGGCTGAACTCGTCCGAACAGTGGTCCGCTTGGGTCCGCTCGAGGTCGATCCGCCGCCCGTCGAGACTTCTCCGATCTCGACCGTGCCCTGCGAATAGTGAATATTCGTCGCGTTGACGAATATCGAGCCATCCGATAGCTCGGAAATATTCCACTGGACGTTGGTGGCACCGCTTGCGCTCGAGGTGTAGGTGCCATCGAGATCGCTCGCTGACACGCCCGATCCCCAGCGCGATTCGACGAAGCTCTGGGGAATAACGGCATTATAGAAGCCGCCCGTGTTTTGTTCGCTCGCGGAGCACGTTGCGACCGGCGCGTTCGCGGCGCTGGCTTTACAGTGTGGCGAGGCGATGTCGATCGAGAGATTGCCCGTCGTACTGTTGTAGCTGGGGAAGTTGTAAACCTGGGCGTCGGAGTTCAGTCGCGCCCCATCGAGATCGCTCCCGAGCTGGCCTGAGATGTTGACGATCCCCAGTTCAACAGTGGCGCCGGTCGACAGTTCGGAACCGTCCTGCGACGCTGGCCAGCTGATTTGTGAATTTGGCGGCTTCGGCCCGGCTTCACCGTTATTATAGGCAGTAAAATTGCGTTCGGTTGATGCCGGTTTCAGGCTAATATTAACCGTCGCATCGCCATTGCTATCCACGTTATACGTCCATGAATCAACGTTTGCCGTGCCCATCAAGAGATCGGGGTTGAAATCGGTGACCGAGAGGTTTAACCACAGCTCGGTTGTCGTATCCGCGCCCTCACCGGAGATGTCTCGACGTTGGAAGCCCACCTTGCTCGAATCCTCAACGCGAACGAACACGAAGTTGCCCGGGGCCTGCGATCCGACGGAGACGCCGGACGTATCCAGCGAGGGCCCTCCAGGCCGGTTCTCAAGGCTCGTTGAGGACACGTTTGCGGCTGCTCCGACACCACTCAATGTCGCCACGCCGGCAACGGCAGACAACAGCACCACTGCCGCGAGAGCGATCGCCCGAAGTTTCGACGGAACCCGCCCACGACCCGCCGGTTGGGGCTCGCGCATGCGTAACAGGTCGACCCTACGTATTTCAATCCCGGTCTGGGCTCAGTATCTGAGTTTAGGGCCGCCGAGGCGTCGAACTCGCCACCCGCAGGTTTAGGGGTCGGCCCGAAGTCAGTACCCATATGGCAAGCGCCTCGTCTCAATTGCAGCTTTCAGACCTCACGGTCATCGATGTCGACTCTCATATCGATGAGGATGTGGAGGATCTTCTTCCGTATGTGGAGAGTTCCGGCGCTACTCGAACGCTGGAAAGCGCGGATCTTCGTAGAGAAGTGTTCACAGATACCCGCCCGACCCCGCCGTTTCCAACGACGGACAGCCTCGTGGACAAGGGTGATCTCGAGAACCCGGACTTAGTCCACGTTCGGGGCGCTGATCCGGCCGCGAAGCAGGAGTTCATGCAAAGATATGACATCGATTATTCGCTGCTCACGACGGCAATGTTCGGATTTGCGGGGATCAATAACGACGTGGTCGCCGTTGAACTGGCAAAGGCGTTCAACCGGTGGGTGACGGCGGAATACCTCCCGACGTTCGACATGGATCGGGTCAAGGCGACCCTTCTCGTACCGAATCAGCGTCCGAATGCTGCAGCGGAGATTATCGACCAATGGGGCGACGAGGAATGCTTTGCGGGCGTCCAATTACCCGCTGCGGGACTTGTCCCACCAGCAGGTCATCACTGGTACGATCCGATCTACGAGGCGGCAGAGCGTCACGATCTACCGGTCTGCATGCACAGCGGGAGTGCCACGGGCATGTTTTCGTTTCCGCTCCAGCAGCGGTGGGCACGAACATTCACGGAATCACATGCGCTGATCTTTCCGATCGAGTCGATGTGGCACTTGAATTCCCTGATATTTCGGGGTGCGCCGGAACGGTTCCCGGACCTCAATTGGGTCATCGTCGAGTCTGGCGTAGAGTGGGTCCCTTGGATGACATGGCGGATGGATGATCATTACCTCCAAAACTCACAGGACGTCCCGGTGCTCGATCGCCCCCCAAGTTCCTACATAGACGAGCAGTTCTACTTCACGACGATGCCTCTGGGGCATACCGACGCGGCGCATCACCAAGCCACGATGATCGACGCCGCCGGTGCCGAATCGTCGATTCTGTTCGCATCAGACCATCCCCATCCCGATCTCGACCTACCGGACGAACTCTTCGGCACGCTGTCCAGAAACCTCGACGAGGATGCGACGAGGGCAGTCATGGGGGAGAGTGCGGCTGAGCTCTTCGACTTCTAAGTGCCGACGACGATCGGTGCCCCGAGGCGCTCGATCGTCGCGATCGTTGATTGGATGACGAGGTGTGTGGCATCCCCCGGCGTTGGGGTGGTAACGTTCTCCACGGTTGTGCGAACGTGGCCCGCATCGCCATCTGCCTCAACCGTGTAGATGCTCCGGGGCGCCTCGTGGTCGAGAATGAGTCGCACCTCAACAGCAGTTGGCGGCAGATCGGCCGCGAGGGAGACTGCGACGGCGATATTCATATGCGCCGGAAATGCGGCGGCAGCCTCCGCTGCAGTGCCATCGAAGATGACTGTTCCCGAATCCATGTCATCCAGCGCATCGGCATCATCGACATATGGACCGAGTACCGCCGGCGGACGGCGGCCGACAAGCGAGACCGAATCAAGGTCCGACGTGGCCAAAGCTGCCACACCGTCCAACCCGGCGACAGCGCCAGATGGGACCCGAATGACCGAGTTGGTCTCCCGAGCAACCGTTCGTACACGCTCGTGTCGCCTCTCATCTCGCAGCGCGCCCACACTGAGAGCGACGAGATCCGTACCAGACTCAAGCACCGGGACCGCAGCGTCCGCGAACGCAGTCTGGCTCGCGGCCTCCACAACTACATCGGCGCGTCGCGCCAATACTCCGGGTCCATCGACGATCTGTACCTCACTGGTAGCGTCGAGCCGGTCGAGGAGTTCCGCAGCGCGATCAGGGGTCCGTGTGTGTATCGCCGAGAGTGTTGTATGGTCGACGGCACCTTCAAGAATTGCCGTGGCGACTGCACTCCCGATGGTTCCACAGCCAAGTACGCCAACGTGCACGTTCACACGTTATCGAGCGCCCAGCCGACGAATTCCTCCTCACATTCGATGCCGAGTGCATCCACCAGGCGGGCGTTCATAAGCCAGTATCCGGCGAATACTCCGATGGCGGCGATCGTGCCGGCATCATAGTGATCGGCAAGAGCGGCATGATGCGCGTCATCGATCCGGCCATCGATAAACCGGGCGACGTACTCCAAGAGCGCTTCGTGAGCCGGTTCGAATGCGCCGTAATTCCGAGCGCCAATGGCCCGGATCTCCTCAGCCGGAACGCCCGCATTGAGAGCGATGCGGACATGATTGTGCCATTCGTATGGAGACGGGATTTCGCGAGCGCAGCACAGGATCGCATACTCTTGTTCAGCGAGGCTCAGCCCCCCGTCGGATTTGATTCTATCAACCAAGTCGCGATATGTGCGAAGAATCGTGGGACGGTGACCCAGGAGGCGGTAGCTATTCCGTGCACGATCCTCCATCAGATGTTGATAGGCCGGGTCGAGCTCCTCCGGTGGCGTGGATGAGTCAAGAAGCGATGGGTCATCGAGCGTACCACGATCTGCGTAAGGAATGCGCGCCATAGCCGCTTGTCCATCGGCATCGGGGTAAAGCGATCGGTCAGAGGTACAAGCCCTCACCACTGTCCGCTTCGGAAAACCTGTTAAGCCCAAAGGCATCCGGTTCAACGACCGGCTTTCCCCGACCGGTAATCAAGGCCGCAAGGTGTTTGCCAACCGCTGGCGAGTGCATGAATCCATGCCCCGAGAAGCCAGCAGCGATATAGCAGTCCGATCGTGGCTGATCTATGATCGGATTGTGGTCGGGCGTCCTTGCGTAGAGCCCGGCCCACCCCCCAGTCGGTTTTGAGCCAGGCCCGAAATACATCGAGACGTCGGTGAGCCGCTCAAGAACCGCGATCGGAAACTCCAGATCGATTCTGCGGCGGTACCGGTCCGGATTCGAGATCGTTTCGCCGTCGTCTTCGAATTTGCCGCTAAGAATCGCCGTTCCGGGACGGTCCGGCCGAAAGGAGACTTGTGCTTCAGCATGATGAGTATACGGGTGATTCGCTGGAAGATCCCCATCGGGCTCGGCGGTAGCGAGCTGGCGTCTCACTGGCGAGATCGGCAGATCTATCCCTAACTCATCCGCAAGCTCCGGTGACCAAACGCCAGCAGCAATCACGATATGTTCCGCTTGGATCCATTCGTCCATTGCTTGAACCCCGTAGCCATCGCCCCGCGGCTCGATACTCTCGGCAGGTGTGTTCGTTCGGATCACAGCTCCTGCAGCCCCCGCGGCGTCCGCAAATCCACGAACGGCACCGTGAGGATCAGCGTAGCCATCTAGTGGGCAATACGTACCCGCCACGACATTCGCGTCCGGATCGAGATCGGTGATCTCCTCGACCTCCTCCCGATCGAGATATTCGCTGGGAACGCCGTGGTCCTGCTGGATCTTCACGTTCTCGTGAAACTGCGTTGCCCGGTCATCGTCACCAGTGAGAAAGAGGTAGCCATTCTGGCGAAAGTCAAGTTCCGCATCGAACTGAGCATCGAAGGATTCCCAAACGTTGAGGCTCGTGAGCGAGAGCTGGATATTGGATGGCGTCGTAAATTGGGCTCGAATACCACCGTTTGCGCGCTCTGTACTCCCCGAACCGAGCGCATTTCGTTCAAGAAGTGTCACCTCGGTCCCGCGATCGGCAAGGAAGTATGCGGTCGCTAAACCGACGACACCGCCCCCGATGATCACGACCGTCACGGCTGGATTTCGACCGCGAGCCTCATGAATATGACCACCACTGAGTATCGATCAGCGTATGCGGCAAATACATCTCAACTTGTCCATCTTCGATTTGTCCAATCAATACATGAACTAGGACGCTTTCGCTCGGCTCGCGATCATTCAGTGAGTGTCCACTCGCAGTTCTGTACGTGTGTTAACCATTGCCTAGGGTTTTACGCGACCGCCCGAACGGATGGATAGAATGCAATCGAAAACGTGTGTCGTGACCGGCTCGTCGACCGGAATAGGACGAGCGATCGCGGAACGGTTTGGGGAAGCTGGATGCGATGTGGTCGTTAATTACAGAAGCTCCGCGGAGGCAGCTGAGGAAACGGTTGATCGCGTCGAGGCGGCGGGCGGCTCTGGGGCAGCGATCCAGGCGGACGTGACCGATATCAAAGCTGTCAAACGAATGCGGGATGAAGCCCACGATCGCTTTGGTGCCGTCGATGTGCTTGTCAATAATGCCGGTATCAATCAGGATGTTCGGTTCCGGGAGATGAGTCACGAGGAGTGGGATACGGTTCTTGACGTGCACCTTGACGGGGCTTTTCACTGCACGCAGGCCTTCTTCGATGACCTCGCTGAGGCTGATGAGGGTCGGCTAGTCAATATATCAAGCATTATCGGGAAGGGCGGCAATTTTGGCCAGGCCAATTACGCGACAGCGAAGGCAGGGATCTTTGGATTCACCCGGACGATCGCACTCGAACTCGCTCCGCATGGTTCCACAGCGAACTGCATCGCACCTGGCTTCATCGAGACACAGATGGTAACAGAACTGCCAGAGCGGATCAAAAATCAGATCCGTGAGGACACGCCACTTGGTCGCCTCGGGACGCCCGAAGAGGTCGCGGAAGTTACAGCGTTTATTGCGAGCGGTCGTTCATCATTCATCACCGGTGAGGTTATCGACGCCAATGGTGGCAAGGACCTCTAGTCCACGAGTCCGTTCTACGGGCATCACGGGCGACAAATTATTATCGTTGTATTGACGAAATCTTCGTCTCGATCCGAGATCCTCCGCCGTTGCTAATCGTATATTTCCGTCGCTGACCGCTCGTAGGCCGGCGAGGAGGTGCGGATGACGTTCGCAACAAGTTGAAGCTCCATTCCGAGGAGAACCACCACATCGCTGATCGAAATGATTCCCACCAGCGTTCCGTCGTCGACGACAGGAACCCGTCGGGTGGTCTGCTCAGCCATGTGTTCGAGGAGTTCATATACGCCCGTGTCGGCGGCAACTGGCTCGGCGTCCTCGAGATCGAGTTCCCCGAGCGTTCGCTCAGAGAGTGGCGTGCCCCGGCCGGCTTGCAGCGCAACCAGGCGGTCAGTCAACAGACCAATCGGCGCACCATCATTGCCGACGACCACCACCGTCGAGACCTCCTGTTCGCGCATAGTATCGATCGCGGCCGCTACGGAATCGTCCGGTCCGTGGGTCACGACCCGCTGGCGCGCAATATCGAGAACTGTCATGCGTCCATCCATCGCCGGCGCGCATACAATGATTTCGCCGTGGATCTGACAGGTTGCTTGATGGACCGAAAGTTTAGTACGCGTCTCGGCGCTGGTTAGGCCACGATGCACGGCCGTCGCCTCGCGACCACAGACCGGATCATCGCCGTTTCAAGCCCCGACAGCGATGACGCCATCTCGGCGCTCGAGTCGTGGACGGATGACGCCGGCGTGGACCTCGCTGTCGTCGACGTCGGTAGGGACATCGGCGATGTATACGAGCCGAACCGGGCCACACTCGGCTTGACGGTTGGAGGTGACGGCACATTCCTGGAGGGAATCAGTACCTTTGCACCACGCGGCGTGCCGATCATGGGTATCAACACGGGGACACTGTCATTCCTCCCCCGCGTCGAGCCCGAAGACCTCGAGGCCGCCCTCGACGAGGTTCTCAAAGGCCGAGCGACGGTCGACAGTCGCCAGATGCTTCACGCTGATGCCCCCGGCGTGGACGCTACCGGAATCAATGACGTGATGGTCCAGCACGTGCCGCCGGAGAATCCGTTTGATCGAAAAATCACACGGCTCGATGTCTTTCTCGACGACGAGTACGTTGGTGAGTTCGAAGGGACGGGGCTCGCGATCGCGACACCGACCGGGTCGACAGGCATCTCGCTCTCGGCGAACGGCCCGATTCAATACCCGGCAAACAACCATGCACTCCAGCTTGTGCCACTGCACACGCATATGCTCGGCACCCGGCCGGTGATTCTCAATGCCGACTCCGAACTGCGGGTCGTCACTCAGGGGACGGCAAGCTTGCTTGTCGACGGTGGCCGCGCGCACACGAACCTCGGTGAGGACGCTTTAATTCGGGTGACAGGTGCCGAGACGCATGCGCATTTGGTCCGGACGAGCCTTGATGACCACTTCTTCACTGCCGTCGCGGCGAAGCTGGGATGGGGCGTGCGATCGGCCGCAGATACCGGGCCACGTGAGAAGCTCTCGACGGAAGATCACGGTCCGGAACCGGACTTGATCGAGCGTGCCCGGTCGGTCGCGGAAGAGGCCGCTGTGAGCGTCGGCGACCCACTGCGCGAACTCCACGGACGGACAGAGTCGATCACCTACAAATCAGATAAATCTGATATAGTTACGGAAGCCGACCATCAGGCCGACCGAATCATTACGACCGTGATCGGGAACGAATTCCCCGAACATGGCATCTTCTCCGAGGAAAGCGAGCGGGTCCGAAGTGACTCACAGTACACGTGGTTGATCGATCCGCTCGATGGGACAGGAAACTTCGCGCATGGTAACCCGAACTATGCCGTCTCGATCGCCTTGCTCGAGGCTGAGACACCGGTCATGGGGGTTGTTTTTGTCCCAGAGACGGGCGAACTATTCAGTGCCCGCGCCGACGGAATAGCGACGGAGAACGATCTCGAGATCAAGACGACGGATCGGACGGATCTCGCCGAGAGTATGATGTTATCTGGATACGATCCGGATGGGTTGTTCCTCCAACATTTCTATCAGGAGACACGGGGTGTCCGCCGACTCGGGTGTGCCGCGCTCGGTCTCTGTTATCTCGCCGCGGGGACGGTTGACGCTGTTTGGGAGTACGATACCTACCCGTGGGATGTAGCCGCAGGCGTCTGTATCGCTCGAGCGGCTGGCGCAACGATCACCGACGAACGCGGCGAGCCTTATGAGGTGACCTTGGACACTGAGGAGCGGACAGCGCTCCTCGGATCGAACGGACCGCTTCATGAGGAACTGCTTGGGCACCTGGAAAGCGCAGACGCTGAAGTTACGGGCTGATCATCTCCGGCCCGTCACGATCCGCGTGACGAAGCCCGACCGTATGCCGTGTGTGACGTGCATGAATCTCGGCCCACCGACGCGCCGCTGCCTCGCCGAGGTGCTCGGAAGACTCCGGACAATGACGACAGTCCGCAATCCAGGGCGAGATATCATCAGGGAAATGTCCGGTGTGGCGATGATGGTCGAGTGCGAACTGCTCGACGGCTTGATTTCCTACCCGAAGTTCATCAAGTTCATACGCGAGGTCCCAGTTCCGGCCGCACCGCTCGCATGAGACCGTCGGAACGTCATCAGGTGGGCTCACACGGAGACACCTCCTGTCGTCGTGGTGATGATCCGCTCGACGTTGTCGAGTTCGTCCCTATTGACGGTGTGACCGAGTCCGTCGTAGATCCGTTCAGTGACCTCGGCATCAAGTTGGTCGAGGGCATCACGAGTCTCGTGGACACGCTCGACGGGGATATGGGGATCCCCGTCACCACACCCGAGAAATGCCGGTGTTGCTTCAAGCGAGCCGTCGTATTCGAAATCCGTTCCCTCCGGACCGATCAGTCCACCGGAGAGTACCGCCAAGCCACCGTACCGCGTTGCATTCCTGGCCACGAACTCCGCCGCAAGGCAGCCCCCCTGTGAGAACCCCACGAAGACAAGTTGTTGACGGCGCAGCCCGGCATTCCTAACCGTCTCGACTTCCCGCTCGAGGAAAGCCAAGGCCGACGACAGCCACGGCTCATTCGATTCGATTGGGGCAGTGAACCGGTCCGGATACCAGGTATGCCGGGCAGCTTGCGGCGCGCGAAACGCGACGCCATCGACATCAAGCTCCCGTGCCAGCCCAAGCATGCCCTTCGCGGTGGCACCGCGGCCGTGAGTCAACACGACCGCCGCACGGGCATCTGCGAGAGAGGCGCCCGCGGTCTCGACCGGCTGATCGGCATGGGGGTCGTCCATGAACCGAGAAGCATCGCTGGGGGGAAAAGCCGTCCGTTCAGGGTTCTGGTCGCCCCAGCCGCTCGTGACCCCCGATCGCGTGGCAGTGCGGGCAGGTGCCCGGACCGGCCGGATCATCCGAGAAGCGCGCGCCACAACCGTGACATCGAAACTCGAATACGGGACTGCGATTGTCGATCGTCGCCACGATGATCCTTAGAAGACACCCATCTTGAAGCGATCCGGGTCACGGCCGAAATGCCGAAAGGCAGTATCGGAAGTAACCCTGTTCCGTTTATGGGGGTCCAGGCCATAGGGATGGTGCCATGATCGCGAACGCTCGGGTCCTGCAGGAGGATTTCGTCCCGCGGGACGTCGAGCACCGCAACGGGGAGATCAACCGACTCTCGACAGCCCTTGAGCCCCTCCTGTCCGGCGAGCCCGCGGAGACGCCGCTCGTCTTCGGGCCGACCGGCGCGGGCAAGACCTGCGTGGCCCGGTACACCACGGAGCGGCTCCGCGAACGCCTGCTCGACGTCCGAACGACCTACGTCAACTGCTGGACCGACCACACCCGCTTCGGAGTTCTATACACCCTCCTCGAGGCGATCGGTCGAACGGCCGATATCCACCGCCAGTCCACACCCCACGACGAGCTACTCCGGAGGATTCGCGACGCCGACGACGTCCCATTCGTCGCAATCCTCGACGAGGTTGACCAGCTCGACGATCCTGACCTGTTGTATGAGCTCTGTGGCGTGCCTCACCTTCATCCGATACTGATTGCCAACCGCGAGGCGGACTTCTTCGCTGGCCTTGATGAGCGGGTGCAAAGCCGGTTGCGGGCTGGTCCACGCGTGCGGTTCGACCGGTACGGCATCGAGGAACTGGTGGCCATCCTCACTGCACGGGTCGAACGGGGTTTCGAGCCCGGAACTGTCGATCAGGCTCGGCTCGAGACCATCGCCGACGCTGCCGCGGGCGATGCACGCGTCGCCATCCGGATCCTCCGGGCGGCCGCCCGAAAGGCGGAGGCCGACGGTGCCGGCCAGCTGACCGAGGACCACATCGAGGCGGCAATCCCCGCGGCCCGGGATGCCATCAGGCAGCGGACGGTTGACGCGCTGACGCCTCATCAAGAGGCGCTGTTCGAGCTTATCGAGGCCGCTGGCGAGATCAGCCCTGGGGAGCTGTACGAGCGCTACACTGCGGCCGTCGACGAGCCGAAGAGCCGCCGGACTGTGCGGAAATACCTCAGCAAGATGGATCAGTACAATCTCGTCGATGCCCGCGGCGAGAAGCGCGGGCGGACTTACGCCATCGTAGACTAGTCGATGAAAGCGGTGCCGGTGCGTCCGACCACTTTCGGCCGTAACGGCTCCACCCCGGCACCACTTACGAGCCCGACCGTCCTCCCTTCAGGCATGGTCGACGACGTGCTCCCGACCCTCGAGCCGGGTCTCACGCATCTCGATAGCCCAGGCCCGCGCTCGACAGCGCTCCACCGGGTGGTCGTTGAGGAATGCCTCGAGCGGGACGGACTGGTCTACTGGCTCGACGCCCGCAATGTCGCCGCTAGCTACGCACTGTACGAGCTGGCGCCCCACCGCCGCGCCCTCGACGGCATCCGCGTCGCACGGGCATTCACAGCCTACCAGCACCACACCCTTGCTCGCCGACTTGTCCGTGCGGTTGACGGTCGAACAGCCCTGGTTGTCGCACCAAACCTCGCATCGCTATACCGCGACGACGACGTCCCCGACTACGAATCGGAGGACCTCTATGCCGCGACAGCAACGCTGCTTGCCGGTCTCGGCGACACCCACGACGTTCCGGTCCTGGTGACAACCGACGCCTCTGGAGCGGCCCTACCGCCTGCCATCGGCGACGACGCTGCTGAGTGGTCCTGCGAACGGACTCAGATGGGACTACGGTACGCGGGCGCGGGCGGCGAGACGCAAGTCTACGTAAAGGACGGCTTCTGGCAGACGACGATCCCGTACTGGGTGGAGCTGTTTGGGAGAACGCGCGACCTTGCCTCGCCCGCCGCCAGCCCATCACCCGCACCGGCACTCGCCGATTGGTCGTAATATATCGGAAATAAATACTTTCAAGGATATGGTCGAAATTATGATTTGTCGCCCAATACCCCGCGACGTCCGGCGATTTTTGAATATGTCATTGATAATTCCGTGATGAACGACGAAACCCATGTAAACGCGCTCGTAGAAGGTTAGATAGGGTTATTTTACAAATTTATGGGTGAAATAAACGTCAGCCGCACGTATGACAATCGTCATACAACCAATTTAGTTATATGTTACTTGCGGCGGAGCGAGCGGACTTTCTCAACGTTCCAGGCGTACCCACGACCATCATCAACGGGCGTCTCGAGCACCATCGGCAAGTCGCGAGTTGCCTCGTGATTGATCAGCGTCTCGAACGGCGCGTCCCCGATCTCACCCTCACCGATGTGTGCGTGTTCGTCCTTCTCAGAGCCGAACGGATGTTTCGAATCGTTGAGGTGGAGGTAGTGGAGATTCTCAAGGCCGACGCTCGCTTCGATCGTCTCAATGAGTGAGTCCATGTCTTCATCAGTCGAGAAGTCGTGACCGGCCGCCCATAGGTGACAGGAGTCGAGACAAATCCCCAGATCGTCGGTGCCGTACTCGGAAACTTCAATCATCTTGGCGAGCTGGTCCATATTCTTCCCGAGCGTCGTGCCCCGGCCCGCAGTGTTTTCGAGCAAAACCATCGTCTCCTCGGGAATATCGAGGCGTGACAACCGCTCGCCGATATTTTCGATCCCAGTTTCCACGCCAGCGCCGGTGTGTGATCCCGGATGGAAGACGTAATACGGAATCCCCAGACTGGCAGCGTTCTCGAGTTCGGCTTGCACGCAAGTCACTGATTTGTCGGCAAGATCGTCCTTTGGTGTCGCGAAGTTTATCAGATATGTGCCGTGGACGATCCACGGGTTGACATCCGCTTCTGAACTGGCTGCCTGGAACTCCTCCCCGTCCGATGGATCAATATCGGATACCGACCAAGTGCGCGGGGAGCCGACGAAAATCTGGCCGCAGGTCCCGCCGAGGTCGACCTGTTCCTCGACGGCGTTTGCGACACCTCCGCTGATCGAGACGTGTGCGCCAAGCCTGAACATGCCCAGGAGATTCGAGCACGTGCGTATAAAGCGCCCGGACCGTGGGGGACCCAGGAAGCATTTAAGCGAACCGGCCAAAGTCCGGACGACGACGCCACGATGACCGGCGAGCATATCGAGGTCACCGAGCCGGGCGGCGATGATGTCCGCTTACCTCTGGTAGACATTCTGACGGGCCGCGGATTCGTCACGGGGAAGTCCGGTAGTGGGAAATCCACCAGTGTCAATGTCATTGTTGAGGAAATCCTGGATCTGGGACAACCCTTGCTGATCGTCGATACAGACGGAGAATACTGGGGGCTGAAAGAGCAGTACCAGCTCTTGCACCTCGGCAATGACGAACAGTGTGACGTTCGCGTCACAGCTACGGATGCGGAGAAAATCGTCGATCTGGCCCTCGTCGAACGCGTTCCAATCATTTTAGATACATCAGGTTTCATCCATGAAGAAGACGCTCAGGACGTTGTCTTCCGGGTCGTCAGGGAGCTATTCCACCGTGAAAAAACCCTCAAGGAGCCCTTCCTGCTCATCGTAGAGGAAGTCCACGAGTACATCCCGGAAACCGGTGGGCTCACCGAAATGGGCGAGATGCTGATTCAGGTGGCAAAACGCGGACGGAAACACGGGTTGGGATTTTGCGGGGTCTCACAGCGGCCCGCCTCCGTAGATAAAGACTTCATAACGCAATGTGACTGGATCGTCTGGCATCGGCTAACGTGGAAAAACGACACTGAGGTCGTTCGATCGATGCTCGGCAGTGATGCTGCCGCGACAGTCGAGGAACTCGATCCGGGCGAGTGTCTGCTCATGACCGACTGGGACGAACGTCTTCGCCGGGTGCAATTCCGGCAAAAACGAACATTCGACGCTGGAGCGACACCGGGCTTCGAGGATTTCGAGCCCCCACCATTGGTCCCGGTTGATCCGGCGATACTCGAGCGATTCGACGAACGCCGTCAGAACGTTGATTACAGCGACCTCGAGGGGGACGAGCCGATGGATTCCTCGACGGATTCGCTAGCAATCGACCAATCGAAAGACGATACCGAGGAACCTGAACAGAGGTCTCCCGAGACGGAAGCGTCTGTAGAGGACGAATCCCGCACGGATTCGACCGATCAGATCGAAAGTAGCAGCACAGCAGACGTGGACCCACCGGTGGACTCGAACGATCGAGCCGAAATCAAGGAAGCCGAGCGATCGACTGAATTGGATGAGGACAACGAGATCATCGCAGATGCCCCGGAGCGACGGCGTCCTAAGGGTCCGCGGCCAGCAAATGGCCGCAAAGCCCGGGCCAGTCCCGCGACAACGCCGCCTGCCTCAGGAACAGAGGGTATCCTGGTCGAGTTTGCGGAACTCGTTCTGTTCCTCACGAGTTGGATAAGGGCTCAACTGGCGGCTATTGCGCTCGTCATCGCAGGACATGTCGGCAGTACAGCACGGTGGATCGCGACCCGTACAGACTTCGAGAGCGATGACATCGAGGTAGTTCTCTGGGCAGTGATTGCCATCGGCGGGATCTTGGTACTGGCTGCGTTGATCGGCGCGTTCCTATCGTGAAGCAGCGAGAGACGCTTGGCCGAATTTCATAGCAAAGATAAACCATAGAGCCATTTGGCTCAGCTAGGGGCGACTCTCCGTCGCACCGCGGAAATTTGATCACTTGATCGAAAGTTCGGTAGGTGGAATAGGTCAGCAAATCTCCGAAGATGTCGTCCGGGAAGTGATGGCGTGACGATGTTTGGGATATGGGGGAAAGCTTCATCCCGCCGGCCCGCGCGGATTCGCACAGCCGTGGTTGAGCGCCAATATGCCGGGCTCTTTGTGGTCCTGATAGCCCTATCGACGCTCGTTATTACAGCGAGTCTCGCTGGCGTCCTCGCCCTCACCGAAGGACTCGTCCGCGGCGTCGGAGCCCGGATCCCATATTACGTACTCGCGGCCGCTATCGTCTTCGTCGCGCTCGTCGTTTTTCTCGAGTATCAACTCGACGATGGATCAGTCATCATAACGACAAGCACGGTTGTCGCGGCCGTTTCGTTATTCGCAATCTCGCTGTCCTTCGAGGGTATTCTCTTTGCGCTCGAGAATCAAAGCTCGCTCTTCGCCAACCTGCTGCCCTATTTCCTCGCTGCCGGATTGTTTTCGACAGGCCTGATCATCTGGGCCGTCAATCACTGGCGCGAGTTCGTTTCACAAACCCGGGTTCGGTGACTAGTCCTAGAGACGTCCAGGACATCTAGCGAAAGCCTAGACAGAACAATCTAGTTACAGGGCTTTGTTTTGCCAGATGTCTAGTCAACACTGTCAGTGTCCAAAGTTTTAAGTGATGGCCTTGGTATGTTCAGGTGGAAACACATTCCGTGGGAGGAATGGAGGCCAACTATCGGACGCCCGGATTCGGGATATTCCATCGACGGGGGTCCACTGGGAACGCGGGCGGCTACCCGCGGCCCACGGAATCGTCGTTTCCGGACTACCCCCATGGCCGTCGAGACTGACCACCACGACAGGACCACAGAGGAAGCCGCCTCTACTCCGGACCGTAACGGCGTGGCTGTCGAATTCGCCGACGGCGCTGTCCGGCGGTACGCGGTGGTGGTTCGGCCCCGCGACGGCGATTGGTTCCACGCCGAGCGGCTCGTGGGAGACGGCGACGGGTTCGACGATGAGGAGATCGAGGCGATCAATCCGGATTCAGTCACTCGAATTCGCTCGGATCAAGTCCACCGGTGTGGCACTGCCGCTGTTCATATCGCAGACGGCCTTCTCGTGGACCCCGAACGATTGGCCGCCGAATGGGCCTGATTCACTTCCGCCTCGCTGCCGGCTGGCCCTTACCGCAGTGACCCACCCCGTTCAGATATGGGACGGACGAACCCAACCTTCCGGGACGTCCTCGAGCGTACGCGCGAAGAGTACAGACCCTTTCGCCGGGGGTTGCGGGCGACCCAGCAATCAACATTCGACGCGCTGTTTGACGACGCTGCGACCCATGCCGACGCCGCTGGCTACATGAACGCCCGCGAGCCGATGCATCCCATCTTTCTGGCGATGCTGCTGGCTCAGAAGCGGGAATTGCATGCCCTCGAAGAACGGGTAGAGGCTCTCGAAGATGTTTAAATTCGAGTTCCTGAAAGAGGGCGTCCGTGGCTGGACCGCCGACCCGGACGGCGGCGCGACTCCCCACCTCGACGAACACTACCACCCAACGGTCTACATTCGGCCGCCAGCCGGTCAGCTCGACGCACTGGCTGATCGCCTCGCCGGCGATCCGAAGCTCGTGGCCACAGCCGTCGAGGAGCACTTTCTAGAACTTGACGCATCCGAGCGCCGGCCTGTCCTTCGGGCCGACGTCGAGCGGGAGGCCGACGTCGCGCCACTCGCCCGCGAAGTCAAACACACTCACGAACGGGCGCTCGCCGCGCCGGGGGCGGTCCGGCTGTACAATGTCGACCTTGCCCCGCAGTTCCGGTACTGCCTCGAGACCGACACTGACCCGACGCCGGCCCGGCCGCTCACACGTCTTTCGATCGACCTCGGCGAGAAGGCTCTCGCGGACAGCGAGGTGACGGCCCTCGAAATCGACGGCGATCCCGTCGCCACGGATCCGGTCACAGTCCTCCAAACGGTCGATCGGCGGATCTCCGAGATCGATCCGGATGTCCTCGAAGTAAGCGCGGCGGCGGTGATTCCGCTGTTGTTCGAGGCCGCCGACCGCCACGGCGTCGACCTGGCGCTCGGTCGCCGACCGGGTTACGAACAGCTCGCGGGTGCAAACACTTTCGAAAGCTACGGCCGGGTCGGCCACTCACCGGCTCGATACGACGTTCCTGGCCGGGTCGTCCTCGACCGGGGCAACAGCTTTCTTTTCCACCATTCGAACCTCGCTGGCCTCCGCTACCTCGTCACCCGCTCGCACAAGCCCGCCCAAGAGGTCGGCTGGGCGAGCATCGGAAACGTTCTGACGGCGATCCAGATCCGGGAAGCGGTCGAGCGTGACGTTCTCGTCCCCTGGAACAAGTGGCGCCCGGAGGAGTTCAAAGACATCCACACGCTCCACGCCGCGGACCGGGGTGGATTCATCTTCCAGCCCGACGTCGGTCTCCACGAGGGCGTTTGTGAGGTCGACTTCGCGTCGCTCTACCCACGGATCATCTGCGAGCACAACATAAGTCCTGACACGCTGGGGTGTGATTGTCACGACAACGCACCGCTACCGGACCTGCCGTACTCGATCTGCGAGGACCGGGGCTTTCTCGCCGATGTCCTCGAACCGCTGCTCGACGATCGCGCAGCGATCAAAACTCGGAGAGCTACCCTCGAAGGTATTGATAGCCCAAATATATCCTTCGAAGGTACTACTACAGAGCGGCTCGCTGCGGCCGGCCTCGACCCAGACGCGCCGGACGACCTCGCGGCCACCTCGAGCGCAATCAAGTGGATCCTCGTCTCGTGTTTCGGCTACCAGGGCTACCGGAACAGCAAGTTCGGTCGCATCGAGTGCCACGAGGCCATCAACGCCGTCGCACGGGATGTCTTACTTACCGCCAAAGAGTGCGCCGAGGAACGCGGCTGGCGCGTCGTCCACGGCATTGTCGACAGCTGCTGGCTCGAACCCGTCGATCCCGACCACGCCCCTATTGACGAGGTGATGGCCGCGGTCACCCAGGCGGTCGGCATCGCGCTCGATCTCGAAGCACGCTACGACTGGATCGCGTTCTGTCCACGTCGTGAAACCGGCGGGGGCGCGTTGACACGGTACTTCGGCCGGCAGGCCGACGGCGGGTACAAGCTTCGCGGGATCGAGGCACGCCAGCGATCGACACCGCCGTTTGTCGAGTCCATGCAGAGGGATCTGCTCGATGTCGTCGACGAGACCCGGGATCCCGAGGCAGTCTGCGAGCGACTTCGGGCCGCGATCGACCGCTTACGTGCTCGTCGCGTCGACCCCGACGACCTCGTCGTCCGAAAGCGCGTCTCCCAATCGCTCGCAGAATACGACCAGGCGACTCACACCGTCGCCGCGCTGCAACGCTGTCGGCTCCACGATCTCGAACGTGCGCCCGGCCAGGACGTCCGCTACGTCGTCGTAGATGACACCGCCGAGAGCCGGGAGCGCGTCCGCCTCCCGTTCGAGCCTGTGGACGACTACGACGCCGACTTCTACGCAGACCTTCTCGTACGGGCGGCTGAGAGCGTGATCGCACCGATCGGCTGGGATCGGACCGACATCCGTCGGTACCTCCGCGGTGCCGAGGACTACGAATTGCGGGCTTTTGCGGAGTGAGCTAAGTGCCGCCCTCCGTGAGTAGCTCAACGTCGGCCTCGCGTTCCTCATTCAGGAAGGAGGGGGTCGTCTCTTCGGACGAAATGTCTTCGCGCCTAACCGATTCCTCGGACTGGTGCACGAAGAATTCGTGGCACATACATGTGGGGCTATGGGCTTGATCATGTTAGAAGTTGTCATGGATATGTATCGGAGCAATCAAGCCGGGCCGCTTTTTCCGCTGGACGCCAAGGCGAGGCCGATGGAATACGCGGCGCTGGTCGACATCTACGAGCGCCTTGAGGCCACCCAAGCCGACCATGAACTCAGAGATATCGTAGCAGAGGTACTCGCGGCTGCCGACGACGAGCACTTACCCATCGTGGTAACGCTGCTCAGAGGTGACCCTTTTGCGGCTTGGCAGCCCGACGAGCTCGGCCTTTCATCGAACTTGACACTTGAAGCAATCGCCCGTGCGACCGGTGTGGATGAGAATGAGATCGAAGACCGTTGGCGGGAAACCGGAGACCTTGGTAGCGCAGCGGAATGGGCCGTCGCAAACGCCCCCCAACAAACACTCGTAACCGACGAACTCAGGCTCGTGGAAGTCTACGAAAAGCTCCGGGAAATCGCCGAGTATGAGGGTAAGGGGAGCCAAGGACGCCGTATCAACGCCGTTGCCGGATTGTTGGCGGATGCAGACCCAGTTGCGGCCAAGTATATCGTTCGAACGGTCCTAGGACACCTGCGATTGGGAATTGGGGAGGGGACGATCCGTGACGGAATCGCAGCAGCTTTCCTGAACTCCACCGACGAGGACGCCGTAAGCGCGGTCGAACGCGCGTTTCAAGTGACCAATGACTACCGCGTCGTTGCGGAGGTTGCACGAGACGAGGGGCATGCCGGCCTCGAAGCACTCGAGGTCGAACTCGGCCGGCCACTCGGGGTAATGCTCGCACGGAAGGCCGAGGATCTGGTCGATGCTTTCGACACAGTTGCGCCGGAAGGAGAAGCACTCTTGGAGTATAAATTAGATGGCTTTCGGATTCAGATTCATATCGATGGGAACGATGTCACGGTATTCACCCGTCGACTCGAAGATGTCACGGCCCAATTTCCGGAAGTCGTCGAATGGGTCCGAAAATCGGTGAATGCCGAGACAGCCATACTCGAAGGGGAAGTGATCGCGGAAGATCCGGACACTGGTGAACCGCTGCCTTTCCAAGAGCTCTCCCGCCGTATCAAGCGGAAGTACGATGTGGCGGAACTCCGTGAAACCGTCCCGGTGTCGGTCCATCTCTTCGATCTCCTGTACCTCGACGAAGCTGACTATCTCGAGGAGTCTCTCGATGTCCGACTTGAGGCCCTCGACAGCATCCTCGAACCGCTCGGTGGATCATTCGACCGCGTCGCCCACCGTCGGACGGATTCGCTCAGTGCCGCTGAGTCATTTTACGAATCAGCTCTCGAGTCGGGTCATGAAGGTATTATGGCGAAGAATCTAGACGCAGCCTATCAACCGGGGCGACGCGTTGGCTATGCAGTCAAGGTAAAGCCGACGATGGAGCCGCTTGACCTGACGGTGGTACGCGCGAAGTGGTCGGAGGGGCGGCGGCGAAACCGTCTCGGCCGGTTGTTTCTCGGCTGTCGTGACACCGAATCCGGTGACTGGTCAGAGTGTGGTCGGCTGTCGACCGGATTCTCGGACGAAGAACTCGCCGAAATAACCGAGCGACTTGAGCCAACTATCCAGTCCCAGGACGGTCGCGAAGTCCACTTCGATCCTTCGATCGTCATCCAAGTTGCCTACGAGGAGATTCAGGAATCCCCGGAATATGATTCAGGATACGCACTCAGATTCCCCCGATTCGAGGGGTTCCGTGATGATCTGGACCTACAGGATGTGGACACAATCGAGCGACTCGAACACCTTTTTCAGCATCAATGAATCTCAGATATGGAGATGGCCTTCGCCTTGACTTGCCAACGGGAGAACGCATTGTCGCGGACGCGAATCGACCCGGCGGTGACGTTGCGTTCGTAAGTCATGCACATGGCGATCATCTCTATCGCGAGCCACCGGAGGCGGTCGTCTGGTCGGAATTAACGCGCGATCTTGCAGCAGTACGGCGGGATGGGTACCCGCTGCCCGACCGGACACTACATCCACATATCGAGTTGTTCGATGCAGGTCATGTCCCGGGCTCGAGAGCCGCACTCATCGAGGCTGAACAGTCGGTGCTCTACACCGGCGACGTGTGCACGCGCGATCGGCTTTACCTATCAGGGTTCGATCCGCCAGCCGCGGATGTGCTTGTCATGGAGTCCACGTATGGTCACCCCGACTACGAATTCCCGCCCGTCGAGCATGTGCGCGATAGCTTTCGCGAGTGGGTGGCCGACCATTCGGATCGGCCAATCCTCTGCTTTGGGTACGCACTTGGGCGAGCTCAGGAGGTTGAATACCTTCTTGGAGAGACCGATCGCGACCGGATCCTCATCTCCGACGCAATCGCCGATCTCGACGCAGTGATAGAGGAACATCTCGGAATCGACCTGCCCGGGGAAAATTATGATTCGTTAGATGAGTTCGGTGCAGGCGATGCACTCGTGCTGCCATCCCGGTTTCGTGGTGGCTGGGTCGATGACCTTATCGAGCGGACAGGAGCGGTGACTGCTGGGCTGTCTGGGTGGGCTATCGACGGCGGATTCCGCTTTGCCCGCGACGTCGATGCTGCGTTCGTCCTTTCGGACCATTGTGACTTCACCGAACTCGTGAATCTCGTGCATGAAGTCGACCCTGAAACGGTATATACACTTCATGGAAGCGCGGATGACTTCGCCGCATACCTCTCCACCGAACATGGCTATGACGCGACGGCACTGAAACGCCATCAATCCCGCCTTTCGGAATTCTAGTTCAACGCACAGCTGGTTGCGTCATCGGTGGGCCGCCTCGGTCCATGGCATCTGTTATCTTGGATCTCCGTCTGACAGATGTCCGCTTCCAGTTGAAACAGGTCGCACGGACGTCAGACATGCGTCATAGTCCACTTGAAACACGTCGCACATGCGTCTGACGACGATTTGAAGGCGTCCCCCCAGGCGGGCTCATCTGTAACTTACCCTTTGAGAACGTCTTCCAGCCCCTCGAACCGGGAATCCGACAACAATACAGCGGACGTCTCTTCCGTTGGGACCGAGAGGCTGATCTCCTTTGTGCGCCCATAGCGGCCCTTCGATACCACGATCGCATTGATGATGCCAAGCATATCGAGCTCACTGATCAAATCGGTGACCCGCCGCTGGGTTAGCACATCCATATCAACCCGTTTGCAGAGCTCGGAGTATCGGTTATACACCTCCCCGGTGTTCACCGGACCCGTTGCCGCTTCCTCGAGCGAGATTATCGCCATCAGAATGAGTTTGGATTGTGGCGGCAGAGTGCGAACCGCCTCCGCAACCCGGTCGAGCTCTATCTTCTGTTGGGCTTTCCGAACGTGCTGCTGCTTTACGCGATCGTACTTTGACCGTTCTGCGAGCTCCCCCGCCGTCCGAAGCAAATCAAGTGCCCGTCTGGCATCACCGTGCTCCTGAGCGGCAAATGCCGAGCAGAGCGGGATCACCCCCTCATCAAGCGCGTCCGATTTGAACGCGATTGCCGCCCGTTGTTCGAGGATGTCTTGGAGGTGATTCGCATCATACGGTGGAAAGACGATCTCCTCCTCGCCCAGACTCGACTTGACCCGCGGATCGAGGAAGTCGGTAAATTTGAGATCGTTACTGATCCCCATGATTGAGACGCGAGAATTCTCGAGATCGGAGTTCATCCTCGATAAGTTGTAGAGCGTGTCGTCGCCGCTTTTTTCGACGAGTTTGTCGACCTCGTCGAGCATGATGACGACAACTCGCTCACGATAATCGACCGCATCGAAGAACGCATTGTAGACCCGGTCTGTCGGCCAGCCGGTCATCGGGACCTCGTCCTTGCGATCATTCAATTCCTCCTCAAGCGCCTCGATTCGCTCTGAAATGGCGTTGACACTATTGAATTCCGTCGCCTCGACGGTAGTCACGCCGTCCCGCACGTCAGAGCGTAATGCTCGCAATTGATCGAGGTCTTCTTCGAGTCGAGCCTTGTTTCGTTCAATGAACGTATTAGCGAGTTGAGCGAGGACCCGATATTGCGTGTCCGTCACCTCACAGTTGATATACTGCACGAGACACGGGACATCGTATTTTTCCGAGGTAAGCTGGAGCTCCTGACTCACGTATTTCGCCGATGCCGTCTTTCCCGTGCCGGTTTTTCCGTAGATGAGGATGTTTGAGGGGGTATCCCCTCGGAGCGCCGATGCCAGGATCGACGCCATCTTGTTGATTTGTTCCTCACGATGCGGGAGCTTGTTGGGGGTATAGCTCGGCCGCATCACTTCCTTCGATTCAAATATGGGGTCGCCTTGCAGGATGTCGTCGAACAATCCACCCTCTGCCTCCGCCGACGCTGGTTCCTCGACGAGTTCTGCGGTGAAGGTTTCCTCGAGCGCCGGCTCCGGGGTATCAGTTCCCGTCGGGGCTGCCCTTACCGAACCCCGCGGATGTCGTCCATCCCGTCCATCCTCGGGCGGACTCCCATCTTGTGTCATCTGCGTTTCATCGTCTGTCATGCGTTCCCTTCCGTGCTTGCCCGCGCGGGGACGTTGCCCCGGGCGAGCCCTGAAACCGCCCTCTTCGCCCGATATGGGGTGTGACTCGCGCTTCGGTGAAGCACTCCCAATCCATGAGGGAACCCATTATAAAATTGTCCTTCAACTCAACCATACCAAAGATGTCATTTTGTATTGATAGGATGGAGTCGACTCCGTAGTGCTCCCCATGTCAATAGATACCGTCCGACGCGACGGAACAGAAATAATCGCGTGACCGGTTTGTCGACAACTTTAGAGGTTTAGTTACCCCTCAGCTGGAAGATCTCCATCCCACTTCTGCCGACAGGATTCATCGCAGAAGTGAGCGGTCTGGACAGCCCCATCCTCGATCCAGGTGATCACCCGGTGATTTGGATCACGCACGATCGGTTCCCCGCACGTCGCGCACCTGGGGGCGTCTTCCTCGGAGACGTCCTCCTCCAGGTCCGACGTGGGGTCGACCATGTTGTCGACTCCTGCGAGTGGCGCCTACTTAATCCCACAGATCCGTCTCAACGATCCCGGGTTATGGTTTCCCCCGGCCCTGTTCGGGCGTCAGTCGAGAGGCAGACCCCGGCATCAACCGAAGTATCGATCCCGGTCCGCGTTCCATCACCGGCGACGATGCCGAATTTTCTGCGGCCAGTCGAGACCCGCTGGCCTTTCACCGTGAACTCTACTGGCTCTCCGTCGTGTCTGAGATTCGCAACGGTCGTGCCAGCGCCGAGGTTGACATCGCGACCGAGCACACTATCGCCGACGTACGAGAGGTGCGGGACGTTGGTTCCCGCCATGATAACGCTGTTTTTGACTTCGACGGCATGTCCGACGTGGACGTTTTCGCAGAGCAGTGTCGCTCCACGAATGAAGGCATTCGGTCCGACCGATGCCCCAGACCGTACAAGCGTCGGACCTTCGATCACAACACCGGGTTCAATAGTTGCTCCTTCCTCGATGATCACGCGCCCCCGCAGTTGTGCATCGGCTGCAACTTTCCCGCGGAGTTCGCGTTCAAGTAGCCCGAGTTTCCACTCGTTCGCCGCAAGGAGTTCCCACGGACGCCCGACGCCAAGCCATCGATCCATGCGGACTGCCTGAACATTACACTCGGCAATGGTGCGTGCAAGAACGTCCGTGAGCTCGTGCTCACCGCGCTCGCTTACGGGCACGTCAAGCCAATTTTTCGCCGCGGCGGGGAATGCATAAGCACCGACATTGATCAAGTTCGATGGGGGATCCACGGGTTTCTCCACGATCCCATCGATTCGATCTCCCTCGATGTCGAAAACACCGTATTCGGATGGACTGTCCACCTCGTATGTCCCCACTGCGGGGGCTCCGTCAAGCAATTCTGCAATGCCAGCTGGAGCATACAAGTCGTCTCCGTTAAGGACCGCAAACGCCCCATCTAAGCGATCAGCGACCGCGCGCACAGCATGGGCTGTTCCGCGTTGCTCCTCCTGGTTCCCGTACGACACGGGGACACCCCGGTATTGCTCCCCAAAGTAGGATTTGACGTGATCAGCCTCGTAGCCAATGACAAAGATGAGCTCCGTCGCACCGGCGTCAACCGCCGCATCGGCCGTGTGTGCACACAAGGGCCGATCAGCAACCGGCAGCATAGGCTTGGGCCGGTTGTCTGTGAGGGGCCGCATCCGCGTGCCCTTACCGGCCGCGAGGATGACGACCTGCATGGGAAGGCGTCTTTCTGACCACCCAAATCAGTATCGACCCGCTATCGCTTTCGGCCACGACGCGCCGATACTGGTGCCCGATCCTCGAAGCTATGCCCGCAACTCGGGCAAATTCCCTCCTCGTAGAATTCGATCGGACCAGCCCGGATTTCCGGATCCCAATGGACCCGGTAACCGCAGTTCTCACAGCGGGTGACACGCTTGGCCATGGGTGACTTTGAGGCGGTCATTCACAAAAATCCGAGTGCCCGGTTCATAGATGGAATCAACACGCAAATGTCGGTGAGAAAACCAGATTCGCGCCGCCATCTCTAGCAGCATTACGGAGAACCACGGAGGTAGCCCTGGCCTGCAAGGCGGGGGGACGTCAAATGTGAGCCGGGCGAACGGTTTTGCCTGAGGGGACCTACCGTTCAGCTATGCCGGTGAATTCCCTCACACCAGACCTCATGGTCGAAGATGTTAGCGAAACCGCTGGCTGGTACAAAGAGATCTTCGATGCGGAGGTAGTTGCCCGGCTTCCAGATGGGTCCGAGGATCCATGGTGGGTCCAGTTAAAGATTGGCGATGCCGCACTAATGCTCCAGGAGCGAGAATCGCTCTCAGAGAAGCTGCCCGTTTTCGAGAGTGCTGAGATCGGTGGGTCTGTCGCGTTTTATGTCGATGTTGACGATGCTGAAGCCCTTCGCGATGATCTCGATGCAGCCGGGGTTGAGATCGTGCAGGATCTCCACGAAACCGATTTCGGATGGGAGCAGTTCGCGGTTGAGGATTGCAATGGCTACGTTCTTTGGTTTGGAGAGAAGCTGGAAGACGAGCACACGCTCGACATCGGACGCCGTCATCGAGCGTTAGTACACCGACATCACGGGTGAACTGCCGCGGGGTCAAACCCCGGGCTACTCGGACTCATCCGCCTGAGTAGCGACGTGTCTCATACGCTATGAAATGAGGATAGGGGACGGGTCTGGGCTCCCTCCGGTGTGTAGATGCGGACCGGCGAGTCCGGTTGGAGACCGCGAACCCGGAGATGCAGGGTATAGGAGCCATCTCGATCGATCCGTGCTGCCTCCATATGCTCGCCAGCGACCGCCCATACATACTCCCCCGCGTTGGCAGGATCCACAGTCCCGGTTAGTTCCAGAGCTGCCACGCGTGTCGTCGTCTCCGTTTGGAAGGCCGATCCTGCCATCGGGTATCCGCGCTCCGCCCAGGCATCTGCAGTCCCGAGGAAACCATCATCAAGCGCATATACCGTCTCATATCCTGCCTTTTGGAGCCCCGCCGCTCGTATCGATGAGAGGTGATGCGGACACCCGCAGTATGTCACAACGCGGTCCCCAGACGGCCAGCCAGGAACCGGACCACCGGCGGAATTTACCCGTGCAGGAGAGTTCACCGCACCATAGACATGCGCGTGGGCGTACTGAGACCGACCACGAGCATCGACGAATCGAGCCTCACTCCGCCGGTACCAAGCGACCGCAACATCGATCGGCACCAGTCGAACCATTTCATCATTGACTGAAAGCGTATCGTAGCTGCCCGGGTTAGTCGATGGCGCGGCAGGCGCGTCGTCAAAAGTCGGTGGGAAACCATCAGCCGGTTCCGGATCCGGAGGAAAATCCCCGTTCGTGGGCAGCGGCTGCTCTAAATCTCCCGCGTGGACGATGGTGGGCTCAAACGTCGTTGGTGGGGCCGGTGTGGGGGTCTTTGTTGGCGTGGCCGTGGGCGTCGAGGAACCATCACTTGCGGCACAGCCTGCTAGCCCGGTCAAGAGTCCAGCCCCGAGGATTCGAACAACACGACGGCGCTTCACGCGCCGCCGTATCGGGTCGCTTCGGTTAAGGGTGTCGTCGATTCGTGTCGGTACGCTCTTGTGGAATCGACTGCAGACCCCGGCCTGAGGGTCGTCGCCGGTGGCCTACAATCTAAACGCGTTCGAAGTGTTTGTCGTCTCGATTCCCAACCTGCGTCGGTTACTCCTGGGACTCATGCTGGTGAGTCTCGTCGGCGGGATCGGCGGGGCAATCATACTCTCCGGTCCGGCCGGCATCCCATTGTTTGGTATCG
>JBDGPQ010000063.1:0-57880 GCA_042219595.1 Haloarculaceae archaeon
AGGACATGAGCTTCCCAAGCTCATAGCCCGGGTTCAATTCCCGGCCGGCGCATCCGTGGTCTGACCGTCGTGAATTTGTTCGAAGCAATTCGGCGCACCACATCACATCTTCCCGGTTATAGTCCGAGGCTGGCCGCTGATCCGAGGCGGGAGCAGCATGAATGTTGAATGCAGCGCACGTGAAGTCCCAACTTCTACCGTGATGAAAACAGGGACCCAATCGCTCCACCGATCGCACTGTCGACCGCGAAGACCAACGCAACGATTACGCCAAAAACGAAGACACCAAGACCGCCAATGGCCCCGCCAAGGGGGCCGGCCGCGATGCCACCGATCGCGCCAGCGAAGACCGAAACGATCATGGCGATAACAATACCGCCGAGTGCGCCGGCAAGCAATCCGTGCCACGCCCCGATCAAGAGTCCGCCCCCTGCAAGGTATCCTGCCACGGCGCCTGCGATGATACCCGCACCGATGTGACCGACAAGTGGAAGTGCGAATGCTAAGACCCCGACGATGATCCCGGTTACGAATCCCCAGATCACTGCCGTCCAATTCGTCATGGTTCCAGCCTCCGTATCCAGCTACAAACCCTCTCCGTTCTAATTAGCGGCTCCGGCTCAGTTTGTGAGGAGGACATAGGTAAGAGTACATCCGCAAATCCTTGTTCGAATCCTGGGATTTTCGTCTGAATTACATGGGTTAGAAGAGTTCAACGCGGATTCCCATCGCCTCCACCGCCTCTTTGAATGCTGCGGCATCAGCGTCGATACCGTCGATCACGTCCGAGTTGTAGTGGACCGGTAGGACGAGGTCCGGCCCGATGGATGAGACTAATTCGGCCGCCTCATGGCGATCCATGGTCGGCCGACCGCCGATAGGCGGGATCACAACGTCGGCGTCGATCCCAGCGAGTTCTTCGAGTGCATCGGTGTCGCTGCAATAATACACCCGAGAACCGTCGATCGTCAGCACGAGGCCGATCACCGTCGTCTCCGGATGATACGGCTCACCGTTTGACCGCACGTGGTTTCCGTCCGGGTGATTGTAAGCCGGGACCGACTGAACGGTGAGTCCAGCGACTTCGCGTTGCGCATCAGTCCCTAAGCGGATGACATCGCGGTCGAGTGGACCGGCATCGATCGCCTCGTAAATGACGACAATCGTGTCTTCATTCGAAACTGCAGCGATACCGGCAGGGTCGAAATGGTCGAAGTCGTCATGGGTACTGAAGACGATATCGGCATCCCCAGGTGTCCCATCGAGCACCTCACTCCAGGGGTCGATATAGATCACCGTGGCATCGGGACTCTCGATACGGACCGTGGCATGTCCCGGGCGATCGAACGTGAGACGCTCGTATCGAACGCTCATGGTATGATCATAGCACCTTCTATGCAATCAAGGGCCAGGCCGGTTGGGCACAGCGAAGCCAGCACGAGCGCTGTCAGCGTTTTCGGAGGTTTCTCGATGGATGGGGCTTCTGTAACAGGTATGGAAATGACGACTGAGGTGCTGATCGTCGGTGCCGGTCCCGCTGGGCTCTCCGCGGGTATCTTTACGGCGCGTCACGACCTGGAGACCCTTCTCGTGGACGCTGGAGAGTCGATTCTCCAACGGAACGCCCATCTCGAGAATTATCCGGGATTTCCAGCAGGAGTCGACGGACGGCTCCTGCTTGAGATGATGTCGGATCACGCGGAGCGAGCCGGCTGTCAGCGCCGGGATGGTCGGATTGTCGATCTCGAGCCGACAGCCGACGGATTTCGTGCCGAGACGGACGCCGGTGAGATACTCGAGGCCACGTGGGTGATCGCCGCGACGAAGAATACTGTCGATTTCTTGGAGGGTATCGACGGTGTCGACATCATTGAGCACGGCAAGCGGTTCGTGGACACGGATGATCGCGGTCGGACAGGTGTCCCCGGGCTCTATGCTGCTGGTCGACTCGCATATCAGCCGTACCAAACGATCGTCGTTGCCGGTCACGGAGCGTCAGTCGGCCTCGCGATCATCGAAGACGCTGACGTCCCGTTCTACCACGATTGGGTCGCCCCAGATCGCTACTTTACGGGACGAGGTCGGGCGCTGCCGCCAGGTTGTGAGGAAATCGATGAGACGGAACGGCGGCGCCGTACACGCGAATCGCGGGACGTAATGACAGACTACTTCGCGGAGCCACATCCCGCTGAGCCCGTCCAGCATCCCAACCTCCGGGAGGATTAGCCACCCCGTACAATTATCGGTCCCTCGGACGTCCGCCTACCGCATGGCAGACGTCAAACTCGATGCATGGATGCGCGAACTCGATGGCGATTACCCGGATCTCCTCGACGATATCCGGTCTGAAGGGCTCGACGGGCTGTATTTTGCGGAGGGGAAATCAAATCCGTTCAACGCGCTCTCGATCGCCGCTGACAGGACCGAAGACCTGACCCTCGGCACGCGAATCGCGCTCGCGTTCCCCCGGAGTCCGATGCTTGCGGCGTATGCCGCCTGGGACGTTCAACGATACTCCGACGGTCGGTTCGTGCTCGGCCTGGGCACGCAAGTCAAAGCCCACAACGAACGACGGTTCAGTGTCGATTGGAAGTCCCCGGGGCCCCGGCTTCGCGAGGTCATCGACGCGATCAGACATATTTGGCGGGTCTGGCAGCGGGACGATCCTGAGCTATCGTTCGAGGGTGAGTTCTACTCCTTCTCACTCATGACCGACAACTTCGACCCGGGACCGATCGACAATCCGGATATACCGATCTTCATCTCAGCGTTGAACCCATACAATACGAAGCTAGCGGGCGAGATCTGTGACGGGATCCACCTCCACCCATTCAACTCACCGGAGTACCTCAGTGATGTCATGTATCCCTGGCTCGAGGAAGGGGCTGAGCGGGGCGGTCGGTCGGTCGCTCAGGACGTCACGGTCTCCGCGAGTCCATTCATCATTACTGGCGCCGACGACGAGGCCATTGAAGAAAAGCGAGAGGCCGTCCGCAAACGGATCGCGTTCTACGGCAGCACACCGTCATACCGAGATATCCTCGAATACCACGGGTGGGGAGATCGCGGCGACCGACTCCACGAGCTCTCACGCGAGGGGAAATGGGCGGAGATGGCAGACTATGTCCCCGACGCGATGCTGGAGGATTACGCCGTCGAGGCCCACCATGATCACATCGTCGACGCGGTGATCGACGCGTACGGCGACCTCGCGGACCGTATCGTCCTTTCGACGTACGGGTATCCCTTTGGCAAAACGCTCACTCCGTGAGCGCTGCTTCGCGACCCTTCACGAGAAGCGTCGCCAGCCTATTGTATGGAACCGGTTCACCGACCTCCTCGCCATATTCCACGACGGCGCCCGTGATTGCGTCGATCTCGGTTTGTCGGCCACGCTCGATGTCGATGAGCATCGAGGATTTCTTGTCGTAGTTCTCCATGCAAGCCGTTTCCACGGTTTTCATCGGATCGCCGAGAACATCGACACCCCGCGCTTCCGCCACCGCCACGGCCTCCTCAACCAGCAACTCCATCACGCGCCGTGTGGCATCCGTTTCCCAGAGTGGCCCGTCCGGGAGCCCGGTCAGGACGGCGGGCGGCTTGATAGCCACGTTGACGAATTGCTTGTGCCAGATATGAGGGCGGGGGTCCTCGACAGCCTCGGTGGGCAAATCGGCCTCGGACAATGTCTGAGCGAGTCGTTTGGCACCGTCGTAGTCGCGACCACCGAGGACGTTCTCCCCGCGGCCAGCGAAGTCAACGCGACCTGGAGCCTCAAGGGTCGCACCGAATGTCGAATACCCACCCAGCGCCCGTTCATCACCGAGTGCTGAGCGAATCGCGTCGTAGTTTGGGAGACCATTCTGGAGTGTGGCCACAAGCGTATCCGGCCCGGCGAAGTCGGCGATATCATCCAGGGCGGCTTCCGTGGCTGTGGACTTGACAAACAGTAGAACGGCATCCGGCGCATCGAGCGACGTGGGCTCCGTCGTCGCCGCCGGGTGGACGGTGAATTCACTGCCATCAGGTTCGAGCACCGTCACTCCATCATTCCGAATCGCGTCCACGACGTCCTGACGGATGTCGACGAGCGTGACATCGTTGCCAGCCCGTGAGAGAAGCCCGCCGACGAGACTGCCCATCGCGCCGGCGCCGACGATGACGATTTGCATGACCGTGCCTCGATGGTTTAGCGGTTGAATCTTGTGCTCAGACGACCCGCAGGGGTCGAACACAATCTAACACGAGTGGCTCGTCGGTGCCAGAAAGGGCATCAATCACCGCGCCCGGCGAGCGAGATGCCAGCCAGTCGTCGAACGCCGCACTGCCGTCGTAGAACTCCTGGACGTTCGGGTGCATGAGAAAGGCCTCGTCGGTCCCAGGGGGACGGTTCAATCTCTCGAATGCAGCCGCAGGCTCCTGACCATCCTCGAGAAGCCGTGTGTCCCAGGGTGCGACCGGATCGAGGACCGTTAAGTCATGTGAGGTGCCGCCATCGGGTCGGCCGAGAAGCCACTCGATGCCGAGTTCATCTGCGGCTCGGACCGTCCCCGCACTCGCCCCCATGAACGGGACATGGAAGCCTTCCGGTTGAATGCCGGTCGCATCCTCGATAGCATCCATCGCCGTGGAGAGTTCGTCGTGGGCATCATCGTAGTCAACGCCGCTGTACGTCGCGTGGCGAAGGCCATGAAGGGCGATTTCGTGCCCATCAGCGGCGAGATCGGCGACCGCCTCCGCTTGCTCGTCGAGATCGCGTGCGAGGATCGAAAAAGACCCAGTCGCGTCGGCGGCCGATAATCGGTCGGATAAGGCCGCGAAATCTGCCGGTTCATAGGCGGCCGTCAAGTGAAACGTCCTCGCTGCAATCGCCCGCTCGCCTTCGGCATCGGCGGCCCACGACAAATACGTCGAAACCTCACGTCGAAGCGGCTCCGGTGGGGTCTCCATATGCAGGCGAGTACCGGGGTCCGGGTAAAGCTATGTCCTACGCGAATCTGCCGGGATCGACGTGGGGATACTCCGCCGGTGACCGTTCATCGATCACCTGCTCTGCAAGTATGCGACCGGCCGCCGGAGCCAGTTGGATGCCTTCGGAGTTGAAGGCCGCGATGCCGAACCCCTCAACCTCAGTGAACCCAATAATAGGCGCGCCATCGGGTGTCTTTGAGACAAGCCCAACCCACTCGTCGTTGATATCGATTCGATCGAGTGCGAGTCCTGGAAGCACCGTACGCGCCGTCTCGTCCATCGTCTCGCGTATCGTATCGGGTACGCGATCCTCATCGAGCTTCTCGAGTGACCTGCGCTCGGCGCGCTCGTATGGCCCTCCAGCTCGGCCAATCATGACTGTGCCATCGGCACGGCCAGTATAGTAGACGCCCGTCTCCGGGTGTTTGACGTTTGCCAGCGTATGCTGAAGTGGCGCTCGGGGCCGAACGTCCAGAATCGGGCCCAAAGTATGGCGGATGGGCACCTCGATACCGGCCATCGCGGCGACCGCCGGATTGTTCGGACCGGCAGCGGCGATGACGGTATCGGTGTCGACCGATCCAGCATCCGTCCGTACACCGGCAACCGCACCGTTCTCCACTCGAATGTCTTGCACGGCCGTATTCGTCTCGAACCGGGCCCCGGCGCTGCTGGCGCGGTGGGCGAATTCCCGGGCGAGTACCCGAGGTTCGAGCCTCAATGCATCGGGAAACCACAGTGCACCAGTCACCGCATCGACGGCGAGTTCCGGCACAAGGGCGTGGTCGATGATCTCCGCGGGTTCGAGATAGGTCCCGGGCCCTTCAGCCGCTCGGTCCTGTAGCCCAGCCGCGCCCTCAGGAGTGGTCGCCGTTTCGAGGCGATCGACCCGTTCGTATATCGGGTCGACATCATGGTCGAGCTGCTGGGTAGCCAGCAGTTCGTTGTAACAGGCGAGGCCCTCCCGTTTCAGCCGGCGTTCAGCGGCGTCGCCCGTGCGCCGGAACATCGCGTTCGACTTCGCCGTCGTCTCGGCTGCGATGCTCGATTGACGTTCGAAGACCGTGACCTGGCGATCGCTTCGGCGAGTGATTGCATGTGCGATACTCGCACCGACGATTCCCCCGCCGACGACCACCACGTCTGCGTCCATAGGGTGACGATCGGCCGGGTTCCCCAAAAACAGGTGGGAGTCTTTTTGAGCGAATAGCGAGACCGGATCGCATGAAGGAAGACCGCCTGCAGACACTGCTCGAGAATGCGCCCACGAATTGGGGAAAGTGGGGTTCGGAGGATGAGGTCGGAGCAGTGAATTATCTCGACGAGGCCCAGGTTCTCGAGGGAATCCAGTCCGTCGAGCAGGGAACGGTGTACACCCTTGGCGTGCCGATCGGCGGGCCGGATGGCGATCCGCGAACACCGGGTCGCCCCGCCGCCCAACACTACATGCGGCGTGACCGTGGTCATTACGAGTCCGGAAAACAACCGCCAACGGACCGCCAAGGCGCCGATGACGCCATCGTCATGGCCCTACACGCGACCACCCACGTCGATGCACTCGCGCATGCGTGGTACGATGACGAACTGTACAATGGCTTTGACCCAGAGACGACAAAAGGTGGACTCGATCGATGCAGTATCGAACCGATCGCGAACCATGGTGTCGTCGGCCGTGGCGTGCTCCTCGATATCGCCCGGCACCGGGATGTAGATCATTTGTCTCATGACGCAGAAATCGGGCTTGAGGAGCTGCACGCCTGTGCGCACGCCCAGGGTGTCGAACTGCGCCCACGCGACATCCTCGTCATCCGGACGGGGTGGCTAGAGCGCTTCTATGATGGCGAACAGGAAGCCGTCCTGGAATATGACGAGCCAGGCATCACGTACACCGAGCCGCTTGCGGAATGGGTCCATGAGATGGAGATTCCGAGCTACGCGACGGATACGCTTGCGAGCGAGCGAACGTATCCGGAGAGCGGCGTCCGCATTCCGCTCCATGCGGCATTTCTGCGCGACCAGGGGATGCTGATCACGGAAATTTGCCTACTCGATGACCTGGCGGCCGACTGCGCCGCCGATGAGCAGTATGCGTTTCTCTATGTCTGTGCACCGCTGAAGATTCATCACGGCACTGCCTCCCCGGTCAACCCGATCGTTGTCAAGTAGGCCTTATGCGCGGTGACCCGCAATTCCGATCACGATGGGCTTTGAGAACGCCGTGATCGCCGGCATTGGCGAGACCGACAAACACCGGCCCAGCAGGGAGAACGACCAGCCCTACCATACCCTCGAAGAGTATTACTGGATGGCTGCGCGGCAGACGCTCGCGGACGCCGGCATGGCATGGGACGATATCGACGGCCTGGGCGTCGCGCGTCCCTCGACACCGACACCATACCGATACCCGATGTTGCTCGCGGAGACGCTCGGGTTTGAGGATCTCCGCTGGGTAACCGCGACGGACCACTGCGGCGGGCAGGGGGTTCCCCTCATCGTCCAGGCGGCGATGGCGGTCGACGCCGGCGCGGCCGATGCGATTCTTTGTCTCGGCGCCGATACCCCCAAGCACCCCGCGAAGGGGTCAGGCGAAATCTTTCCACTCGACCCTCGCGGATTCAGTCGGGAGTATATCGTCCCCTTCGGCAATCAGGGAGCGAACGCCCGGCTGGCCCAGACCCAAGAACGACACATGGCTGTCCACGGTACGACGATCGATCAACTGGGCGAAATATACGTCACACAGCGAGCGCACGCTTCCCTCAATCCACTCGCATACTTTCAGGAGCCCGTCGAGCTCTCCGATTACCGGGAGAGCGAGGTATTAGCGGATCCGATCCGCCTCTTTGACTGTGTCGTGCCAGTCAACGCCGGCCTTGGCGTCCTTGTCACAACGGTCGAACTGGCCGACCAGCTCGATGTGGATCCCGTCTCGATCCGCGGGTTCGGCAACAGCCATAGCCCCGATATTGGCCCGAAACGGGATTTCCTGTCTCTCGGCATCGAGACCGCTGGCAAGCGGGCATTCGAAATGGCGGGTCTCGGGCCCGATGACATCGATGTACTCCAGCTATACGACGACTATCCCATTATCGAGGTAATGCAGCTGGAGGAGCTCGGGTACGCTGCACCCGGTGAAGGTGGTTCGTTCGTCGCCGAAACGGATCTCTCCATCGAGGGCGACCTGCCACTGAACACCGGCGGGGGCCAGCTCTGTGTCGGACAAGCGGGCCTTGGTGGTGCGAGTTTCGTGCAGCTGACAGAGGCAGTTCGACAATTGCGCGGCGCTGCCGGGGATCGGCAAGTCAGTGGCGTGGACACGGCGCTCGTGACTGGTGTCGGGGGCGGTCAGTACGGGAAGAACCTGATCGCGAACTCCGTCGCAGTGCTCGAACGGGGGGTGGGGGCATGAGCGAGCGGCCGCTTCCCCGTCGTGACGGCGATACCGATCGGACATTCTGGGAGGCAGCCGCAGACGAGCGGCTCCTGGTACAGGAGTGTTCGGCGTGTGGTGAACGACAGTTTTTCCCGCGATCCTGGTGCCATTATTGCGGCTCGGGTGAGATCGAATGGCTCGAAGCCGCCGGCACGGGACACGTCCACACCTACACGGTCATTCGCCGAGCAACCGAGCTGCCGTGGTTCGCCGATCGCATTCCATATATCGTCGGCTACGTCGAACTCGCGGAAGGCGTGCGTATCCACACAAACGTGGTAAACTGCGATCCAGAGGGGGTCGAGCACGGTCTGCCGGTGCGGGTGACGTTTGAGCATATCGCCGATGGCCTTGCAATTCCACAATTCGAGCCGCGTTGACATCCTCACGGCCCTGAAGGGCGAGGCGTGGGGCCTGCTTCGACGTACCCACTCACGATGAGGCGTTGCTCGATGGCGTGACGCGGGGTATACGAACCGATCGAAAGCGACAACTCGGCTGGACAGTCGAGCACGGCTTTGCCCTGAATTCACTCGGTTGGGAGGGTCGACTGTCCGGCCCGGCTGGTCTCCAAGAGGCAAGGTTTGTACTCTCGACCGACGTAGGTGACGGTGATGCAGCCCCCGCTCTGGACCGACCGCCATGCCCCCGATCTCGCTGATCTGCCCCAGGATGGTGTTCGCGAGCACCTCGAGCGGGCGTTGGCGGAGCCGATGAATCTCGTCGTCCACGGCCCCGCGGGGGCGGGGAAGACGGCTGCGGTCCGGGCATACGCCAGAGCACTGCATGACCAACCGGATGCCGACCTGATCGAGATCAACGTGGCCGACTTCTTCGGCCGAACGAAGTCGGAAATTCGCGATGACCCACGCTTCGAGCGGTTTCTCCAGGGTCAGACCGAGTTCTCGAAGCAGTACCGCCGAAGCGGCGATCAGGAGAACCGGTACAAGCGCAACTGGTCGAAACGGGAAATGCTCGCGCACGTGATCAAGGAGCTGGCGGGCTACGAACCCGCGAGTGGTGAGTACAAGACGATCCTTTTGGATAACGCCGAAGCGGCACGCGAGGATTTCCAGCAGGCGCTCAGGCGGATCACTGAGCAATACCACAGCACGACCCAGTTCGTCCTTGCGACACGGCAGCCAACGGCGCTCATCCCAGCGATCAGGTCCCGGGGCTTTCCGGTCCCCGTCCGGGCGCCCACCCCGGACGAGACTGTGACAGTGCTCGCCACAATCGCGGACGCCGAAGATGCCGATTATGACGAGGAGGGGCTCGAATTCATCGCGGGTGCGGCCGGCGGCAATCTCCGTGAAGCCATTCTCACAGCGCAGACAACCTATGCTGACGCAGGCGAGATCACGATGAATGCCGCCTATGAGACGCTGCAAGGACTTGAGGCAGACGAACGGGTGACAGAGATGATCGCGGCCGCAGAGGCCGGCGAATTTACCGATGCGCGTTCCACACTCGATGACCTACTCGTCGACGAGGGGCTATCCGGAGATGATGTCCTTGAGGATATCCTGACAGTGGCGCGGTCTCGGTATGAGGGTGAGCAGCTTGCAGCCGTGCACCGGCTGGCCGGCGAGATCGATCTCGACATGGCAGAAGGGACAAGCGACCGGCTCCATCTCTCCCACCTGCTGGCCGAGCTCGCTGGCTAAGGTGGTGTGTCGCCGCGACCGAGTTCGAGTGCCATCGCGAAATCGGCCCGCGAGATCGCGCCGACAGGTTGGCCTGCTTGCTCCACGAGCGCGACATCGCGGCCGCCTCGTCCGAGTTCGTTGAGAGCGTCAAAAGCAGTGGTTGCGACATCAAGGCGGGGTAAATCCGTAGTCGCGATGTCCCCAACGCGCTGCCCACTGGCGGCCGAACGGAGCGCCCCCGCGGTGACGATCCCCACAATTGTATCGCCTTCACGGACGAGCAGGTCGGTGCGTCGAGCGGCCAGCATGTGACTGAGAAGATCGTCTACCGGCGTATCTACGTCGACGCTGGGTTCACGGGCGGCGAGGTCACCGGCAGTGAGACCCGAGAGCAATTCCTCGATCAAGACCGACCGAGACTCAGTCGTCGCCGCAACATAGATGAATAATCCGAGAAGCAGCGTGATGATCTCGAACGCCAGGACACCAATGATGACGAACAACGCTGCGAAGCCGATGCCAACCCGAGCGGCGGTCCGCGTTGCGCTCGCGTAGGGTCGCGATCTCGCAAGGAGAGCCCTGAGGACACGACCGCCATCCATTGGGAAGGCAGGGAGGAGATTGAAGGTCGCGAGTAGGACGTTAAGGATCGCGAGGAAGCCCAAGACAAAAACGAGGACCGGCTGGCTCGCGGGGGCGACCTGCAACACGAGCGCGAAACCGGCGGCCAGAGCGTAGCTCGTCCCCGGACCGGCGAGCGCGATGACCAGCTCTCTGTCCCATTCCCGAGGAATGGATTCGAAACTCGCGAGGCCCCCGAGAAGCCAGAGGGTAATGGATTCGACGCGGTAACCATATCGCATACCCGCCCAGGCATGGCCGAGTTCGTGGATGGCGACGCTCGCGAACAGACCAATCGCACCAGCGATACCGATGGTCCAGGAGCGGGCGCCGACGGCGAAGGTCGCCGGGTCGAGTGATCCGGGCCAAACCGCGTTAATCACACCGACGTACAGGCCGATCTGCTCGCCGCTGCCGAGTAACCACGCGAGGATTGGCAGAAAGACGAGCAGCGAGATATGCAATCTGATCGGGATGTTCCAAATTCGCCCGATCGTCACGTGTCGCATGAGCACACGCTCGAATCGCGTGATGGTTATAGTCGTCGATGGCAAAAACGGCCGCATGAGGCTCTCGAAATCCTTTTCACCAGGTCGACGGGACTAGAGAACACCATGGACATCGACGTTATCGAAGAGGAGGAAAATCCAATGCTACACCGGACGGACGTCCGGTTCGAAGTCACCCACGAGGAGGCGACGCCTTCGCGGCTCTCCGTACGGGATAGCCTCGCGGCAATGCTCAACAAAGACGCTGCCCAGGTGGTCGTCCACGAGCTCGACACCAAGTTCGGGATGCGGACGACGATCGGGTATGCCAAGGTGTACGAAACCCCGGCCCATGCTCAGGACGTCGAGCAGGACCACATGTTGGAGCGCAACAAGATTGCGACCGACGGAGAAGGTGAGGAAGAAGCCGAGGAGGCGTAGATGGCCCGGCACGAGATCTATCAAGACGACGGGACGACCGAGCGTGACATGTGCCCCCGCTGCGGTGATACCTTCCTCGCCGCCCATGATGATCGCCGCCACTGCGGGCGGTGTGGGTACACAGAGTGGGAGTAGCGGCGGACGATCGAGCGCACTACTACGCTGCTGGTCGTTGAAGTCTGCGTCGGCGCCGCTGTCGGTTTCCTACGAATCCTCTCCAAAGACGCCGCGTTCCGCCAGCGCATCGATCTCCGCGTCATCCAGGCCGATATCCTGAAACACCTCACGGTTGTGCTCTCCGAGGCGCGGCGGCGGCCGTTCGAACCCCGCCTCCACATCGTCGTAGCGGAGTGGGTGGTCGATCACCGGGATCGTCGTTCCGTTCCGCGTTGTCTCCTGCATCACTTCGCGCGCGTCGATCTGCTCGTTGTGCAGCGCCTGGTCGACATCGTGGACACGAGCTGCCGGAACACCGGCATCGGTGAGTCGTGAAAGCCATACCTCCGTTGATCGCTCAGCGAAGGTATCCGAGAGAGTCGCCTCGAGTGCGTCCATGTGCTCGACGCGATCGGCATTGGTTTCGAAGCGTGAATCCTCGAGCAGGTCCTCGCGGTCGATAGCCCGACAGAGCGCCCGCCAGAGCTTCTGGTTCAGGGCTGCCACTGTGAGGTAGCCATCCGCAGTCTCGAATTGCTGATAGGGTGCGAGGACCGGGTCGCGGGTCCCCATCGGTTCAGGCGATTCACCCGCGAACGCCTTTCCGGCCTGTTTGGTCAGCCATGGCAGAACGGCGTCGAGCATGCCGAGTTCGAGATAGGCCCCCTCACCGGTCTCCTGGCGACGGTATAATGCGTTGGAAATTCCGAATGCCGCCCACATCGCGGTGATGAGATCCGTCTGGGGCAAGCCGACCTTGACCGGATCCCCGCCCTCCTCTCCGGTGACGCTCATAATGCCCGAGAGACCCTGGACGAGTAGGTCGTACCCCGGTCGCTGACTCCACGGACCGGTCTCGCCGAACGCTGAGATCGAACAATATATTATTTCGGGGTTATGCTCGGCGATCGTGTCGTGGTCGACGCCGAGTCGCTCCTCCGCACCAGGGCGATAGTTCTGGAGAAAGACGTCAGAGTCGGCGACGAGGTCGTAAAGGGCCTCGCGGCCTGCACCGGTGGTGAGATCGATTTCGACGCTGCGTTTGCCATAGTTGACGGTCCAAAAATACGGTGACTCGCCGTCGATGAACGGGGGCCCGGAGTGCCGGTTATCGTCGCCGACGCCGGGCTGTTCGACTTTGATCACGTCAGCACCCTGGTTCGCGAGCATCAACGAGCAGAAGCCGCCCGTCACGAATGTCGACAGGTCCAGCACCCGGATGCCGTCGAGGATTTTGGCCATGCGTTTCCGACCAGTGGCCCCAGTCAAAGGCCCATCGGTTCCGGAGGTTTATAGGCGCCTCACCCGAGGCGAGTCCATGCCGGAGGCGCCACTTGGAGACGTAACCGTCGTCGACTTCACGCATGCCAGAGCTGGGCCATGGTGTACGGAGGTGCTCGGCGAGCTCGGTGCGGAGGTCCTGAAAATCGAGCCGCCGGGTGGGGATCGGAACCGTGACTCCCACCCGAAAGCTGGCGATACCGGGCTGAACTTCCTCGGCCGGTACAGCAACAAACAGAGTATTGTCATCGACTTGAAAGACGAGGAAGGACGACAGCTCGCCGAAGATCTCCTTGCCGACGCTGACGTCCTTGTCGAAAATTTCGCCCCTGGTGTCCTTGATCGATTGGGACTTGGCTGGGACTATCTCCACTCGGAGGTGAATCCGGAACTCGTGTATGCATCGATCAAAGGATACGGCGAAACGGGCCCGTACAAGAACCGCAAAGGTGTCGATTTGGTCATGCAAGCCGAGGGTGGAATCATGTCAGTCACCGGCCCTGACGGCGGCCCACCGGTGAAAGTTGGACAGGCCATCGGCGATATCGGCGCGGGGCTGTATGCAGTGATCGGAATCGTCACGGCACTCCGACGACGGGACCAGACCGGCCGCGGGCAGAAGTTCGAGACCGACCTCTTTGGGACGATCGTCTCGTTCATGGAGGAATACCTCACGGAGTACTCCATTACCGGCGAGAACCCCGGGCCGAAAGGTACCCGGCACCAGACCAGTGTGCCGTACGAGCTGTTCGAGGTCGCCGACGGCCATCTCGCGGTTCGCATCACCGAGTCAGCATGGCCGGAATTCGTCGCGGAGGTGCTTGAGGCGCCTGACCTACTCGAGTATGACTCTACGGAGGCACGGCAGAATCATTACGAGGAAATTATGGCGGCAATGCGTCCCGTGATGCGCGAGCATACTATCGATGAATGGACGACACGTCTCGACGAGTTGGGCTGTCCATGTGGCCCGCTAAACGAGGTGAGCGACGTCATCGAACATCCACAAGCTCGCGCTCGTGGGTATGTCCGCGAGTATGAGGACGAGCACGTCGGTGAGGTTGTCCTCCATGGCTTTCCAATGCACTTTTCGGCAGACGAGACCACCTTTCAGTCCGGCCCACCCAGAATGGGCGAGCACACCGATGCAATCCTCTCCAGGCATCTAGGACTTGACGCCGAGGACATCGATCGGCTCCGGGGACAGGGAACGGTCGAGTGATTACTTGCCGGTAAACTCCGGCTCACGGCCCTCCGCAAACGCCGCCCGACCCTCGGCGTGGTCCTCACTCTCAAATGCCTCATCGCGAAGCCGCTGGACCCATTTCTGCTCCGCCTTTGTCAGATCGTTCTTCGACGTGATGGCATCGACAACCTCCTTCATTTTTCGCAGGGAAAACGGCGCGTTGCTCGCGATCGTCGCCGCCATCTCGTATGTCCGGTCCTCAAGATTCTCTCGGGGCACCGCATGGTTCAGGAGTCCGACCTCCGCGGCATGGTCCGCGGCCATGGGTTCGGCAGTGTAGAGTAGCTCCTTCGTTTTGGCCGGGCCGATCAGATCGATCAGACGGCCGATGGCATCACCACCATACACGAGACCGACACGCGCAGGGGTGACGCCGAACCGAGCAGACGTGACGCCGATGCGTAGATCACACGCTGCGGCGAGGCCGACGGCACCCCCGAAGCAGTCTCCATTGATCATGCCGATCACGGGATACGGATGCGTATCGACCGTCTCGAGTAAGCCTGGCCAGGCCGCCTTCTGTTCGGGCGTCTGGTCGCTGCGGTCGATATCGAGATCGAATCCCGCACTGAACGCTTTCTCTCCAGCCCCGCGGAGCACGATGATAGCACGATCGTCTCGAGCGGCGAGGTCCTCGAAGGCGGCGACGATATCGTCAATCAATGCATAGTCGAGGGCGTTGCGCTTGCCGGCGTTTTCGATCGTAATGGTCCAGACGTGGCCCTCTCCGTCGACGTGTACGGTGCCGCTCATGGAGGACGCTGGCGGCTGCGCCACTTATAGACACGGGCGGGCTGTCGCATCGATTCCCTGAGAAGTATCGTCATCACCCCAGTCTCGTCGAAAGGTTATTCTGCCAGCCAAGCACCGTGTCATGAAGACAAAATGAAGGGATACGAAGCGGTCAACGCCGTCCTGCGGACCGAGGGGGTCGACGACATCTTCGCGCTGATGAGTGAGGATAACATGAAACTCGTCTCCGCGCTGGACGCTGGCGATGACGTCAACGTCGTTGACGTTCGCCACGAGCAATGCGCCGTAACCATGGCGTACGCCTATGCGAAGACGGCCGACACGATCGGCGTCTGCACCGTCGGCCGAGGGCCAGCCGTGGCGCAGACCGGCAATGCACTCGTCACGGCGCGGAAGCTGGGCGCCAAGATGGTGGTGATCGTTCCAACGCCCGCAGTGTCACCGTCATATGCACATCGCGATCTGGATAGCAAGGATTTCGAACAGGACGCGTTCCTCGATAGTACCATTGGGCGAACCGTCGATATCGAATCTCCCGAACACGTCGTCGAGCGAACGATCGAAGGATTCCGACAGGTGCGGAACGGTGATGGCCCTGTGGCAATCCAGATTCCCAGAGATATTCTGGAAGAAGAGCTCGGACCATCCGACACCGACAAGCAACTACTGCGTGAAGGAAAACGAAGTTTCCAGGCGGACTCGCCGAGGGTCCAGCCGAATCCCGACAGGATCGACGCGGCGGTCGAATTGCTGCTGGATTCGGACATATCGAAACCTCCGGTGATCGTTGGTGGACTCGGCCTACGGGGTGAATCGACGCGTGAGGCCGTGCTCGAGCTCGCGGAGCGGTTGAACGCCCTCTTAGTCACGACGCTCCAGGCCCAGGGCGTCTTCGGTGATCATCCGTATTATCTCGGCTTCTGCGGGGATTACGGGCATGATCTAGCCAATCAGTATGTCATCGAGAGTGACTACATCCTGGGATTTGGCTGTAGCTTGAACCCGCATACTACCGACTCGGGGTACCTGTTCGAGGACGGTGACGCGATCGTTCACGTCGATGCCGACCCAGCCGCAATCGAGGCCTATACCGATGTTGATGTCGGGATCGTCGGAGATGCCGAGCAAACGGCGGAGGCATTTCTGGAGGCCGTGAAGCGACTCGACATCGATCTCCGAGGCGAATATTGGACCTCGTCGATGCGCCGCGAAATCGAAAACGCCTCGCCATTCAATGAAAACCGGTCGACACCACAGAACGTCCTTGATCCCCGCGATCTCGCACTCGCGCTCGACGAGGCATTACCGGCTGACCGTACGGTCGTCATGGACGGGGGTCATTTCGCGCGGTGGGTACTTGACGGGATCCGTGTCCCGTCGCCGGACCGGTTCGTCTGGACGGTAGATTTCGCATCGATCGGCCAGGGCGTTCCGGGCGGTATTGGCGCCGCCGTCGGAGATGACAGCGCGGCCACCATTGCGTTCTGCGGTGACGCAGGTTGTATGATGAGCCTCCAAGAAATCGAGACTGCCGCCCGGCACGACATCCCAGTGACATACGTTGTCTTTAACGACGACGCCCTCGGCGCGGAATTGCACAATATGCAGGTCTCTGCTTACGATGGGGCGGAGTCGGCGGTGGTCGAGGCGCCTGAGTTCGCCGCTGTAGCCGAGGCCCTTGGGGCCACGGGGAAAACGGTACGGTCCGTCGAGGAGGTCGCCGCCCTTGAGGACGCGATTCCCCCACGCAACGGCCCGCTCGTCGTCGATTGTAAGGTCGATCCGTCGGTGCGGCACCCCAACCAGTTCGAGTAAGCCCTGGTTTTAAGCCACGGACCGCCGACGCCGGGCCATGGAGTATACGACGCTCGGCGGAACCGGGATGACTGTCAGCCAGATCTGTCTCGGGTGTATGAGCTTCGGCACGGGCAAGTACGAGTGGAGCCTCGAAGAAGCCGAGAGCCAGGAGATCATCGAGCGAGCGATCGATCTCGGGATCAATTTCTTCGATACGTCGAACAACTACTCGTGGGGTGAGTCGGAACGGATCCTCGGCAACGCGCTGGAGGGGTACAACCGCGACGCTCAGGTCGTCGCCACAAAGGTTCATCGCCAAATGGACGACGACAATCCGAACTCCGGCGGTCTCTCGCGAAAGGCCATCGAACAGGAGCTCGAGCACAGTCTCGACCGGCTCGGGATGGAAACCGTCGATCTATATCAAATTCACCGGTGGGGGTACGACACACCGATCGAAACCACTCTGCGGACGCTTGACGATGCTGTCAGACGGAATCAAGTGCGGTATATCGGCGCCTCTTCGATGTGGGCGTATCAATTCGCCTCGGCGCTCCGGACGAGTGAACGCCTCGGTCTCGAACGGTTCGCGACCATGCAGAACCACTATAGCCTCGCCTATCGCGAGGAAGAACGAGAGATGCTGCCGCTGTGTGAGCAGGAGAACGTTGGCGTGATCCCCTGGAGTCCACTTGCGAAGGGGTTCCTTGCCCGCCCCCATGACGAGCAAGACACGACGAAACGAGGCCAGGTCGATGATCTATTGCACAATCGCCCGTACGATGCCGATCCGAATATCGAGATCAACGAACGGCTACAGGAACTTGCCGCCGATGAGGGTGCCTCGATGGCACAGATCGCGATCGCATGGCTCCTCCATCAGGAGTGGGTTGATGCACCGATCGTCGGCACGACCAGTGTCGAGCATCTCGAGGACGCCGTGGAAGCAGTCGAGATCGATCTCTCGGAGAGCGATCAAGCGTACCTCGAAGAACCGTACGAACCGTTGCCCGTCATCGGGCACGATTAACGCCCACGGGAGGCCGGTCCGGCAACGTCAAGCGCGGTCGATCGGTTTGGTGACCGCTCGGTCATCCGTGTAGGTGAACGTATGGATCACCGAGGAGATGTTCTCGCCACCCGCCGTCACGACGAGAGCATCGTCCGGGTCGGAAAGCAACGGCCGCTCAGTATATGGGAGTCGGCAGTGTTCGTACATGTACTCCTTGAATTCCGCTTTTGAATAGTGCTGGGAAAGGTATTCGATATGGTCATCACAGAGGACGTACAGGACTTCACCCGGTTCGTTTGCAGCGGAGGCACCTGCGTGGGCGCCTTGCCTGGCGAACGCCTTGAGGATATCTTCCGGTTCGCGATCACCGTGAAATCCCTCCGCTGTGATGTGTGGGGCGTGGGCACTCGTGACCGTAACCGCATTCTCTTCGGGAGCCATTCCCGCGAGATCGACGTGGAGAGGCGACCACGGCTTGCTGCGGCCCTTCTCCGCGAAACAGTTCGTATAGCGACCGGCAAAGCCGTGTGAGGCGTGGGTGCCGTCGCCGGGGTATACGCCACCGACGGCGAGGAATGTCAAGCTGATCGCCCGCCCGATCGTTGCATTCGCACGAAAGCCCGGACCGAAGAGACCAGTCCCATTATTGATCGATAATTCCTCAATGATGGGGCCATTGACGATCGCGGCCATCCAGAAGCCCCCGGTCGTACTCGTCAGCGCCCGGAGATTCTGCCATTCATTCATGGCCTCGAACGCTGCGACGACGACTGGGAAGTACTCTGGCCGACAGCCGGCCATCACAGCCACCTCGGCCAGCTGCTCGACGGTCAGCTCGACGAAGTCCGCAGGAATTTCCGCAAGCACCGCATCGGGGGCCCGCGGCGTCTCCGCGAGACACGCCTCGACCACGTCCGCGTCCGGAGGGAGGACAGGGAGGCCATCGGAATCCTCCGCCTCAACCAACTGCTCATACAGTGCCCGCGGATCGTCTACCTCATCGGGCAGGTTCATTCTCGCCTCCACAATCGCACGCTCGGGTAACGGGGTCGCTGTGGCATGCGACGATCCACGGGTGGAGCACTGTAAACGTTCGTGGCCTGGATGTGGGGCCGGTGTCCGCTCATTCGAGATCGAACACCCGTGCTGCATTCTCCCAAAAAATAGCCCGTTTGACAGATTCATCGAGTTCAGTCTCCGCGAATTGCTCGAAAATAAGCGTGGAGAACGGACCGTCCTGATCAGTATATACGTCTGATCCAAAAATGATCTTGTCGTGACCAATGGCGTCGATGACAGCTGGGAGCTGGGTCCGCAAGCGTGGGGCGAGCGCGGTATCGAAGACTACGTTCTCAAGATCGAGGTGGGGTGCCTGCTCAACGAGCTCCGTGGTCTGTGCTCGTGATGAGAAGATGTCGAACACCACGAATTGGACATCGGGAAACGATTGGGTCACGTCGAACACCCGCCAGGGCGCGGTCAGATCCGAACCCGCGTGAGCATGCAAGCCCACCACGGCATCATGGTCGGCGGCGCGCTCAACGAGATCGAATATCATTGGTGCATTCACCGCCGCACGCTGCCAGCGATTATGCCACATGATACCGTCGAGAGACTCGAGCAACCGATCAACTTCCGGCAGGCCGGCCTCTCCATACCACGGTTCGACCGTGCCAAATGTGAGTTGGAATCGATCGGGATAGCGATCGCGAACCGCAGCCACGCTATCGTTCTTCTGGCGTGTATCCGCGAGCCCGTCTGGATTCTTATAGACCGGTGCAGGCAGAATCCCTGCCGCGTCGATACCGAGGTCGTCCATGATGCCGACATGATGATCGGCAGTCTCCCCGACGGTAGCCTCGAAGGTCGGGTCCCGCAGCGAGCCAAGGTGATGATGGACATCAAACACCTGCATGACCCGGCCTGGCGGGGGCATTACAAAGCTACTGCGGACCGACGTGCTCTTTCGGCTGGCCCCCGGAGCCAGCCCAGCGCATGGACGTCGATCGCGTGCTCGGGATCGAGGGGACTGCATGGGCGGCCAGCGCGGCTGTTTTCGACGTTCCCGAGGACGATGTCACGATTTACACCGAAGCATACGAGCCAGACAGCGGCGGCATCCACCCACGTGAGGCTGCCGAGCACATGGCCGAGTGTCTACCAGCAATCGTCGAGCAGGCCCTCGAGGGAGCGGGGGACATCGATGCGGTGGCGTTCTCCAGAGGACCGGGATTGGGACCCTGTCTCCGGATTGCCGCCACAGCCGCCCGCAGTGTCGCCCAACGTCGTGGGATTCCGCTGATCGGAGTCAACCACATGGTTGCCCATCTCGAGATCGGGCGACACAGATCGGGGTTCGAAGACCCGCTCTGCCTGAACGCCAGCGGTGCGAACGCACACGTCCTCGCGTACCGGAACAACCGCTACCGGGTTCTCGGCGAGACGATGGATACGGGCGTGGGCAATGCCATCGACAAGTTCACACGCCATCTGGGATGGAGCCATCCTGGTGGCCCGAAGGTAGAGCAGCGGGCCCGCGAAGGCGAGTACGTCGACCTTCCGTATGTCGTCAAAGGTATGGATTTCTCCTTTGCAGGTCTGTCGAGCGCGGCAAAGGCCGCTGTCGATGATGGCGTCCCCGTCGCCGACGTGTGTCGTGGGCTCGAGGAGACCGTCTTTGCAATGCTAACGGAGGTGTCCGAACGAGCACTCTCACTCACCGGTGCCGAGCGCCTCGTGGTTGGCGGTGGCGTCGGTCAGAACGACCGGCTCCAAAACATGCTTCGGTCGATGTGTAATCAGCGGGATGCGGTTTGTTACGTACCTGAGGATCGCTTTCTCCGCGATAACGCAGGCATGATCGCCGTCCTTGGCGCGAAGATGGCCAGAGTGGATGACACGCTTCCGATCGCCGAATCGACCATCGATGCGGACTTCCGCCCGGACGAGGTGCCCGTCACCTGGCGGGCGGATCCGGGGCAGATGCCACCTGATTCGAGCTCACAGGACGCCGTTCAAGGAGCTGAAGCGACGGTTACGATCGGAAATACCGTCGAGAAGCGCCGGTCACCACGTGAGTATCGCCACCCGGCGCTCGATCAGCGGCTCCGCCGCGAGCGGACTCGAAAGGAGGCTCGACTGCTCCACGATGCCCGTATCGAGGGAGTGCCGACACCTGTCCTGCACGACGTCGACCCTCACGAGGGTCGGCTTGTCATGGAGCGGGTTGGAGTGTCCGAACTCCGAGACGAGCTCGACCCATCCCGGATTGGTGATGTCGTTCGGCACCTTGCCGACCTGCATCATGCGGGAATCGTCCATGGGGACCCGACCACGCGGAACATCCGGGTCGGACCGGAGAGAACGTACTTGATCGATTTCGGGCTCGGATACACCTCACATGATGCCGAGGATCACGCAATGGATCTCCATGTCCTCCGACAGAGTCTTGCCGGGACGGCGACCGCGGCCGACGATCTTCTGCCGATGATCATAGAAACGTATCGCGAGGCGGGCGAAACCACTGTGATTGACCGTCTCACGGAGATCGAAGGCCGCGGGCGGTATCGATAGCTCGGAAGGCTTTTCCATCCCCGGGAATCGCCTCGGTTCATGGAGTGGGGCGTCGTCTTGCGATACGTCCTCGTCCTTGGCGTCCTTACTGGGATCGGCGCCCCCCTCGCAGCCTGGGCTTTCGACCGATTCCCTCGGAAGGGCGCAACCTTCGCGCTCCCAGCTGCATTGCTGCCAGTCACGCTCATCATTGTTTGGATCGGCCAGATCGCCTTCGGTCGATGGACCGTGCTATTGGCGATTGCCATCGTTGGTATAGGCTCGGCAACCGTCTACCGACGCGGGGCAAGACCGGATTGGCGGGGTGTCGTCACCGGTTTCGGGGTATTCCTCATCGGCTTTGGCTTTCTCCTGTTCGTTCGAGGCACGAATCCCGCGATCACCCCTGCCGGCGGAGAACAGTTCCTCCATTTCGGGCTAACCCGGGCTATCGAACGTGCGGGACAACTCCCCCCAGAAGATATGTGGTTTGCAGGCAAGCCCGTCCGCTACTACTACGGCGGCCAACTCCAGGTCAGCAGCCTCTCGATGCTCGCCGGTGCCGATCTCCGCTATGGGTTCAATCTGGGTATCGCCACGTTCTATGGCATACTTTTTGCGGCTGCCTACGGCCTCGTCGGCGCCGTTACGGCTCGGGCAGGATCTTCACGCACACTTGGCGGTACGCTCGGTGTGATCCTCGTTGCGTGGGGCGGCGCAACAACGACCGCGATTCGGCTGATCGTCGCTCGGCTCCCCGAGGATCTCGGCCTGGCACTCGCTGGACCTCCCTTCGGTTTTGCAGCCTCCCGGTTTGGCATCCCACTCTCGGAATTCATCACCGAGCAGGGCGGTCTCGAGTCCTGGTCCTGGTGGTATACGCGATATGTCGTGCCCGGCACGCTCCAGGAGTTTCCACTCTACTCGTTCGTCAAGGCCGACCTGCACGGCCATGCCCTCGCCAACGGCTATATTCTTGTCGCCGCAGCACTGGCGTTCGCCTACTACCGGACTCCATCGAACGAGCGGTGGCGACGCAGGACGCTCCTGTTCGGTGGGATAGGGCTCGTCGCGGGCGTCTTTGGTGTCATGAACACATGGTCACTCCCGACCGCGGTGGGGCTGTCGTGGCTTGCAGTAGCCACCGCCAACGCCCATCCGGCATCGGTATATCCGGCGGGAGTGGCGTCCCAGCTCCACGATCTAGCTGCTGAGTCCCAAGGCCGCCTCAGTTGGGCGATACAGCAGGGATGGCGCATTGTCCTCGCTCTCCCGCCTGCGGTCGGCGTGGGAATCGTGGGCGTGATTCTCGCTGCGCCGTTCCTTGCATTCGGCGATGTTCCCCGCAACGGCGGGATCGGATTTTTGCCGCCAACCTCCCCGCTCCTGCCGTTCCTTGTAATCTATGGCGGGCTGCTTGCCGGCATTGTCGGAGTGGTGGCATGGCATGGCTGGCCAGCGCTGCGTCAAACCGCCGAGCGACGGCGGGCACTCGTGCTCCTCGGCGTGGTTGCGCTGCCTTTGCTCGTCGTGGCGCCGGTCCTTGCTATTCTTGGCCCAGTTATCCTCCTACTGTGGTGGCTCGTTCGAGCGGACCGGGTGGGCTTTGCTGGGGTCCTTATGATTGGGGGTCTCGGGCTGTTAGCCTCGATGGAAGTCGTTCATGCAGTCGTTTGGCCACCGGAACTGGACCGATGGAATACGAGCCTCAAAGTTGCGGTCCAGGGATGGACGGTCGGTGCTGCCGGAGTTGCGGCGGGCATTACGATGTTGCTGGATCAAGGTCGAAAACGGCTGCGAGAGCGACAATCGGGTGCGGGAGTTCAGCTCTCCACGCTCGTTGTGATCGGTCTCTGCCTGCTCGTCGTAGTAACGGCGCTGCCCTTCCCATTCCTGGTGAGTGCAGAAACCATCGGGGAGCAACTCCGTCGAGGTGAGTCGTTCAGCATAAACGGCATCGAACCGCTCGAGCGCTGGCATGGCGAGGAACTCGCGGCGATCCAGTGGCTCGATCGGCATGATGGCCGGCCGACAATCGTCGAACGTCCAGGGTGGGAGACCTATCGCTGGACGAACCCCGCATCAACACTTACTGGTCTGCCCACGGTTGCCGGTTGGGCACACGAACGTGGGTACAGAGGTATCGATGTCTACGAACGACGAGCGGCTTCAGCCGAGGCCGTCTACGTTGGGGACTGGAAGCGAGCGACCGATGTCCTTCGCGAATTTGATGTGAGATTTGTGTACGTTGGCCCGAACGAGCGGGAAGCCTATTCCGGCCTCACGGAACGGTTCGCCGGTCGACCTGGTGTCTCGATCGCATTCGAGAACGACGCAGTTACGATCTACCGAATCGATCCCTCGCTGCTCGAGTCATCCTAATCACGAGGAAAACCGTCATTACTGCGGCCAATGTAGGTGGGGGCATGCCAGACAAACCTGCGGCTGGGGAGCTGTTGGGCATTCCGTACAATTTCGAAAAGCCGAGCCTGCGGCGCCTGCTATCCTCATACTGGAAGCCCGGTGAGAGTATGCTGGTCGAGAAACCCTTCGGGGTCGGGTATACCCTCAATCTCGCGAATTGGCGATCCTGGGTCGTCTTGGCGGCGGCCGCCGCCTTGCTGTGGCAAGAGAAGAGCAGCGACAATCGTGACGAATTCGCTACCGACGAGGAGGACGAACCTGTCGAAGTCGTCGTCGAAGACTAGTGGTCACTTTCGTTACAACAAACGCCGGCAAGGTCCGGGAGGCGCGGGCGTATCTCGATGGCGCTGTGGATCAGCGGTCGCTAGATTATCCGGAGATTCAGGCTGACGAGCTGGCTGCCGTAGCAGCAGCGGGCGCCAGGGCTGCATACCAAGAGCTTCGTGAACCGCTATTCGTCGACGACTCCGGATTAGCAATCGACGCTCTGGATGGGTTCCCCGGGCCATACTCGAGCTACGTCGAAGACCGCCTTGGGATCGAGCGAGTGTGGCGTTTAACCGAGCCGGAGGACGACCATCGCGCCGCATTCAAGGCCGTTGTCGCCTACTGTGACGGCGAACCCTTTGAAGCATCACCGGAACCTGTGGATCGGACGGACCGGCGCGGCCACGACAGAGCTGCGGCCGTTCGTGACGGAGCGACGACAGCCGCTCAGGTGCGCGATTCAGACGGAGTTCCAGTAAAGCTCTTTCACGGGACCGTGCCGGGCACGATCGTCGCACCCCGGGGTGACGGTGGGTTCGGGTATGACCCGATCTTCGAATACGACGGGCAGACTTTCGCAGAACTCGAGACGGATGAAAAGAATGCTGTCTCCCACCGCGGCCGCGCGCTGGCTCGATTCGCCGAATGGTACGATGCAACCGAACGCTAATCGCTATGCCTGCATCACGCCTATCGGATCGAGCCACCGACGATCGGGAATACGCAGTACACGTGAGGCTTCAAGGCCACAGGAGCGATCGCGCTACTACCCACCCCGAGAAAATGCTCACCGGACCAGCTTCCACGATATTGGGGAAATTTGAAGTCAAGACGTTCAGCCTCTGGGGTCGGCATCGGGGCCGGGATATGCGTCCTCGTGGGTGGCTTCGTAGAGCGATGCAGCGTCAAAGCTCGCGACGAATGCCGCCGGTGTCCGGATACTCACTCGTAACTGCGATTGAAGAGAGAGGTTCGCGCCTGCGCCGGCGAGAGACTCCTCGAGCGTGAGCACGTGGGCGGCGCCTGCGGCCGCGGCAGAAGCGACTGCGGGATGGTCCTGCGGCGCATGATCTACCAGACGGATCTCGTCGCTGATCCGGTCATGCCAATCAGCCGCGAGTGCTCGATCAGCCAAATCTTCGATAACCGCCTTCGCATCAGCAAGCAGCTGTTCGCTGGCGATAAGTCTGAGCCATGAATGCTCACGGACGCAATCCAGCGCTGCCCGAGCCTGACCATCGCAAAACAGGTCAGCTGCGAGAACGTCGGCATCGGCCACAACTTTCGTCGGGTCGGAGGTTGGGCGGTGATTACGCCCGCTCATTTTCACGGTGGAGCGCAAGGCTATTGCGGATGGCCTCCTCGTCCACGCCATAGTCCGCAGCGCGGTCGAAAAGGGCACCCCAGGTCATGCGGTCATTCGGGCGTCTGACGCGGATTTAAGGCCAGCGACCGGCGATTCCGATTCGGGCGCGCAGTCGGTAGACGGCCTCACACCTCCCATCCTCCCACGGCGCGCCCGTCTTCTCCCTTTCACGCCACCGCCTCACCCCGCAGGGCCGCCCGGACGTCCGGTAACGTCGCCGGATCTGCCATTACGGCAATACTGTCGCCGGCGGCAATTTCGGTCCGGGGCAACGGGATCGTCATCGGTTCGTCGGCGCGGCCGTGGGCATATATGCGGGCGTCTCCCGGGAGTTCGAGATCGACTACACGGCGGCCAACGGTGGGCGCGTCGTCTGGAATCGTGACACTCGCAACTGAGAGTTCCTCGGTCAGATCCGCGATGACATTGAAATCTCCGCCGAGCAATGCCGTCTTCGCGCCAGCAGCGCCTACCCGTTCCGGATACACGATCTCATCAACATCCTCCAAGTAATGGTCATATAACTCATCAGTCACGTCTTCGTCGACTCGGAGCACCGTTCGACACCCGTGGGCATTGCCGACAGCACAGGCCGCCAGATTCACGTCCCGGTCGCCGGCGAGTCCTGCGACAGCATCGGCATCATCCAGCCCGGCCCGTTCGAGGATGGCTTCTTGACTGCCATCGCCCTCCACGACGGTGAATCCCTCGTCCCGTGCGCGCTCCGCTTTCGCAGCGTCTGTCTCCACGATGACGACCTCGTGGCCCTCCGCCGAGAGTAGCCGGGCGACTCGAGTACCGACCCGACCAAAACCGACGACCACGAATTTCATGCGTCACTGTACCATGCCCGGAAGCATAAAGACCCGCGGCGATCCGACATCCCTTTCGCTGTCGCGATCCCACCGCCGTCGATGCGGGTGACCTTCCTCGGGACCAGTGGCGCGGTGCCTTCAACGGCCCGCTCGACGAGCGCAATCGCCGTCGAGCGGGAGGGTGACCGGTTGTTATTCGATTGCGGGGAGGGCACACAGCGGCAGATGATGCGCTATTCGACCGGATTCGGTATCGACCATGTCTTTCTCACGCATCTCCATGGCGATCATGTGCTCGGGCTCCCGGGACTGCTGCAGACACTGGACTTCAACGAGCGCGAGGCACCGCTTGCGGTCCACGGACCGAGCGGTACACGCCAGGCGATCGAGCGCATCGCCTTTGCCGCCGGGGGGCGACCCGACTTTCCCGTGCGAATTCATCAAGTCGAGCCGGGCGGATTGGCGCTCGAGCGAGACGAGTATGAGGTGCGGGCAATAGGGGTGGAGCATCGGACAACGGCGGTAGGGTATGCGCTTGTCGAGGACGAGCGCAAGGGCCGATTCGACCGTGAAACGGCCGAAGAAGAACTCGGCCTGCCTCCAGGACCGAAATACTCGCGGCTTCACGCGGGCGAACCCGTCGAGCACGAGGGGCGCACGATCCACCCGGAGGAGGTAGTCGGTCCTCCGCGGCCCGGGCGCAGTGTGGTCTATACGGGCGATACTCGACCTTGCGAGAGTGTCGTCGAGGCAGCCACGGAGGCGGATCTGCTCATTCATGACGGCACCTTTGCCGAGAAAGATGCCGATCGCGCCCGCAAGACGGCGCACGCGACAACCGTTGAGGCGGCCGACGTCGCGAATCGAGCCGGAGCGCAGCGTGTAATCATTACCCATCTCTCGACCCGATATGCTGGAGACGAATCGGTACTCCAATCAGAACTTGAGGATGCCTTTGACGGTGAGATGGCTCTCGTGGCCGCCGATGGCCTTACGATCGACCTGCCTTATCCAGACGCCGACGAGGCAGCGACAGTCGAACGACAGTAGCAACCGGAACCGACATTTCTTGGGGGTGAAAGGGCCGAATCATGTCGGTCTTCCACCTCGTCGATGTTTTCGCAGTCGAGCGCTATGCAGGCAACCAGCTCGCAGTCGTCGAGAGCAATGGTGAGCTCGAAGACGCAGAGATGGGGGCGATCGCTGCCGAACTCGGGTTCTCAGAAACGACATTTGTCGAATCGACCGCGAGTGACGGGGCGCGAGTCAGGATCTTCACACCGACTGATGAAATTCCGTTCGCCGGGCATCCAACTCTTGGAACCGCGCACATCCTGCGGGAACGATTACTCAAAGGCCGTCCTGAGCGCGTAGTCCTTGACTTGAACGTTGGCGATGTGCCCGTTGAGGTTGAGGAAAGCGACGACGGTGACGTGCTCTGGATGCGTCAACAACCACCCACCTTTGGTCAATGTCTCGATCGTGAGGCCCTCGCAGCCGTACTCGGTCTCGAGCGAGAGGCGATCGCGGAAGAAGCGCCCGTACAGATCGTTTCGACCGGCCTCCCAACGATCGTAGTGCCGCTTCGGAATCGCTCGGCATTAACAAGCGCACGTATCGATACCGAGGCATATGACCGCCTGACTGCAGATCGCGAGGCCAAAAACATTCTTGCCTATTGTCGGAATCCTCGGATGGACCGGAATGACCTGGCCGTTCGTGTTTTTGCACCCGGACTTGGTGTTCCGGAAGATCCCGCGACGGGTTCATCGAATGGTTGTCTGGCAGCTTTTCTCGTACGGTATGGAAATACCCCCGTCACAGCTCGCGTTGAGCAGGGCTATGAGCTCGGTCGACCGTCCCTCATCCACGTAGATGCGCGGGACCGCGGCGACAGCATCGAGGTATCAGTTGGCGGCCGGGTGATCGACGTTGGTCGAGGGGAACTCTACTGATCAGGATCTCGAACGGAAGCCCGCCAGAGGTTTATGATTCGCGGCCGCTAACATCACGTCCGTGAGCACGCGGACGAGCGCACTCGAAGCGACTATCTTCGGGGTTGACGTCCAGAGTGGCGATGTGCGGGGCGGGGCGCCGTCATATGCGTTGGTCGTCCTGACTGCCAATGGGGTCGAACGGGATGTTGTGACCGCCCGGAAGCTCCATCGGCGGATCGCGGCCGAACAGCCGGCGATCGTTGCGACCGACAATGTTTATGAACTCGCTGCAGATCGGGATGAACTCGTGCACCTGCTCCGTGAACTGCCCCATGAGACGCGGTTGGTCCAAGTCACTGGTGGCGCCCAACCGGAACCGCTCTCGCGTGTGGCGAAACGCCACGGCGTCCCATATGGCAAGGATCCAATGCAGGAGGCCGAAGCTGCCGCCCAACTCGCGGCGGCGAATGTCGGGCATGAAGTTCGTGCATTCGAGGATGTTACCACTGTCAAGGTCTCACGTGGTCGATCGACTGGTGGCGGTGGTTGGAGCGAAGATCGCCACACCCGTCGTATCCACGGTGCCGTCAAACGCCGGGCCCGGTCCGTGGAACGAGAACTCGACGCCGCGGGTTTGGAGTATGAAAGAGACATCACTGAGAAATATGGAGGATACGCGAACGCAACGTTCAGAGTAGAGGCGGCGCCCGGTGATATTCCGATCGCGACCGGTAGAGATGGCGATGTCCGCGTGGAACTCGAGCGTGAGCGGGCGGATGGCATCGAGTTCGAGCCGCTTGCGCAACGCAGAGACCCAGTGATTGTGGGTGTAGATCCCGGAACAACGACCGCGGTCGCCATCGTCTCGCTCGAGGGTACGTTGCTTGATTCGATGAGTAGTCGAACTGCTGATACCGCGACAGTCACGGAATGGATCATCGAACGGGGCCGACCGACCGTGGTGGCAGCAGACGTCACACCGATGCCAGAGACGGTCGAAAAACTCCGGCGGAGTTTCGACGCAGCTGGCTGGACGCCCGAGCGGGATCTCCCAGTCGACGAGAAGTTACACCGGACGAGAAATCTAGAGTATGCCAACGATCACGAGCGGGACGCCGCGGCAGCGGCCCTTTCGGCGTACGACGATCACGCCGATCAATTCGAGCGGGTTGCGGCGAAAGTACCAGCCGAGCGTGATCTCGGGACAGTCCTCGGACGAGTTCTCGCTGAAGAAACATCTGTCGAGGCTGTACTCGCATCCCTCGACGCCGACGATGCAGACGAGGAAAGCGGAGCCGAGCGCCCCGCGCCAGCGAGCCCCTCGCCCGAGCGGCGTCGCATTAATCGACTGGAGGCGCGTGTGGAGCGGCTTGCGGAGCAAGTCGATACCCTTGAAGAAACTGTGGCGCAGAAGGACGAACGCATCGCGGAATACGAAGCCGAACTCGAGGATGCCCGCCGAGAGGAACGACGCGATGCTCGCGAGCGGCAATTGGTCCAGCGACTCGAGCGGAAAGCTGACCGGTTAGAGCGGGAGCGTGATGCCGCCGAGGACCGGGTCGAGGCGCTTGAGGGCAAACTTGAACGACTCAAGGAACTTTGGAAGCTTGATCACTCGAACTTCGCCGACGTTGCCGAGCAGCGGGCCGATCTCGTTCCCGTCAAAGTCGTCGAACAATTCACCATGGATGCAATCGAAACCGCCGAGGAACAGTTCGGACTGGCCCCGGACGACATCATCCTGTTTCGGGATGCGAGCGGTGCCGGTCAGTCCACCGCAGAGCGTCTGGCGGCCACTGAGCCTCGGTTGGTGCTGCGCACGGGGCAGCTTTCAGAGGTCGCTGACGAAGTCCTATTCGAGGCCGATATCCCCGTTGCACCGGCCGAGGATGTTACGGTACAAGAGGTCGATGATCTTGCAGTCGCCCGCGAGAGCGAGATCGAAGCCGCGATCGAGGAATGGGAAGAGCGTCGGGCCGAACGTGAGCGTGAGCGGAATGCCGAACTTGTCGACCAGGTGATCAGTGAACATCGCGCGGACCGCCCCGCGGAGTGAAGTCACCGGAGCGCACGCAGTTGTGGGCCGCTTCGACCGTTCGAGCGTGGTGTGCCTACATGCACTCCATTCGGCCGTATTCGACACGCTCGAACCAATCGAATCGGCCAGATTGGGACTTGCCGAGGCTCACACAAGCCCACCGCCGAGGCCGAGCGAGGCTTTGAGCTGGGAAATCAATCCATAGACGACGAATCCCAACCCGGCGATGACTAACGCAAGGCCACCAGCGATCAGGAGGTTCTGCCAGGCGATGACAACAACGCCCGCCAGGAGGCACAGCAGACCGAAGATGCCGACGGGTCCAAGTTTACCGAACATCTTTTGTGAGTAATACGATTTCTCTATTCAGCCTCCACTGTGAATATGTTTCGGACGATTCATCGATATTCTTGGGTTCGTTCACGTGCCTGATCAGTTATTCCTCTCCGATTTTTGATACTGTTCGGTGAGGGGCTTCAGCCGCAGTTCTGCGAAGCCGGATTTGTAATTTCAGACAGAATCGAATCCAGCAGGGCCGTCGGGCACCACGAATGGGGGTCCGGTGCGGTACAAAACTTAAACCCTCTCGCCGACGAAGCGGAGATAATGAGCGACAACGAGGGTCGGACCGACCTCCGAATGCCGGAGGAGGACGAGGTGTTCGCCGTCGTGGAGGACATGCTCGGTGCCAATCGAGTACGAGTCAGGTGCATGGATGGTGTCGAACGGACAGCCAGAATTCCCGGCAAGATGCAGAAGCGGATATGGATTCGAGAGGATGACGTCGTATTGGTCGAGCCCTGGGATTGGCAAGACGAAAAGGCGGACATAACGTGGCGCTATGAGAAGGGCGAGGCCGACCAACTCCGCGAGGAAGGACACATCCAGGAGTGATCCGCAGCATGGTATGATTCGGGTTCTGACCGCGGCTCACGCGCATTCTTTTCTGCGGGGGTGGCGCTAACGAATGGCGGAATTCGAACTGCTTGACACTGATGAAGCAGATGCACCCGGTGACGAGTTCGAGGAAATCGATGTATCCGATACGGAAGCTGACCGGATCGCCCGTCGCCGGGACCGGGAATTCGCCCAGTTCCGTGAACGGATTGTTGATGCTGACCAGTTCAAGCTTGAGGAAAGTGTCTTCGACGAGGCGACGTACGGCGCACTGTACAAGCTCGTCCAGGATGGCTATGTCGCGGCGTTTGGCGGACCACTCTCGACCGGGAAGGAAGCCAACGTCTACGAAGCGCTCGGCGGCTCGGCAGCCGCGGAGGCACTTAGCACGGAGGAGCCAACCGTGGCTGTCAAAGTATACCGGATCAATGCATCGAACTTCCGCGACATGCGGGACTATCTCGAAGGGGATCCACGATTCGAAGGGATCGGTTCTGAAAAGGGCGAAGTCGTGAAGGCATGGGTGCGGAAGGAGTATTCCAATCTCGGCCGCGCACGGGACGCCGGGGTACGAGTGCCGATCCCGCTCGGCGTCGAGCGGAACGTCCTCGTTATGGAATATATCGGAACAGCGACCGGCAGGGCGAAACGACTCTCAGAGGTCGAGATCGAGAATCCCGAAACTGCATACGAAGTGGTCCGGGAGTATATGCGGCGGTTATATGCTGCCGGATTGATCCATGGAGATCTCTCGGAATACAACATCGTCTTCCATGACGGTCAACTCGTCGTTATTGATCTTGGGCAGGCCGTGACTGTGCATCACCCAAATGCCGAGAAATTTCTCAAACGAGATTGCGAAAATGTCGCGGCGTTCTTCCAGCGGCTAGGCATTGAGAGGACTGCTGCGGATCTCGAAGCGTTTGTCATGGAGAGAAATTCCGACGAAGGGTTTTGAAGCTCGGGGCCAATCGTCGCGCATGGCGGACGAGGATCCGTCCGCGATCCCGGACCGGTCGTCAGAAGCGGCCGCGTTGAAGCAACTGTATCGGATCACCGCAGACCACGAGCGGCCATTTGAGGAGAAGGTTCGGGAACTTCTCGATCTCGGACGAAGCTACCTAGGTGTTCAGGTCGGATTCCTGACCGAAATCGAAGACGGTACCCAGCTCATTGTTGAGGCTGTCGGCGATCACGAAGAGCTCCAACCCGGCGAGTCCTGTCCGCTGTCGAAGGCCTATTGTCGGAAGACGATCGAGCGGGATACTGCGCTGACAGTTCAACATGCGGCGGTCGAGGGATGGGAGGGGGACGCCGCATACGAGGCCTTTGGACTCGAGTCCTATATTGGTGCGACCGTTATCGTAGATGGCGAAGTAAATGGGACCTTTTGTTTTGCCGACAAAGAGCCGCGTGACGAGCCGTTTACAGATGCAGAGGAAACCGTCGTCGAGTTAATGGCCAAATGGGTGAGTTACGAGTTATTCCAACAGCGCGCAACGGAGCGGATTCAGCGGCAGCGCGATCGTCTCGAAGAATTTGCGAGTGTCGTTTCTCACGATCTTCGTAATCCGCTCTCGGTCTTAGAAGCCTCGGTGGACCTGGCAGAGGAGACGGGTGAGAGCGAGCACTTCGAACGATGTCGAAACGCGATCGAGCGGATGGGGACGCTGATCGACGATTTACTCGTGCTCGCCCGGGAAGGTGAGGCGATCTCCGAAACCGAACCCGGCGATCTTGCGTCGGCAATCGAGGAGTGCTGGTCGTTTGTCGGGACCGCAGATGCGACGCTCAAGGTTTCGACGGAGCGGCGGATCCAGGCGGATTGGGCCCGACTCCAACAACTGTTCGAGAACCTGTTCCGGAATGCCATCGAGCATGGTGGTACTGATGTCACTGTCACGGTCGGAGACCTGCCCGACGGCTCGGGGATCTTCATCGAAGACGACGGTCCCGGGATTCCCCCCGAGGACCGAGAGCGAGTCTTTGAAGATGGCTTCTCCATGAGCGAAGGGGGCACGGGATTCGGGCTCGTGATCGTTGAGGAAATAGTCGATGCTCACGGTTGGGAGATTACCGCTACCGAGGGATCCGACGGTGGCGCCCGGTTCGAAATCACCGGCATGGAGCGTTAGGTTTCGTAGGCCTCGTCGCCCGCCCGATACTTTCAAACCGTCAAGTGCCGTAGATCGGCCATATTATGCAGCACGTGAAGATCCCGCAGGACCGAATCGGGGTGCTGATCGGGGCCGGGGGCGAGACCATGCGTGAGATCGAACGACGAGCGGAAGTCCGTCTCGACATCGACAGTGAGGAGGGATCGGTTCGGATCGAACGTGTCGGCGACCCGGTGTTGGGGCTCAAAGGACCGGATGTTGTCAAGGCCATCGGCCGTGGCTTTGCGCCCGAGGATGCGATGCGCCTCCTCGAAGACGAAATGATGCTCTTTGACATCATCGACATCGACGCAGCAGCACGCAACAAGAACGATCTCAAGCGACAGAAGGGGCGGCTGATCGGTGAAGACGGCCGGACACGTGAGTTGATGGAAGAACTTACCGGGGCATCGGTCACGATATATGGGTCGACGCTAGGCGTTATCGGTGGACCACGACAGGTCGAGACTGTTCGTGAAGCGGCCGAAATGTTGCTCGATGGTGCGCCCCACGGGTCCGTCTACTCGTTTTTAGAGCGGAAGCGCCAGGAGTTGAAGCACAAAGGCATGGAGTATCACCAGTTTCACGGCTAGATTGGGCTGGGCGCTTTACGGTGTGAGCCGTGAGACCTCGAGCCATTCAGGATGTCCAGAGTCTCCTACGACAGCGTACCACGTGCGCTTCCGCACACCACCGGCCAGACGAACATCCAGCGCGAGCGCCCGGGGAGAGAATGGCCGTTCTGGAGGGCGAACACGGACGAGCGCCTCCGAATGTCCGAGATTTTCTATCGATTCGACATCGGCATAAGTACGGAAATCGGCGCCGAACTTGAAGCCGGTTTTCGGCACGATGCCCGCCGAGCGTAACATCCCGTAGACCTCGAGGCGGCGATCAAACCGCTCACCCTCGACGGTCCGACCCCGTTCAAGAATGGCCGCTCGGCCATCTCCGATCGCGAGGACATCTCGGCCGGCCAGATAAGCGGCTTCAACCAGTGAAAGCTGGAGAAGATTGGACCCGAGCGGCTGCCCATAAAAAGCCGGATCGTGAAGGCGGGCTGGAGGGTCCTCGACGAGGACGCGATCAGCGAGCAGACTCCCATGCACAGTATCGGGAACGATATCCTCGTTGGTTCCCGACGGCGAGGGGCGATCGACAGTTAGGTACGTGAGTTCACTTTCCTCATCGACGACAGCAAGCACACCACTGGGATCGGCTCGTGCCAGTGCCTGAAGGTGCGACACGGTGATATCTCCTCGCTCGCTGGTCGGGTGGATGTGATACGCAACAGTATCGTCCCATGGCCCCTTTCCCCGAGGGTAGACTACGAACTTCTTGCGCTCGGCAGCAGGTGAGAGGTAGAAGCCCCGTTCTCGGAGGTCCTTGTACACAAGGAAGTCGACTTCTGAGACAGCCCCCTTCCGGAGGAAATCCAGGAAACCAAGTTGATCGCCAGATTCATCGACAATCGTATCGAGATCACCCCTGTAGAGGAGGTGGGCGGCTTCTACTGGAGCGAGAACGAGTTCGCCATTTGCTGGTCGTCCATAACCTCGACTATCAAAAAATCTCTCGCGGGATCGCTCGCCGGCCCGTACAGTCTCACCGTCAAAAGTGGCCGGCATGGCCTCATATGGGAGTGCTCTGGGCAAAGTCCCTGCGTTTTCGCGGTTTACTGCGAGCCGCGGTTGTACACCAGCCACTGCTAGTGAATGGTCTGAAAGAATACACGTTGAAAACGCGTTGCGGATAGCTACGTTGGATCGAGCATCGGGCCGGAGCCGGGCGGCGGGTGCATCCGCCCGGTTCGGTCCGAATGGGTCGGGTGTCGATCGATGGCAGAGTTGGTGAGGAGTCGGCCCACCAGGCGGTCCCTTACCCCGGGTGTCCTGTCCCGCTGATACCGACGGCGGCAGCCGTCCCGGTGGGGTGCTCGGTCACCGGGGGGCGAATTGCAGCCATCGGGGCGGGACGGTCGGGTGTGGTCGAACCGGCGACGCATGCCACCGGCCGGCGGCGAAGGGCATGATTGGATAACTGCTGCCGGGTGGGAGCAGCCGTATCCGCAAGCGGGGACACGTGGGACATGGTGGGGCTCCTCAATGGAACATATGGAAATCCGGGAAATATAACGCGCCGACGCCTAGCTGGTTTTCGGTTCGTTTCGGTTATCGCAGTGTGAAACAGGGGGGATTTTCCGACGTTTTACTATCTTTTATCGAGGTCTCAATTGGGAGGAGACGTTTTAAAAACGATTCTAACGTTGTATTAGCGATCTCGGACATCGATGGTATGTGTAAACTCCTCAGGGGAAATTGGGAGGGTTGGGAATATCACGCGAACGGCGAACTGGAGCGAATCGGCTTCGCTGCCAAAAACAGCAATCGGCAACGTGACAGTCCCAAGACGGGTCGTCGTTCGAGTCATTTCCACGCCGTTAACCTGGACAACGGCGCTGGCTCGGGCCGATCCAAATGCGGATTTGATTGTCACTTCATGCAGCTCACTCTCGCCGCGGGTGATTGTCGCGGGAACGTCTTCCCACTCGACTGAGACCGCTGGTAGGGTTCGAGCGTTTTCGCGAACGCGGCGGGCGACTGATTCACGAAGTCCGGCAGACGTCAGGCTATCAAGACTGGAATGAGCCACACTCGCCGGGGTTTTCAGATCGGCGGCCGCGAGCTGACCGGCGCGGTGGTCACTGACTCCATCGATGGCCGTGAGTCCGACAACGTCCGGCGCAATGCCCGTTTCTACGCGGGCCGCTACTCGGGCGACGCGATTCGCGGCTTCGGCACCGTTGAGATGCTCGCAGATCTCTCGAAACGCCGCAAAGAGTCGGGCGGCATTATGCCGTATCGCCCACGCGTCGCTCCGAAGCGCCGCGGGCGTCGACCCTTGCATCCCCGCCCGAAGGCTCGCGAGGACTTTCCGGGTTCCCTGCTGAAGATCCGCCTCAGCCGAGCCGAGAACAGCTTCGACCGCCTCGGCTTCTCCTGATCTACAGTTGACACTCTCGAATTCAGCAGCTTGAGCCACCGCCCGCAAGATGCTATCAGGGGTCAGATCGCCGGCTTGTGCGTGATCGGCGAACCGTTCCGCGGTCGGGAGCCGAAGATAGTAGCGGGATGCCAATCGGCCAAGTGGTGTTGAGTCCAGATTGGTCTCATCTCGATCGACAAATCCGCGCCCGCTAAGGGACTCGATTGCTTCCTCAAGCCGAGTTTCGGGGTCGGCCCCGCCGGGCCGAACAACGAAAAACGTCCGTGAAAGCCACTCCTTCGCCTCTTCTATCGTTCCAATAGCACCGAGCGCGATCTCGGCGTTACAATGCTCTAACAGCGTATCCCCCAACCTGGACTCGATGGGTGCGCCTTCGCGAAGGATCCGGCGATAGCGATCGGCTGAGGAAGGGTCACAAACGACCCATGCATAACCACGCTCGTCATATCCCGGCCGGCCCGCTCGACCGATCATTTGGCGCATGTCCAACGGGTTTAATTCTACATCACCTTCGAGAGGGTCGTGGAATGAGGTATCGCGTATGACAACGCAGCGGGCCGGTAAGTTGACACCCCATGCCAGTGTCGTTGTCGAAATCAACAGCTGGATTCGACTATCCCGGAACCATTCTTCCACCCGATTCCTATCAGTTTGAGAGAGGCCGGCATGGTGAAAAGCGACGCCATCCAGAACGCAGTCACGGAGATCCTCGTTCTCGAGTTCTTGGGTTTTGGTGTGATGGTCATATGTGCCACGGGGACCCACATCGAGCCCACGGTCGTCGATTTCGTCCCGAGCAGCTTCTGCCGCACGGACGGCATCGCGTCGAGATGCAACGAAGATCAAAGCCCCACCGTTATCGCGAAGATGAGGTTCGACGACATCGAGCGCGCGGTAAAGTCGGCGATACTTGTCTGCAAAAGCGTTCTCGCCGTGCTTATAGGTCGTAACGTCCGCCTCGAGCGGCACCGGCCGGGCGGATTCCTCGATATCGAATATCGATCGGTCCGGAACGTCGAGCCACTCAGCGACGTCATCCACGTTTTGCATCGTCGCCGATAAAGCTACAACCCGCGGATCACAGAGGTCTTGGAGTCGAGCAACAGTCGCTTCGAGCACACTTCCACGCCGATCGGCATCTAATAAGTGAACTTCATCGACAACGAGACAGTCGATATCAGTGATGAAATCATATCGCCGTGATTGGTGCTTCCGTGTGGCTGAATCTGCCTTTTCAGGCGTCATTACCAGTATGTCAGCCCGTCTGGCACGCGATGGATCGAGGTCTCGCTCGCCAGTAACGACGACGACACTATAGCCAAGGTCCTCGAACCGCTCCCACTCACGCTCCATTTCGTTCGTCAGTGCACGTAGCGGTGCAAGATAGAGCGCCGTGCCTCCAGCTTTGAGAGTATTACAGATTGCGACTTCTGCAATAGCGGTCTTACCGCTTGCAGTCGGTGCGCTCACGACGACATTGTCATCGCGGTCGAGTAGAGTAGGAATCGTGGCGGCCTGAACGCGATTAAATCGCTCGAAAGCGAAAGCCTCGGTAAAATCGGGAAGAACGTCGGCGACCGCTACAGCGTCCTGGCCGTCGACGAGACGCGACACGTTTACTCGGTAGAGAGAGCTGAAAAAAGAGGTTGGCATAGCGGAGTGGAAGTGATCCCGTGGGTTTTAGCGAAGGGGGCCCAAGGATTCGATGATGAGCCGCGCGGGAAAGCCCGGCTGGTTGAAAACCCGACCACCTGCGGGGGAGCGGTTTGCGGAAATTAAGGCAACCCTTCGCGAATACGATCTCCATACGGTCTGCGAGGAGGCCAACTGCCCGAATCTTGGTGAATGTTGGTCGGGGGGAGCGAACGCGCCGCCGGACGCCGAAGGCATCGGCGAAGCTGGACCGGGGACGGCGACGTTCATGCTAATGGGCGACCGGTGTTCACGGGGCTGTAACTTCTGTGACGTTGAGACCGGCGGGATGGCCCCGCTCGATCCAGATGAACCCGAAAACGTCGCGAATGCGGTTGCAGAGATCGGGCTTGAGTACGTTGTTCTCACCTCAGTTGACCGCGACGACCTCCCGGATCAAGGTGCCGGCCACTTCGCTGAGACGATCCGTGCGATCAGGCAGCAAGATTCGTCGATCCGGATCGAGACATTGATCCCAGATTTTCAAGGGGAGGCTCAACTTATCAGAAAAATAATACAAGCCGGGCCAGACGTCATAGCACATAATGTCGAGACAGTGGAGCGGCTTCAATGGCCAGTTCGCGATCGCCGAGCTGGATATGGCCAGTCTCTGGCGGTTCTTCGGCAACTCAACCAGGAGTTCGACGGGTTCTCAAAGACATCACTGATGCTCGGCGTCGGCGAATACGCCCATGAGGTTTATCAGACCTTGCGTGACCTCCGAGCGGCCGGGGTGGATATGCTAACGCTTGGCCAGTATCTCCAGCCATCGCGATCACACCTTGAGGTCAGCGAGTTTGTGCATCCTGACGTGTTTGACACATGGGAGCGCGTTGCCGAGAACGAGCTCGGGTTTGCATATTGTGCGAGCGGACCGATGGTTCGATCGTCATATCGAGCAGGTGAACTCTTCGTCGAGCGGGCGCTCTCGGACGGTGCGAGCGAAGGCTAGCTGTGAACGACTCCTGGATTCGGAATCCACTCGATGGGGGATATCGGTGCAATGGTTCGAAGTGTCGCTTGGGTTCTGATGCTTTGGGTGGTTGGTCTGCGACACGACCGGGAAAGCACTAAGCCGCGGGCTTCCCAAGTCGATGATATGTCGGCAGTCCACGGGTGGTGCCCGTGAGCCTCCGTCAACGCGACCCAACCGATCGGGTCCAGATACTCGACGAGGATGGCCGGGTTCGGCCGGGGGAGACACTCCCAGACCTGTCGGACGAGGCGCTTGTGGGGATGTACCGGGACTTGAAACTTGGGCGGCATTTCGACAATCGCTGTGTCAACCTTCAGCGGCAAGGACGGATGGGGACTTATCCCCCTATGGCGGGCCAGGAAGGTGCACAGGTCGGTAGCGCCCGTGCGCTGGCGGAATCGGATTGGCTATTTCCGAGCTATCGCGAGCACATCGCCGCGCACATTCACGGCTGGCCACTGCGGGATATCATGTTATATTGGATGGGTTCAGAGGATGGCAATGTAGCGCCTGAGGAGGTCAACTCCTTCACCGTCGCCGTTCCAATCGCCACACAGGTCCCCCATGCTACCGGTGCCGCGTGGGCCTCAAAACTCCAAGGCGAGAACAGAGCGTTTCTCTGTTATTTCGGCGACGGTGCCACGTCTGAGGGGGACTTTCATGAAGGCCTGAACTTCGCTGGCGTCTTCGACGTCCCCGCTGTGTTCTTCTGCAATAATAACCAGTGGGCCATTTCCGTGCCCCGGGAGCGCCAGACGAAAAGCGAAACCCTCGCGCAGAAGGCCATCGCCTACGGGATCGAGGGTGTGCAAGTGGATGGGATGGATCCGTTGGCGGTGTATGCGGTCACGAAACAGGCGCTCGATCGGGCCAGAGAATCAGCAACCGGTCGGCCAACCCTGATCGAGGCAGTTCAGTACCGCTTTGGAGCTCACACGACGGCGGACGATCCATCCGTATATCGTGATGACGAGGAAGTCGAGGAATGGCGGCGAAAGGATCCGATCCCGCGCTTGGAAGCGTTCCTTCGCGAACGTGAACTCCTCGATGACGATCGAATTGATAGTATTGAAGCCGACGTCGAAGCGACGGTCGCGGAGGCGATCGACGCCGCGGAGTCACATCCCAGACCAGAACCCGACGAAATGTTTGCCTCGGTGTATGCAGACATGCCAAAGCGTCTGTCGGAGCAACGAGCATACCTCAGACAATTGCGCTCCGATCACGGTGACTCCGAGGTGTTGGAATCATGAGTTCGACCGAAGACAGGACACTTGTCGAGGCCGTCCGTGAAGGGCTCCGTGGTGAGCTTGAACGGGACGATGATGTTCTCGTTATGGGCGAGGATGTCGGAGAAAACGGTGGGGTGTTCCGAGCCACCGAAGGCCTATACGAGGAATTCGGTGAAGATCGCGTTATCGATACGCCGCTCGCAGAGTCCGGGATCGTCGGAACAGCTGTCGGCATGGCGGCCTATGGCCTTCGCCCCGTGGCGGAGATTCAGTTTATGGGCTTTATTTATCCGGCCTTTGACCAGATCGTGTCTCACGCGGCTCGGCTCCGGACGCGGTCGCGTGGTCGATTCTCCGTTCCGCTCGTGGTCCGTGCACCTTACGGAGGTGGCATTCGGGCGCCGGAGCACCACTCAGAGTCGACGGAGGCCTTCTTTGTCCATCAACCTGGACTCAAAGTAGTCATACCATCGACGCCATATGACACGAAGGGACTACTCGCGAGTGCCATTCGCGATCCGGATCCAGTCATATTCCTCGAGCCGAAACTCATCTACAGAGCGTTCCGGGAAGAGGTTCCGGAAGAGCCCTACACGGTACCGCTTGGCGAGGCGCGTGTCCGGAGAGAGGGTGCGGACGTCAGCGTCTTTACGTGGGGAGCGATGACACGGCGGACCCTTGAGGCTGCAGAGACGCTCAGCGCCGAAGGGATCGACTGCGAAGTTGTGGACCTCCGGACGCTCTCACCCCTCGATGAGGAGACCCTGGTCGAGTCTTTCGAGAAAACCGGCCGAGCAGTTGTCGTTCACGAAGCCCCAAAAACTGGTGGATTAGCGGGTGAATTAATCGCGACGCTCCAGGAGGAAGCCTTGCTCTATCAGGAAGCGCCAATCGGCCGGGTTACAGGCTTCGACGTGCCGTTTCCACTCTACGCCCTGGAAGACTATTATCTCCCGGAGGCGGCACGGATCGCCGACGGCATCCGTGAGACGGTGGAGTTCTGATGTTCGAATTTCGTCTCCCCGATGTTGGCGAGGGTGTTAGCGAGGGCGAACTGCTCGAGTGGCATGTGGCACCGGGCGACGAAATCGAAGAGGATCAGGTTCTCGCGGAGGTTGAGACGGATAAAGCCGTCGTGGACCTGCCATCGCCAGTTGCGGGTACGGTCGAGACCCTACACGCGGAACCGGGGGATGTCGTTCCGGTCGGAACTGTGATCATTACAATCGATCCAGCAGACCCCTCGAAATCCAATGTCAGCGAAGCACCGACACCAGAAGCTGGAGCTGGTGACGATGATGGAGGATCCGGTGCATCGGTAAGTAGCGGTCGGGTTTTCGCACCGCCGAGTGTCCGCCGACTTGCCCGAGAATTAGATGTCGATATCGGGAATATCAACGGAACAGGACCGGGCGGGCGGATCACTGAGGCCGATGTCGAGGCAGCCGCGGGCACGGGCGGGGCGGCAGACGAGGAGGTCGCGGATGCCATCACTGCTGTCGCTCCGGAGGCGGAGGTTGGGGAAACCGATGAGGAGCCCGGTCCGACGCCGGCCATCACCCGTGCTGACGACGCCAGCGAGGCTGGTAAAGATGCTTCAACCAAGCCCTCAACCCCGCGCCGTGAACGGACGCTCGCCACCCCCGCGACGCGACGTCTCGCCGAAGAACTCGATATCGACATAGACGCCGTCCCAACTGAGAAAACTCGTGATGGTGAGGCCTTTGTCGAGCGGACGGATGTCTCCGCGTACGCAGAGGCCCAACAAACTGCACAAGCAGCTGATGCTGAAACAGTTGCGGATTCATCGGGTGCACCGTCGCCTGGAGAGGCGTCGGGTGATGCGCGTGAAACCAGAGAGCCCTACCGGGGAATCCGGCGCACCATTGGGGAGCGGATGGCTGAGTCCGCGTTTACTATTCCCCATGTAACCCACCACGACCGGGCGGTCGTGCCGGATTTGGTTGAAGCGCGGGACGCCGCAAACGCGCGGGCGTCCGAAAAGGGTGATCGTATCACCTACATGCCGTTTGTGCTAAAAGCCGTCGTGGCTGCACTTCGGGAGTACCCAGTGTTGAATACCAGTCTCGATGAAGAGGCCGGCGAGGTCATCTATAAACACTTCTACGATATCGGTGTGGCAACCGCCACGGAGGCGGGCCTAATGGTGCCGGTTGTGGAAGATGTCGATAAAAAGGGGCTCTTGCAGTTATCTCGAGAGATTCGGGATTTGACGGAACGAGCACAGGATCGGTCGATCGAGGTGGAAGAGTTGCGAGGAAGTACCTTCACGGTCACGAATTTCGGAGCAATCGGTGGGGAATATGCCACACCGTTGATTAATCATCCCGAGACAGCCATCCTTGGGCTCGGCGCGATTGAACAGCGTCCTGCGGTCGTAAACGGCGAACTCGTGGCAGAATCCACGTTACCGCTATCCCTGTCGATCGACCATCGCGTGATTGATGGTGCCGAAGCAGCCGGCTTTGTCAACACTGTAATCAAGTACCTGGAGACTCCCAGCCTGCTCTTGCTTGAATAGAATACCCATGCGAGGGAACATGGGGTCCCAGGATGCTGCAGTTCGGAACGGCAACTCTTTCAGATTCGAGTAGGCGGTCCAATCTTCGCGGGTGTGTAGGGATCAGGTTCGCGCTTTTTGTCATACATCGCTAACTAACCGATCAGGAGCCCGCAGACTCAAGGCATCACCACTATACAGCGAGACATGGTCGTCGGAGACGTCACCACGGGCACCGAGGTGCTGGTGATTGGCGGCGGGCCGGGGGGCTACGTCGCCGGGATCCGCGCCGGCCAGCTGGATCTCGATGTCACACTCGTCGAAATGGAAGGATACGGGGGGACATGCCTGAATCATGGATGTATACCCTCGAAGGCGCTTTTAACGGCGACTGACATTGCCCACCAAGCAGGGACTGCTGAGGGGATCGGCATCCATGCCGATCCTGCGGTAGATTTCGCCGCTATGATTGGCTGGAAGGATCAATTAGTGACCCGGTTGACACGCGGCGTGGAGTCTTTACTGGAGCGGGCAGGCGTTGAATTGATTTCAGGGCGCGCGGAGTTCACCGGACCAGGAGCGGCGCGTGTAGTTCACGGTGGGGAGGGACAGGGAAGCGAGTCCATCGAGTTTGAGCATGCGATCATCGCGACTGGAAGTGAACCGATCGAATTGCCAAATTTTACCTTCGACGGTAAAAATATTATCTCTTCCCGGCACGCGATGGGGCTCGATTCAGTGCCTGACGATCTGGTCATCGTCGGGGCTGGGTATATCGGTATGGAACTCGCAACGGTGTTTGCAAAACTCGGCACGGACGTCCGAGTCATCGAGCAGCTGCCCGAAGCCCTCCCGGGTTACGGCCAGGACGTGACCCAAGTCGTGACCGATCGGATATCTGAGCTTGGCGTAGAGCTGAATATGGAGCATAGTGCAGCGGGATGGGAGGAGACGGCAGATGGTGTCAGGGTGATGGCGGAGGGACCGGATGGTGAGGTCACGATCAACGGTGATCGCTGTTTGGTTGCGGTGGGGCGTGCGCCAGTGACCGATACACTCGCACTGGACGCCGCCGGCGTGGATACCGACGAGGATGGGGCCATCACGACCAATGAGGCGGCCAGAACGAACATCGAGGACATCTATGCAGTTGGCGATGTGACAGGTGAACCAATGCTCGCCCATGCCGCCTTCCGGGAGGGCGAGGTAGCCGCCGAGCGAATCGCAGGGGAGCCGGCCGCGCTGGATTATCAGGCAATGCCTGCGGCTGTGTTTACGGATCCTGAAATCGCAACCGTAGGTCTGACTGAGACGACCGCTCGTGAAGAGGGGTTTGACCCCGTTATCGGTGAAATGCCACTACGGGCGTCCGGACGAGCGCTCACTCGAGACGCGGCGGATGGCTTCGTGCGGCTTGTCGCCGATGGTGAGGCGGGATTCGTGCTTGGTGCCCAGCTTGTCGGACCGGACGTCTCCGAATTGTTGGGCGAGGTCACGCTCGCCATCGAGATGGGCGCGACTCTCGAGGACCTTGCCGCGACGATCCACACCCACCCAACGCTCTCAGAGGCTGTCCACGAGGCAGCGTTGGGTGCACTGCAACAGAGCATCCACTATTAGACGCAAGCGCCTCATGCAGGGTCAGCGAGAACGCCGTCCATTACACAGATGCCATCCTAAATCAATCAGTGTCCGCTCGCGTTGGAAAGACCAATCCCGATGACCACCCGTGAACACGTGCTACGAGTTTCTGGAGCCCGAGGCTGTTCGGACGACAGATTCATCGGAGGTCGGGGTTTCCACGGGAACGCTCCGCTCGGCTAACCATGTAGCGACCCCCGGCCAGAGGTCGTCGTGCGCTCGGGCCGAAACCGAGAGGCCGACATGACCGGCGGGGAATTCGACAACCCGGCCGTCATGATTGTCAATTGCGGCTGCTAGTGGCCGTGTCGACGCCGGCGGAACGAGATCATCGGCTTCACCGACGATGTGCTGGTGGGGAACTCCGATATCGCCCAGATCGATGCGCTGGCCAGCGACCTTCAGGCGTCCGGTCGCGAGCTTGTTCTCGCTATAGAGGTCGATAACGAAGTCTCTGAAAACCTTTCGCGGGACATCCACGCTATCCCAAATCCACCGCTCAATCCGGAGGAATGTGGCAATAGCCGCGGCGTCGCCGGATCGGGTCGCGAGATCAGTAAGTTTGCCAACTGTGTTCTCTATCGGATCCACTGCGGCGAAGACTCGCGCTAAGAGCTGTCCTGGAACGAGTGCGACTCGTTGGAGCAACGGCTCGATATCGATTGAAGTCGCCCATAGTTCGAGAATTCCACCCTTCCCATCGAACGCTATTGGCGCGGCGACCGTTGTCAGTGTACGGATTTGTGTCGTGTCGAGGGCTGCGTGTACCGCAGCAATTGTACCCCCCATGCAGTACCCAAGGAGGTGACAGTCGCTGGCCCCGGCGTCATTAAGAGCTGCCTCGCGACAATTACGGAGGAGCCGGCCAGCGTAATCAGACAGACCGAGGTGACCATCCAGCCGTGTCGGCTCGCCCCAGTCGACAAGATAGACGACGAAACCGGCCGAAAGAAGTCGCTGGATGACGCTCCGGTCTGTCTCAAGATCAAGCACATATGGCCTATTGATGAGGGCATAAACCACCAGGATGGGTGTCTGATGGCACCGCTCTGGCGGTTCGTATCGTCGCAGTTGTAGAGAATTCTCCGTGTAGATCACCTCATACGGAGTCTCACCGACTCGCTGCTGAGGGGCCTCCGCTATGGTCATACCAGTGACACTCGCGTCACCGATCTCGGAGTCATCCGTTCGGGAGTGGTGCCTCGCAGAGCGTGGCGAAGTTACGGAGGATTTTCAGACCGGTCTCGCCGGATTTCTCCGGGTGGAACTGGGTCCCGAAGACCGTTCCCGCCTGATCGGAGACGACGCTGGCAAAGTCAACTCCATAGTCCGTCGTCGCGATCACGGCTGTATCATCGTCTGGGACAGCGTAGTACGAATGCACGAAGTAGGCGTACTCACCATCCACACCGTCTAGCAACGGGTGGTCACGCTGGACTGAAAGCTGGTTCCACCCCATATGTGGCACTTTCAGGTCCCCACGAAAGCGCCGATTTGTCCCACGAATCAAGCCGAGACCCCTTGCATCGCCCTGCCCAGCGTGGGCGGCCTCTTCGCTCGTTGAGAGGAGCATTTGCATACCCAGACAGATGCCGAACAACGGTGTCGCAGAGGCCGCGACACTCTGGAGCGTCTCCCGTAACGGCTCGGCGTTCTCCATCCCTTCGCTAAAGGCTCCAACGCCCGGCAGGACGACTCCATCGGCCGTCCGGATCGTTTCCGGATCGTCGGTGATATCGACCGCTGCTCCGGCTCGCTCCAAACCCCGAGTGACACTGCGTAAGTTCCCAAGTCCGTAATCGACCACGGCAACGCTTGGGCCTGCAGCCGTGCTCATCAGTAAAAGATCGGGCCGCCGCGCACAAGAGCGTTCCCGTTAGAAATCCTCGAGACGCCGTTGCCCACCCGGTGTGACCGTATCTGCCGCCCTCGCGATAGTCTTCTCGAAGAGCTCCTGCGTGCTTGCATCGTATAATGTCGCCGCCGGGTGGAGACAGATCATGAGCGGACGCTCAGCACCGCCAAGCGTCGCTCGATAGGTTTCGCCGGCTTCGCTCGTGACCGCGACATCACGGTCGAGGAGGTGTTCAGCGGGGACTTTACCGAGCGTCACTACGAGTTCAGGATCGATCCGGGTGAGTTCATACTCGAGGTACTCGCGACAATTGTCGAGTTCACCGACCCTGGGATCGCGGTTGTCCGGTGGTCGACACCGCACGCAATTGGCAATGCGAACGTCCGCGCGAGAGAGACCGGCCTCACGTAATGCGGCGGTAAGTACCTCGCCGCTTCGCCCGACGAATGGCGCCCCCTGAGCATCCTCCTCTCGGCCGGGAGCTTCACCTACAAATACGAGGTCGGCATTCGGGTCGCCGGCACCATTCACAATCTGAGACCGGGACTCCACAAGGGCCGGACACCGTTCGCAGCCTTCGACAGCCAAGCCCTCCATCTTTGCCGGCGGCCTTTCCATATCGGTCACGGACGGCCACTCCCCTTAGGGCTATCCGTCACGGCGGAAGGTGTCGGCGGCACGGGCAGCCTGTCTGGCGATGCGGAGGGGTTCAGGCCGACCGCCCTCCGGAGTAAAAGCACGGACCACCGTTTCCGAGGCAGTTGGGTCGATACCGACAGCCCGTATGAAGGCTGGTTCGCCGTCGAGGTTGACTCGGCGACGTTTCGGCTGATCGTGATAGATTTCGAGTCGTCGATCCGCATCCTCACCGTCGAATGCCGATTTGATCGGCTCGGTCAGACCCTTACTTTCCTCGAAGCTCACGCTCAGTACGGGTCTGTCGGTCACAGCAGCAATCCGGTGAAGATCTACGACATTATACCAAGCGGGGGCGATGCCCGCGACCAATAGATACGAGACATCATCGCGGTCCAGGCGTCTCCAGCAGTCGATGATGGCACCGGTGGCGTCCAATCCACCGACGGTACAGGTTGCAAAGGTAAACCCGTCGACGACCCTGTCGGCGCGGACGACGGCGCCCGCCAGCGTACTCTTGGTGCCGTCATACGACTCGGCAACGCCAAGGGCTCGCGCCCCGGCCTTCACGTCTCCTTGATGTCCTTGAGACGGTCGAGGAGCTCGTCGTTCGAGGCGGTAAATTCGTACTCCACTTCACCTTCGTGAGCAGCCTCGCCGGTGTCGACGCCCTCCTCGTCGTCAAAGTCCGTGTCGTACTCCTGGTTTTCTTGTTCCGATTCGTCGTAGCTGCCGAACCCCATGCTGATATCTACTTGGGGAGTGGGGATGAAAAATCACTCGGCACCCCCGGGCTTGATACCAGCGGCCGCCCGAAACCGTCCATGCCCGTCCATCACGTTACTGCCGATGCGGAAACGTTCACGTGTAACGTCTTCCTTGCTGCCGATGGCGTTACGACACTCGTCGACGCTGGCGCAATGAATGGCGTCGTGGCAGCCATCAAGGAGCACGTTGAGGACGTCGAGCGGGTGGTGATTACCCACCAGCATGGTGACCATGTCGAGCAACTGGAGAACGTTGTCGACGCCTTTGACCCCGAAGTGCATGCCTACAGTGAGCATCCCCTGCGGACCCATACGCTCGCCGATGGGGACGAATTACGGATTGGAGACGAGCGCTGCGAGGTGGTTTATACGCCCGGTCATGCAGACGACCATGTTTCATTTGTCGGCCGACGTTCACTATTCTCGGGTGATGTCGTCGTTCACGATGACGGGGCCTTCGATTACGGCAGCTTCGGCCGGACCGACCGGCCTGGAATGTCCCGCGACCGGCTCATCGAGAGCATCCGAGAGCTGCTGGATCGGATGCCTGGCTCGGTCGAGGATCTCTACGCGGGACACGGGGGTGTGTTCCATGGCGATGTGCGAGATGTCGTCGAGACAGCGCTCGAACGTGCCGAACAACGGGAGCCGAAGTATCCCGAGGAGTGATACTCTCAATAATCGGTAGAATCAGAGGTATTTGCCGATAGAATCCGGGAAGATCAGCATCGCGGAGCGACGGCGGCAACCTGTGCTGCACAGACCGGGCAGGCAAGCTCGTCGGTCGACGAACCAGGCCGTACCTGCCAGTCGCCGTCGGTTGGACTTTCGTGACCACACCGCGGACAGAACAAGGTGTTCTTCAAGCGCGCGGAGGAGTTCGCCGATGTGGGGGCCATTCATAGGAATCAAGGTGGCGATCGGGCAAAAGTCTGTCGTTGAACACCGTCAAATGGTGCTGAATGGTGTAGAGTGAGCGGACGCCCCGAAATTCTTTCGACATCCGAACGGGGATTGATGTCGTGGACCTGATCGCCCACCGGGGGTTCGCTGCGATCGGCCCGGAGAATGCTTTGCCGACGTTGTCGGCAGCTGAGGCCGGGGCTGATGCCGTCGAGTTCGATATTCGGCTGGCAGAGGATGATATCCCTGTGGTGTTCCATGATGAGCGCGTCGATCGACTCACTGGCGAGCGCGGTCGTGTACGGGACTTCAGTGCTGCCGATCTCCGGTCGATGTCAATTGGCGACTCCGAAGCGACGATCCCGCTTCTCGCCGAGGTGCTCGCAGCACTCTCGGGACCGATCGTTGCCGATCTCAAGGTCGACCGACTCACTGAGGACGTGCTGTCCCTCCTTCGATCCTATGGAAGCCGAACGCTCGTATCAAGCAGCAATCCATCCATCCTCGAAGCTCTCCCGCGAGACTTCGCAACCGCGGTCCTCGTCGTTCCCCCGTCGGAAGCGTCGGATGCGTGGCCCGAGGGCGCTCCAAGATCGTTCAGTGAAGGCGTCGATCTCGCCCGCTCGGTTGGAGCGGTGGCGCTGCATGTCCCAACAGCGCTCGTGAATGCCTCGCGTGTCCGTCGGGCCCAGTCAGTAGTGTTCGCCGTCAACGCCTGGACTGTCCGCGAACGCGAAACTGCCGCCGCAATGCGCGCGGCCGGCGTAGACGGCCTAATTGCCGACGATCCCGAGGTAGTCTAAGCGCTACGGCGCTCTCGGGCTTTTGGCCGTAGTTTTCCGTAGCCGCATTTCCGGCAGCGATCCGCCCGCTCAGGATTGCGGGCATTACACCGCATGCAGATCTGTGTGCGGAAGAGTCGATCTTCCGCGGCGTCGAAAGAGGCCATAGAACGTCTATCCGGGCGAAGTGGTTAAGGGTTCGTTCTTCTGGCCACGTCCTTTTGCTTCCCGATCACGTCTTGGCTGTATGGATGAGCGGCTTGCGGAGCTTACTTTTACGATAGACGATGTGACTGCCCTACGACTCGAACGTGAAACCGCTGCCGGCTTTACCAGGGTGACGACAGAGGTTCATCTCGAGAGCGGAAACACCGCCGGTCGTGGCGAGGATGTGACCTACGAAACTGCCGATCACGAACCGTTCCCGACGACGGGACTCGATGTTGTGGGTAGCCATACCATTAGTTCGTTTTCCGAGAAGCTTGACGAGCAGACGCTGCATCCGGAGCCTCCACAGCGTGAGACGAGTCGGCACTACCGACGATGGGCATTCGAGAGCGCAGCGCTCGATCTGGCGTTACGGCAAGCAGGACAGTCACTGGGAGACGTTCTTGACCGTAGAGTTGATCCGGTTCGGTTCGTGGTCTCACCGAGTCTCCGTAACGACAATCCAGATGTCGGACCGGTCGAAGAATTGCTTGAAGCCCATCCTGGAACTGAGCTCAAGCTGGATCCAACACCTGACTGGAACGACGGGCTGATAGAGGCGCTCGTCGACACCGGCGCGGTCCGTGTTCTCGACTTCAAGGGATTTTATGAGGGGACTGATGTGGATAATCCGCCTGACCCTGTTCTCTACGACCGAATCCTCACGGCCTTCCCAGACGCGGTGGTCGAGGACGCCCGAGTTACCTCTGACACCCGATCACTCCTCGAGGAACACGCTACCCGGCTGAGTTGGGATTATCCGATTACTGGCATCGATTCGATCGAGTCACTGCCATTCGAACCGCAATGGCTGAACATCAAACCCTCTCGATTCGGAACAGTAGCGTCTCTGTTCGAAGTGCTGGAGTACTGTGAGCGCGAGGAGATACGGCTCTATGGGGGAGGGCAATTCGAGCTCGGCGTTGGCCGCGGCCAGATCCAAACACTGGCAGCGTTATTCTATCCAGATGGTCCAAACGACGTGGCACCCGGCGGCTATAACGACCCAGTACCCGCTCCGGATCTGACTGAGAGTCCTCTCGAATTATCACCCGGAATCGGGTTCGGCCGACACTAAGGACCGGCAGCACCAAGGGCGTGCCGCAGGTGATTTTCGCCATGCCACTCGATCTGGGGATCAAGCCGGCTCATATCATTATTGCGCTCGTGCTGAGCGTTTTCGCCATCCCCACCGCACTCGCACGGGACAGTCTTGCCGTCGGCGCGCTCACGTGGCTCTTCGCACTTGGAGCCTCATTCCTGTTCGTCTGGGGAATCGCCCGCATCATCGACCTGTTCTAGATACTCCTCCTGGACGGCCACGACTGATGCGGAATCCGTACACGCGGCGTACCGCTCGAGCGGCTCTTCATTGAGTTCAAGAAACGTATGTCCCCATGCGAACGGGTCGAGGAGATCCTCGGCACGTCCAGACTCTCCAAGAATGACCAATGCCCCAGCAAATGCCTCGACCGTCGTGAGGCGAAACGGGTGACCGAAATTGATTGGATTGGCCGCGAGAAGGTATGGGAGTGCCCGGTGTATCCCTTTCAGATTGAACCTCTCGGCTTCGGCGGTCTCCCACGAGCAATCGAGAGCAACGAGTCGATCAGGCGCATACTCACGGTCTGCGGGAGATAATGCCTGGTCCGCAAAGGGGTCGAGAACGATCCCCGAGGGAACAGCCCGGGTATTCCGGTGCAGCGAAGCAAGGCCGAGGTGGGCCAACCGCCGGGCGGTACATTTCTCCGGGTCGTCGTCCCCCTCGTACCGCACATGGAGCTCCACGGCGCCGTTACGCGAGGAATAGCCAAAAGGGCCCCGGAGCTCGGCGGTCGATACGAACGGCATGCTTAGGTACGCCCTGAACAAGGACTGTGAGAGATGCGTGATGTGGGGGCCACGGCCCCGGCCTTCGAGCTGCCGGGCGTCGTGAGGGGTGACCGGAAGCCAGTCGGTCTGAAGGAACATCTCGGTCGCTCCATCGTTATTCTTGCCTTTTATCCAGGTGCGTTCAATCCGGGCTGCGATAAGCGTTCAACCGTCCTAGAAAAGTTGGAGGTATTTGCTATTCAGAGTGGTGTCGAGGTCCTGGCGATTTCGGGAGACAGCGTTCATAGCAACGCAGCATTCGCGGAGCAATATGACCTCTCCCTGCCGTTACTCTCAGACTTGCATGGTGATGTCACAGCCGAATACGGAGTCGCAGCCACTGATCCAACGGCGGGGTATCGGACTCAGCGGGCGGTCTTTGTGGTCGAGCCCCAGGGTGATATCGTGTTTAGGTGGGTCGGAGAGAAGCCCACCGATGCGCCGCCGGTTGAGAAATTACGCTCAGTCGTCGAATCGGCCGGCGGAGATGCAGCTGCGGCCGAACGCTACCGGCTTGGTCACGCCTGCTTCACAGAAGGGCGTCGAGCGCTCCAGGCGGGCCGGAGGGCATATGTAAACGAGGCCTGGGAGCACGCCCGTAGCCGGTTCGCAGCCGCCGGTGATACCCTTGCAGTGGCGACCGAACACCTCAATATCGCGGTCCGGTTCGCCCATGACGAGGCCGCCAGCGAGACACTCCGCGCAGCCCAGACACTCGGCAATGCGTTGGAGACGGCCACAAGCTGGCTTGGGGATGCTGCAGCGGCCCGCGCAGCCGGCAAGGTCGTCGCCACGAAATCGACTCGCCGAAACGCTGAGCAGCTGCTAAGATCTACAGCGTCAGTGGAACTGCCAGATCCAACCACCTTTCCACCGTCGAGCCCGCCGGAAGCACTCCTCCAAGCGGCCGATTCCGCCGTGGAACAGATGGCTGACGGCTCGGACCGTGATTTGGACGTTACGGTTCCACTCACGGACGAAATCGAACCATCATACGTGTTCGGAGGCAGTGTCGACGAAACGACGATCAATGAGGCCGAGCTGGCGGAGATTCGAGCGGCCGTCGCGCGACAGTCCGGAGAGGATTGAGCGATCGGGAGGTTTGAGTGGGTACTGACCACAGGAGGAGCATGTCCGAAGAGTTGGCCCGGAGATACTACCGTGCCCTTGACGAGGGAGACTACGACACACTTTCAGGGCTACTCGCACCTGGATTCGTTCACATGCGGCCGGACCGAACCATCGAAGGGAACGATCGGTTTGTCGAATTCATGCGTTCAGAACGGCCGATGACCGAAACGACCCATCCCATTGATGCCGTCTTTACCGGCCCGGAGGGGGTCGCCGTACAGGGCCGTCTGCGGGATGCCGATGGCCGCCGGATAGCCGCCTTTGTCGACGTATTTACTGTTGAGGCTGGGCGTTTGCAGAAACTGACGACGTATACCCACTAACCCTCACCGAGTGTGCTCTCACCGACAGAGGCGTGGCCTTCGATCCGTTGTTGGCCATCGAGGTAGGGTTGGAGAGCGTCGGGAACCGTCACCGTCCCATCGGGATTCTGGTAGTATTCGAGAATTGCCACCATGACACGGGGTAGCGCCAGTCCGGACGCATTCAACGTATGCAGAAACTCTGCGGACTCATGCCGTTCGGGCCGGTAGCGAAGTCCTGCCCGGCGAGCTTGAAAGGCTTCAAAATTCGACGCGCTTGAAACCTCGAGCCACCGGCCGCCCGCTTCCGGGCCATATTCCATATCGTCTGCTGGAGCCCACACCTCAATGTCGTAGGTTTTCGCAGAGGCGAATGTCAGGTCTCCTCCACAGAGCAACGAAACCCGGTACGGTAGCTCGAGGCGATCCAATACCACGGTGGCCTCGTCAACAAGATCTTCGAGTCGCTGGTCACTCGCTGCTGGTTCCACAAAGTTGACGAGTTCGACCTTATTGAACTGGTGAACACGTACAATCCCGCGGGTTTCAGTACCGTGCTCGCCGGCTTCTCGCCGGAAATTGGGCGTATATGCCTGATGTTTGATCGGGAGGTCCTCCGGGAGCATGATTTCGTCACGATACATGTTTGTCACGGGGACCTCCGCTGTTGGACAAAGCCAGAGATCCTCATCCGTATATTCGTCGTGCTCACTCCCGCCGACACGATAGGCATCTTCGTTGAATTTCGGGAGCTGGCCGGTACCCCGCATCGAGCGGGACGTCACAGGAATTGGTGGAAAAACCTCCTCGTATCCCTGCTCATAGTGGATATCGCGCATGAACCGGATGAGTGCGTGTTCCAGGCGAGCACCGTCCCCTTTCAGAAAGTAAAATCCACCACCCGCGACCTTCGCGCCCCGCTCGAAGTCAATGATTTCGAGATTCTCGCCGAGATCGTAATGCGGGATCACCGGATCGGGAAGGTGCCGCCGGTCTTCGAACCCTGCGCGGCGCACCTCCACGTTGTCGAGTTCATCTTCGCCCGGTGGGACATCCTCCTGGGGTACGTTCGGAACCTCGAGCAACCGGGATTCCAAGTCTGCTTCGAGGTCGTCCGCCCGGGACTCGATATCTTCAAGTTCGGCTTTGAGAGCCTGTGAGCGCTCGATGGCCGCCTCAGCAGCATCCTCATCGCCGGCCTGTTTGAGCTCGCCGATCCGCTCGGAAACCTCGTTGCGCTCGTGTCGTAGATCATCACCACGCGCCTTCAACTCGCGCCACTCGGCGTCAATCTCGAGGAGTGCATCGAGGTCCACGTCCGTGTTACCCCGGAGCTCGAGTGCCTCTCGTACAGCCTCGGGGTTCTCCCGGACGAACTGCCGGCCGAGCATGGCCGCGGATTCGCCGGGCCCCCAAAAAACCGTGTCGGGTCGGGACGGCAGCCTTTTTTCGAGTCACGCCCAGCGGCGCGTATGAAGCCCGTTCCGGTGGACGTCGGCGACGCTGCCGACATCTACGCCGTCGATGTCGAAATGTTCGGCGTCGAGCGGTACGGCGCAGTCTTCGTGGTCGATGCGGACCGGCCAGCAGTCATCGATACGGGGACCGGTGCGAACGTCGAGGGTCTCATCGACGCGCTCGGCTCGCTCGGGATTGCCCCTGAGGATCTCCAGATCATCGCTCCAACACATGTCCACCTCGACCATGCCGGCGGGGCTGGCTACCTTGCCCGGGAATGTCCGAACGCTGACCTGTATGTCCACGAGCGGGGGGCCCGGCACTTGATCGATCCCGAGCGGCTCTGGGAGGGGACCAAACGTGCTGTTCCGGACTGGGTCGATCATTATGCAGAACCGCTGCCGGTCCCGCAAAAGCGGGTTGTCGAAATCAGCGAGGGTGATTCTATCGACCTTGGCAGTCGCAAGCTCGCTGTTATCGATGCGCCAGGGCATGCGCCCCACCAGGCCGTCTTCGACGATCCAGAGAGTGATTGTATCTTCGTCGCCGATGCCGCCGGGCTCTACGTCGAGGAATTTGCCCGGCCGCGACCAACCACGCCGCCGCCAAACTTTGATCTCAGCCAGTGTCAGGCCGATATCGAGCGCCTCCGCGAGCTAGATCGGTCTGGTTTCTTATTCCCCCATTGTGGTGCGGCTCCAGCTGCCGAACTGTTGAACGGATATGCCGCTGAACTCGATCTGTGGGTTGAAACGGTCGAAGCCGCGATCGATGACGCCGGCACCGACGATGTTGCAGGGATTGTTGATGAACTGGATGTGTGGTCGGACGCCGCCGCGGTATGGGGCGAGCAACACGTCCGTGAGACGCAGGCGCTCAACGTACGGGGCGTCCTCGCACGTTCGGACTGAGTGGGTGCGTTTATACCGCTCGCCAGCACAGCAACCGATGGATGGCAGCGACCGAGCTGATCCTACTGGTCGCTGGGATCATCGCGTTGGGTGTCGCCGCTCAGCTGCTCGCGAATCGGTTGCGCGTCCCAAGCATTATTTTCTATTTACTCGCTGGCGTCGTGATTGGGCCGGAAGGGTTGGGCTTCGTGACGCGGGCAAGCTTTGGGGACGCCCTGCCGACGATCGTTGGACTTGCAGTCGCGATCATTGTGTTCGAGGGAGCATTCCACCTCAAAATCGAGCGTATTCGGGAGGCCCCGGCGGCGACCCTCCGACTTGTCACAATTGGTGCGGCAATAGCATTAATCGGAACAGCGGTCGTCACCAAATTCGCGCTTGGGACCACGTGGGCACTGGCGTTCCTGATCGGATCCCTGCTTGTCGCGACCGGCCCAACAGTGATCACGCCCATATTACAGGTCGTCCCGGTGCGGGACCGCGTCGCAGCTGCTCTCGAAACGGAGGGGATCGTCAATGATGTTACGGCGGCCATTCTTGCGGTTGCAGTTTTCCAGGTCGTGACACCGGGTGGGACCGGCCAAGGCGGCATTATCGCGGACTTCACAGCCCGGCTTGGCACAGGAGTTCTCGTGGGGATCGTCGTCGCCGCTGTTGTTTACTACCTCCTGAAATACATCGATCTCTCCCCAGGTCGAGCGCCACAGAACGCCCGGCTTCTCGTACTTGCGGGTGCGTTGGTGGCGTTCGCGATTGCCAATTACCAACGTGGTGAAGCAGGCGTTGCCGCCGTCGCAACGGCGGGCATGATACTTGGGAATCTTGACGTACCGTACGAGGCGGAAATCGAGGCCTTCAAAGGCGATATCACGCTGCTCGTGCTATCGTTCGTCTTCATCGCATTAGCTGCGCTACTCAACTTTAATGCGCTGCTGGCCGTAGGACCGGCGGGCTTGCTCGTCGTCGCGGCGATCGCGTTGGTGATCAGACCGTTCCTGGTTTTCGTTTCAACCTACGGCGGCCGATTTACATTCCGAGAACAGTTGTTCGTCAGCGCGGTCGGCCCCCGGGGGATTATTCCAGCCTCGGTGGCGACACTATTTGCGGTCGATCTTCAAAATCTAGCAACGGAAACGAGCGGAGCGGAGGCAGCGGCGCTGCTTGGGCAGGCGGACCTTCTCGTCGGGACCGTCTTCCTGGTAATTTTCGTGACGGTCGTCTTCGAGGGCGGCCTTGCGCGACAGATCGGCGAGTACCTGGACGTGATACCAATGCGAGTAATCATCGTCGGCGGTGGACAGGTGGGCCGCGCGCTCGCCGACCGCCTTGCCGACAGGGGCGAGAACGTCGTGATCGTGGAAGAGGACGAAGAGATGGTCGAACAGGCCCGTAACCGTGGCTTTTCAGTCGAATGGGGCGATGGTACCGACACGGATGTCCTCCGTTCGGCTGGCGCCGAAAAGGCGAAAATCCTCGTGGCAGCCACCGGCGACGACGATGTCAATCTGCTCGTCGCCCAACTAGCGAAATCGAAGCTCGACGTCGAGCAAGTATTCGCGAGGGCCAACAACGCAGACAACGTTGACGCCTTTGAGGAGTTGGGCGTGCGGACGATCAGCTCGTCGATGGCTGCTGCGTGGGCGATCGACAACCAGATCGAGCGTCCGGCGCTCGCAAACTGGATGAACGATGTGGACCGCGTGGGTGATGTGCAGGAGGTCGTGGTGGGTAACCCGGATCTGGATGGACGAACCATCCGGGAAATCGGACCAATGCTCCCGGATGGATGTCTGATCGTGCTCCACCAACCGCAGGAAGGGGCGGCGCAGGTACCCGATGCTGATGACGAGATCGCGCTTGGCGATCACCTCACGCTTGTCGGCAGCCACGATGGCGTGCGTGAGGGAATGTCGCTCTGTTCGGACTGACTTTAAGGCACTCGCCGCGCTCCCTGCGGACGTGTCACCAACTACGGACCTCCTGATCACGCCGGAAGACTACGCTTCGATCGACGGTATTGCCGACCGGGCCGAACTGGCGGAGTCCTACGGATTCGAGTATGTCAGCATGGGCGAGACCAGCGGTTGGAACGTCGTCCCAGCACTGTCAGTTATCGCGGAGCGAACCGATGAGCTCGGGATTACCGACGATGTCCTCTCGCCGTATTCGCGAGCGCCGACGACGATCGCGCAGGTTGCGTTGACGCTGCACGATGTCAGCGGCGGCCGGTTTCGCCTTGGCCTGGGCACGAGTTCGCCAGCGATTGCCGAATCCTGGCACGGGCAGTCCTTCGATCGGCCGCTCCGACGGGTGCGCGAGACCATTGAGATCGTTCGTGAAGTCGCCGATGGCGGCCGCGTCGACTACGATGGCGACATTTACGATATTGGTGGGTTGAAGTACGAATGCGATCCCCCGGAGACTCCGCCTCCCGTCGACGTCGCCGGGTTCGGGCCGAAGAGCACGGAGCTGACTGGCCGATTTGCAGACGGCTGGATCCCACAACTGCTCACCCCATCTGGACTTCGCGACCGGCTTGCTGACCTTCGCAGAGGGGCTGAGCTCGGGGATCGAGATCCGGATGACATCCGTGTCAGCCCGATATTGCGGTGCTGTGCCACGGACAACCGTGCGGAGGCTCGCGAGCTCGCCCGGAGTCACATTGCGTTCTTCCTTGGCGCATATGGG
>JBDGPQ010000063.1:57890-62156 GCA_042219595.1 Haloarculaceae archaeon
ATTATGGCGATTCAGTGGCTCGTCAGGGCTACGCCGACGTCGTTGAATCGATTCGAGACGCATGGGCAGAGCGTGACACGGACCTGATGGCCGAGCGGCTTCCGGACGACCTTCTTGACGAACTCGCCGCCGCCGGGACGCCCGAAGACGTCAGGACAAAGGTGGAATCATACGCCGCCATCGACGGGGTGGACGCCGTCCGAGTCGGCTTCGTCAATGGCATGGATGATTCCCAACAAGAATTAACGATGGAAGCTGTGTCAGACTGACTAGAAACGCTGACCCCTTCTCGATCCGGGTGCCGATCCGTAGTGCGGTGTGGAACTAGTCGACATAGGTGTGGATCCAGTACACTCCTGCAGCTGTGAACAACAGAGTTCTGAAGTAGACGCCTCGGACATCGGCAGAAAGCGGATTACGATTCCGGATCCCAGGCCGATCCGCTTCCATCGCCGCCGGTTTTGTAGACGCCACGGGCAGTGGCGACGCGTTCGCTCTCCTTCTCGGTGACGTCGATATCGACCACTGCAACGCTCCCACCAAGTCGGGCGACCGTCGCTGTCGCCTCGATTGCACCGGTCACTGGCGCGAGATAGTCTATGCGCATGTCGATCGTCGGCGCCACACGATACCCTTCCGAAAGAACTGCCGCGACGCCGACGGTGTCAGCGAGGGCATACGCCACGGCGCCGTGGGCGACGCCTTCGACCGAGTGAAGTTTGTCGTCGAACGCGATCTCCCCGTGAGCCCGACCGTCCGCGGCTTCAGTGACCTCGATGCCTAACAGCTCATTGAATGGGAGTGTGGAAAGTGTCCGTGCGATGTCCATGACAGGAGAGTGAGCCCGGCGACCAAGTGCCTCACGACAGCAGCGTCGATCCATGCTTCCCCCGATACGGCGATGGATCGCTGATCGCCTCAACGCAGTGTGCAATTAAGCTGCATGAAATTCAATCGCCGCCCCCTGACCAAATCCAACACACTCCGTCGCGAGTCCGAGGTCAGCTCCCCGCTTCGTCATCTCATGGATGAGTGTGACTGGCAATCGCGCGCCCGTCGCGCCTAGTGGGTGGCCGATGGCGATGGCGCCTCCATTGACGTTGAAGCGCTCGTCTTCGAAGCCGAGCTCACGCTGGCAATAGACACACTGACTCGCGAACGCCTCATTAAGCTCGACGAGGTCGTACTCATCCAGGTCGCGGCCGACACGTTCACAGAGCGCGCGGGTCGCAGGCACCGGCCCGATTCCCATAATCGTCGGGTCAACACCAGCCACCTCGTGGGCGCCGATTTCAGCCATAATATCGAGACCATGGTCGGCGGCGTACTCCTGACTCGTGATTACGAGCCCTGCGGCACCATCGGAGATTTGGGAGGCATTGCCTGGTGTGACTGTGCCACCGTCTGTAAACACCGGCGGTAGCTCCGAAAGCGCATCCAACGACGTATCGAACCTGATGCCCTCGTCTTGATCAATCCGCCCCTCATCAGTCTGGATAGGAACGATTTCGTCATCAAAACGGCCTGAATTGGTCGCATCGGCAGCCCGGCGATGGCTACGGAGCGCGTATTCGTCCTGTGTTTCCCTCGATACGTCGAACTCAGCAGCAACCTTCTCAGCGGTCATACCCATCGTGAGGTCCTCGAGATCGTAGAGCTCAGCAAGCCGGGGATGGACGCTGCCGTAATTCTCACCCATCTTGACTCGGCTCATCGATTCGACACCGCCCGCAATGAGGACCTCGCGCTGACCGTTGGCGATGGCATCCGCAGCGCGCATAACAGCCTCAGCCGAAGACGCACACCACCGGTTGATCGTCGAAGCCGGAACCGATTCGCCGAGATCCGATAGTACACTGATCACGCGTGCCATATTATTCCCCTGTTCACCCCGCTGTTGCGCACAACCCCAAAGGAGGTCGTCAAAGTCCGCCCCCTCAAGACCAGTCGCATCAAGGAGGTCGTTGACAACGGCTACGGAGAGATCTTCACTTCTTACATCGGCGAAAACGCCGTCCTCCTTCCCCTGGGGCGTCCGTCGTGCGGCGGCTACGACTGGTGTTGGCATGCACTGACGTCGCGGGCGATCGCCCATAAACCCCGCGTAGGCGGGTTTCGAGGAGCTTATACGGCGGGCCGGCCAATTTCGGTGGGAATGAGCGATCCGGAGCTGGACGTCGTCGAGTTTGTGCTGACGGCGCTGAAATATACGGAGGACGAGTCACTCGAGGCAGATGATCTGCCGCCCGCCATCAGACGGGCCTTCTACGATGACGGGCGGATCGAGCGGCCGCTGACGCCAACAGCAGAGGCAGCGCGAACGGCGACCGGCGTGCAACGACCTTGGGAGGCCGTCTCGGGTCTGATGTTCACGGACCGGGACGACTTCTCCGGCGAAATCTCGTTTACCGATCGGGATATGGCCGAGTCGTGGTACGCTGACAGAACAAACGCTGAGCGGCTTCTCGACAATCCGACGCTGGCGAAGCAGTTCGGCGAAGACTTCGATGGCGTCACCCACGAGGCGGCTCGTGAGCGGACGCGGCCGGCACGCACCGATCGAGCCGTCATCGATGCGATGCTGGAGGACTACTTCGATGACGAGGACGAGGAAGAGATGCTCGATCTGGTCGATATTCGAGCGCCTGAAGAGGTGGACCAAACCCTCGAGGATATCGTGCTCACTGGTGAGCAGGAGGGCGAAGTCTTGAAAATCGTCAAGGCGATCGAGCACCGCCAGTACCTTGCAGATATCGGATTACGCGAAATCGGCAAACTGCTGTTCGTCGGTCCGCCTGGCACGGGAAAGACGTCCGTCGCCCGGGCACTGGCCCAGCGGTTGCATCTGCCAGTTGTGGAAGTGAAGCTGTCAATGATCACCAGTCAGTACCTCGGTGAGACGGCAAAGAACGTCGAAAAGACGTTCGAGGTCGCCAAGCGGCTCGCCCCGTGTATTCTCTTTATTGACGAATTCGACTTTGTCGCAAAAACACGAGCTTCCGATGAGCACGCGGCGATCAAACGTGCAGTCAATACCCTCCTCAAAAGTATCGACGAGGTGAGTTTGATCCAGGACGAGGTCCTCTTGATCGGCGCTACAAACCACCCAGACCAGCTCGATGCCGCGGCATGGCGGCGGTTCGATGAAATCGTCAACTTCCCCAAACCCGATCGGCAAATGCGTGCGGATATCCTCAGGATTGTCACCCGCGAGATGGAGATCGCGGACTTCGACCCCGATGAGATGGCCGAACGGACGGAGGGGTTGACGGGCAGCGATCTTCGGCTTGTCCTACGGGAGGCGGTGCTCGACGCGCTCACCGAAGAGCGCATGACGCTCACGCAAGAGGACCTCATGGATGCTGTCGAGGACTTCGAGGAACGGGATACGCTGAAGAATCTCGATATGATCGAGGGAGATCATGACGCGCTCGTCGCCGGCGGGTCACCACCAATGGGAGAAGAAGCCACTGACGGCGGTCACGATCATTAGGTGTCGGTGACTCGCCGGACCGCCGTGAAGCATTCTCGGGCTCCGACGCCTGCGACGAGGAGGCCGACGACCACGAAGACGAGAAACTCGACGGATACGAGGCCGGCCGAGAGGTAGTGCACGGCAAAAATCCGGACAACGTCTAGGCCGACGATGAATACGACCAGCGCAGCCACAACACCCACGGTAGGTTGGGCGGTCGGGATTGATCTTCGTAACCAATCGAGCCCAACGAATGTCGCCGCCCCTGCCATGCCGAGCACGATCCAATTCGGACGAAGGACCGGACAGGTGCCTGTCGTGCAGGCAACCATCTCAACAGGATCGGTAAACCGGACGAATTGCCACCACACGAATACGAGCATCGCCCCAAGCGATGTCGTCGCCGAGGCCCTGATCCGTCCCGATTCCCGAAGGCGCTGGAAAACCCTCATTGCGCTTTGCGCGAGCCCCGGATCCGGACTGGATCATCGACGGCGACTGTCCGTCCCACAGCAGGATCCGGTACCCGCGCGGTCACCATCGCTCGAAAGTCGTGATCATATCTGTCGCCGGCAGTCCACGAGGGTCGTGTATCCCGACGATGCTCGATGAAGCGTTGGCGAAAGTTCGGTGTTTCTGCCCCCGTGTCAGGGTTGCGAGCGGGCACAACACACCGCGCGCATGGATGGAGCCCCTCGAGAGTGACATCCCCGATGTCCACCGCGATGACCTCGCCGGCGTCTCCGAAGAGCTTGTCCTCCCAGAACGGCGGGACACCCCCGATCTCAAGG
>JBDGPQ010000008.1:0-1513 GCA_042219595.1 Haloarculaceae archaeon
GGTATCCTCGGCGCATGGGGTGCGTCGGACCCGAGTTCGACTCTCGGCGGTCCCATCTCACTTACTATCGGATGGATATTATCAGGGTCTCAAGGCCTGTATAGCCATTTTCCGGTAGTAATAAAAGCGGAATTAACCCCCTCGTTTATAACGGGGGTGAATCTGAGCCGGAAGTGTTCCGATTCTGTGGCTTTGCGATTGTGGAAGACGAGCAGCGCTGTGCTGCCCTGGATGACGGGAGGTGTTTGGCGTGAGTCTGATGGAGCTGTCCATCCCAACGAACGCTCTGGCCCGGATTGGATTCGGCTAGATCGGCCGATCGAGCAGCTCGGCGAGGACCCAGGCCCGGTTCCTCGACGGACCACTCGATCCCATCCCCCGCTTCCTGGGGCTCTCGAGCATCGCCGAATGCTTGGCCTGAATCGATGGCGAGCGGCGTATCGCGTCGATCCGGGGGAGATCCCCTCGAGCCATGATCATCAACGCGCTCGAGCAGCGCGTGCAGCAGCTCGAGGGAGTCAATGATTCGTAGATGGACCCCGAGCCCTGCGAGATTGTAGTCGGCATCACACCCGAAATCCTCGAGGAGTTCCGTCTTGATGATCGGGAGCCCGTCGGCCGGAGTCCGATAACGTCCACATAATCCCCTGTGGCGGATTTCCCGGTCGAATATGGCCCATGCTGCCATCGTTTGGGAACCGGAGTGCCTCCGGGAGTGCCTGGAGCACGAGCGGACTCGAGAGAAAGAGAGCACCGTTCAAAGCCGCTCTCTCGCGGCCGACGGAGGTGCCACCGGCGATGAGTGAGTGCTCAGTCCGCCTCGAAAGCCGACCGGCTTCCATCGCGGCCAGTATGGTCTGGTGGTGTATCCGGCCGAGTCGTGAGTTTGGTGCCGCAGCTCGGACAGCAGTAGACTGTCTGGAGCGGTCCTTTACAGAGACGCAGATCTCGCTCGATACTACCGATGAAGCCACACGCTGGGCAGAAGAAACTCGACTTCGGGGGCGGGTTCGTTGGTTGCAACTCGTTGTTTCTGGCCATGCGGATTTGTGGAATTCCAGTGGGGATAACCGTGTCGTCTCTCCAAATGGAGGTGGTTTCGAGTGAGGGGTGCCGTCCACCGGACGGTTCCCGCCCTAGAGATCCACAAGGTCCAGGCTCTCCCTCAGTTGGACCAGTCCGGTCTCAAGCTCTATTGGGGCTGTGTCACTGTCTTCGAGCCTGACGACAACGAAACACGCGAACCGATCGAAGCGCTCGGTTGCGAGTGGAACATCACAATCCCAAATGTGTGGAATGGGAAAATCGAGCACCCTGATGGAGAACTCGAGGTTGGGCTTTACGAGTATCAGTACCAGCTCGTTGCCGAAGATGACGGCAACGATCGTGACGCCACTCACTATTTTCGACCCGGATACCTCAGGATGAAGCATGCTGAGACGGGCGATCTTCTGCAGCGTGCTCCCGTTGGGACGCCCGAGTGTCTTCGTGTCCAAGCCATCACTACCAACGT
>JBDGPQ010000008.1:1523-3994 GCA_042219595.1 Haloarculaceae archaeon
GATCCCGACGATCTGCTTGAACTGCTGCGAGAGTTTTTCCGGGCGATGGACCTCAACCCCGACCACATTTCCGAGCCGAATGATTGGTCCCGAATCACCAGCTACGAGGGCTACATACGCGTCCATTGGACCGAGTCCGCCGCCCACTTCACTGGTGACGGTGGGCTCATCCAGCAACTCGCAAAGCTCGGCATGACCGACCGCGAGCGCGGAAACGCATCGTACCGGTTGTGTAGTCAGCACAGCATCGCGATTTCGTTCGGCTACTCTTCGCTGGATCGGCCGCACAGCGCAAATTTGTTGCCGCAACCGGGTTCGCCGGACTCCGGCGCAACACATACCTGTCGTGAATACGTTGTATTCATCATGAGCAGTTCCATCCGTATATCCGAAGAGACAAAGCGGAAGCTGGAAGCGAGAAAGCGGGAAGGAGAGTCGTTTGACGACCTACTGGAAAGGCTGGCACGGACGGAGAAGGATGTTGAAGAGATGGCCGGGTTCGCCGATGAAGGCATCGGCGAACACATGAAAGAGAAGCGAGAAGAGCTGAACGAATCGCTCGAGGAGCGGACAGAGCGACTCGAATGATCTGTCTGGACAATGACGTTCTTGATGGGTTCGTTCGGCCGAATCCGGACCCGGACGTCATCTCGTATTTGTCAAACCACCAAAACGACCAGTGGATAGTCCCCTCAGTCGTCCTATACGAGTTCTTGAGCTTCTACAGGCCTTCAATGCAGAATCGCCGTCGGCAACAACTGAATCAGCGTGTTGACAAAATCGCCTCACTGGATGAGGACGCTGCATCTGAGGCGGCGAAGATGGAGGCCACTCTCCAGAATGCAGGGATGTCACTGGATACTGCCGACCTGCTGATCGCGGCGATCGCCCGCGACCGGGGTGCGACGCTCGCGACCAGGAACAAGAACGATTTTGACAAACAGCCGATTCACCAGCTGATGGACGTGGACATCGTTCAGTAGCACCGACCGTTCACACCCGCCGGTCCAGATCTCGGTGCGACCGCCCCCAGACGCGCCTCCACCTGAATCGGCAACCGGCAAAACAGTCAAGACAGATATACTGGTTTACCGATATGCGAGCGTATCAACACGAGCAATAGCCCCAAACCGACCATCAGTGTAATTAGCAGAATATCTCTCGTCACTCATATCGAACCAAGGGGTTTCAGCTATATATTCTCTATATCGGCCAACCATTTCTGACAGACACTTGTTATAATGTCCGAGCGGACCTGAGTAGACAGTGCGTATCTCGCTGTCGCAGCCGTAGACACCGACCTCAGCGATCCTGTCCCGAAGCGTCCTGACGGCAACAGTTATGCTACCATACCTCATACATTCACATTGGTGATTTGACATGCCAGCAGCAGATGACGGTTCAGTAGTTCCGAGCACAAATGAGAGGCTCATTGAAGCGTTCCTGACCGCTTTCGTCGGTGGTGATGCCGACGCCATCGCTGACCTCGTGACCGCTGACTGCGTCCTTCATCAACCCCGATGGCCACGCGATACGGCGGGGAGAGATGCCATCGTGGAAGAAACACGCACTAATCAAAGGGGTCTACGACCAGCCAGAGGTGCTGACGCGCGGTTCATCCCGCCGCTCAGAGCTTCAGAAGCTCGATACCGGCCGAAATTAACATGACAAACAACATAACCAAGACGCGCACGAACGGCGCTCCAACATGGGAAAGGGACCGCGGCGGTCCCACTTGTCGACTGACAGAACCGTGGGGCCGGTGCCGGTCGTGAAACGGGTCTGGTGAGGTCCACATTTCAGCGGATTGCCCGACGTGGTGGTGTTCAATTGTCGGTCCCGCCCCGACAGACGTCGACAGATCCTCAACCGGCGCACGGTGACTCGTCCGGTTCGTATCACAGGAAAGCAGTCTCGGGGGAGAGATCCGAGGGTTTGATCACCGCTCACCGCCGGACTGTGTATCGATATGGCGGCGCTGGACCCGGATGAAATACATGACCCGCAGATGCTTCGTGATCGGTACGCGGAGCGCACACGGACGATGTGCAACGACTGCGGTGCCTCAGCTAAGCCACCTGAAACTACTGTCGCTGCCTACCCGCTTCCCTGGCGCCAACACCTCGAGGGCCGCATCAGATGTGCAGAGTGCTGGGCTGCCGAGGCGGCTGCGCAGACGGATCTTTCGGAGAAACAAGCACGGGTGCTCGCGCTCGTAGCCATCGGATTTGGTGATGAAGAGATCGGGGACGCAATCGGTTGCGACCCCGAAACGATTCAAGAACAGCGTCTATCTATCGATCGACTGCGTGCGGATGCGACCGACGTGACGCAGCAGATTCTGGAGACGCTTTGACATCCTCCCCGCCCTCAAGGGGTGAGGCGTTGCGCCTGGTTCAACGTAATCGATATTGAGGGACGACCGTCACGAGATTTATAGCCGGGCGTGGCGTTGCCCGCGGTTATGGTTC
>JBDGPQ010000008.1:4004-60766 GCA_042219595.1 Haloarculaceae archaeon
TCCGCATGCGCGATCTGTGATATCCGAGGTGCGCTGACGGATGGGCCAGCGAAGCGGGAAGGACATCGATCCAACCACGGTCGAAATCCTGCGAAATCGCTTACACGACATCGCAGAGGAGATGCAGTCGCTGGTGATGCAGTCGGCCTACTCCCCGCTCTGGCAGGAGGGCGGAGACCTCTCATCGATCATCCTGAGTCCGGATCTCGAAATCGTTGGTCGGTCCGAGCGGGTGATTCCAATTCATATTGCGACCCAGATATCCGCGACGCGGGCCGCTCTCGACGAACTCGGCGGGATCGAGGCACTGGAGCCAGGCGACGTAATCTTTCACAACGACCCATACGCCGGCAACAATCACCTCAACGATTTTCTCACCGTCCAGCCGGTGTTCGTTGATGACGCCCTCGTCGGCTTCTCCTCCGATCGTGGCCACTGGCTCGATGTCGGCGGCATGACGCCCTCGAGCTATGGAACGGATACAGGTGAGTTGATCAAGGAAGGGCTCCGAGTCCCACCAGCGAAGCTCTTTCGCGCCGGCGAACGGAACGATGATCTCTATCGGACCGTCATGCGAAACGTCCGTAACCCGAAGAACCGTGAACTCGATTTCAAAGCTCAATTAGCGGGACTCCGTCGTGGACATGACCGTCTCGAGGAGACGGCCGAACACTACGGCGTTGAGACGGTGAAAGCCGCGATGGATATCGTCCTGAATAACGAAGAGACGCGGATGCGCGAGCGAATCGCCGACCTGTCCGATGGGGTCTACAGTGCAACGGATTATATCGACGGAGATGGGGTCGAGGATGAGTTGACGCGGATCGAGGTGACGGTTACCGTCGACGGCGACGAGCTCCACGTCGATTTCGAAGGGACGGAATCCCAGCGATATGGCGGGGTGAACTCACCGATCGGTGTCACGAAAAACGCGGTGTATTACGCCCTGAAAGTCACGCTCGACCCGGGCCCACCCGGGACGTCGGGGATCTACCGCCCAGTGTCGGTCACTGCCCCAGAGGGCTCGCTTGTCAACCCGACTCCGCCGGCACCGGTCGTAACCGGAAATCACGAGACAGCCAGTCGCGTCTATGACGTCGTCCTCAAGGCCGTCGCGACGGTCGATCCCGCGGTGGCTATCGGCCCTGGGTCCGGCAGCGCAAACGGATACACCTACGTCCACGAAGAAACCGGGCGAATGGGCAGGGACCGAACCATCGGCGGGCTCGGCGGGTGTGCCAACCGAGATGGTGTCGATGCGATCCGGTCGACGGTTGGCAATACGGCGATCCAGTCGATCGAGCGCACCGAAGAGGACTATCCGTACCTTCATACGGTTGAGTTTGCCATTGTACCCGATAGCGGTGGCCCAGGTCGGTACCGGGGTGGCAATGCAATGCGCCGGACCGTGGCATTCGACGAGGATGTCCGGATCGTGGTCACCGGTGAGCGTACAAAAGTACCTCCGTTCGGCGTATGTGGTGGAGATGCCGGCCGCTGCGCACAGTGGGTTCATGTCACTCCCGAGGGCACTCGGATCGAAAAGAAGTCGAAATTCGACACGATCTTTCCAGCCGGCTCGAAGCTTGTCGGCCGGGCCGCTGGTGGCGGTGGCTATGGTGTCCCGACGGATCGGCCGCCAGCGGCCGTCAGAGAAGACGTCGTCGACGGCTACGTCACCATCGAGAGTGCACGGAAATCATATGGGGTCGCGATCGATCCCGAGACACGTGCGGTCGATCAGGATACCACGGAGCGGCTCCGCGAGGAGTGAGCCGCCTGAATCCTTCAGGCTGATTGTCCCCGCGCGAGGAATTCCACGACTGCTGCGATGAAGTCTTCATTATCGGCAACAGCGTGATGGCTATCGTCCATAAACGTCCGATCGCCAACGACGATCAAGTTCCCTTTCCGGAGCGCGATGACGTGCTCATCGCTCTTGCCCCCATCCGAAAGCGTCGTGCCCTCTGTGGCCACGAGCAGCGGTTGGGCGTCGGATGCGGTGACCGCCGTGCCTGTGTAGACCGTCGTCCGGTCAACGCCCTCGAGATCAGCCCCGTCGGCCGGTTCCGCGATCACATGTTTATAGATGGCATCGTTGCGTTCGAGATTGTACAGATACCGGGTGTCGATCGAAAATCCGAAGCGAGCACCCAATTCTGTTGTGGCAACCGTCCGCTGCGTGGGGAACGGCCCCGAGAAGACGATCTGATCGGGTTCGCCCACAACCAGGGCGCGGCCGCCTCGCGCTGTGAAGTCCTCGAGGGCATCGATCTGAGAGGGTTGGTGTGGCTCAGTCGGTGTGATGGTCACGTAGGCCGAGGCCTCTGAGAGCTGCTCCGTGAGGTTATCGCCCGGGCCATGGATTGTTACCGAATGATTGAGCGCTCCGAGTGCCGCCACAAGCGGTCGCAGATTGCGTCGCTCCAGATCGTTATTATGGCCCTGATCGATCACCACAGTGCCCGACCGATTTGCAGCCTCAACCGACGCTTCGACACTACCCTCGACTGGGATCGGATCCTCCAGCGTGGTCGACGGGTCAAACTCCGCGGTCGAGAGTTCATCCGTCGCGGAGAACCCGCCACCCGCCCCAGCCAGAAGGGTCGCCCCGACCACGACTACAATAAAGGCAACTACGACTGCGCCCGCGAACGTGAGTGAGTGTCGGTGGTTCATCCAGTCACCCCCGTGGTCGCGTTTCCGGTACGGTTCGCAACCGTCGCCCCCTGAAGCAGCCGATCATCGTCGATTGCGTCCGCGAGATATGACTCCGGCATCATCAAATACACTGGCGCGGAACCGTTGCCGAGCAGCCGTTCGGCAGAGACCGTCGCTTTGCGAGGGGCGGTAGATGACAGGTAATTGTTCTGGGAGACGAACCTGGCGGTCGTATTCGAACGAAGCACGGTCACATCGTAATTTTCGAGGCCGGCCATCCGAGCGGCGTCTCGGATCGCCGTTTCGGTGCCGCCCACCCCGTCGACCAGCCCGATATCTACGCCCATCAGTCCGGGATACGTCCGCCCCGAAGAGATCTCCGCCCGTGAAACCGTCAACTCGTCGCCCCGGTGCTCCATGACAGCCGAGAGGAATGCGTTCTGAACCGCATCCAGCGCGTGGAAGAACTCGCGATCATTGAGACCGATCAACTTGCTCGGGCCGGTGGTTCCGAAGAGGTCATTCGGTTCGACATCGGGTGGCACTCTGGCCACAACGCCAATGCTTCCGACGCGAGAGGCTGGTTTCGCAACGATCCGGTCTGCCGGCGCAATCGCGTAATATGCACCAGAGGCCGCCGCCGCGTCAACGGACGCCACGACCGGCATCTCGCGAGCGGTCCGCTTCGTCTCGAAATACATCTCCTCCGCCGACGACGCGCCACCCCCGCCGCTGTTGCTCACGATGACTACGGCTTCGATCGAGGGATTCTGCCTGGCGTGGCGGAGTTGCTGACTGTAGTCTTCCGCGACAGGCCCGGCAATCGTCCCGTCGACTGGCACAACGGCGACAGTCCCACTGGAGCCGAGCGCGACCGTCCAGACAAATATTGCCAACAGCGCTCCGACGCCGACGCCGAGCACTGCGATGAGCACCATCGACCGCTTACGCCATCTATTCGAACCCAGCCCGGGCCCATCCATCGTTCGCGAAGCCTACGGTTAGACCGGGAAAAGTCATTTTGTCGGGACTTTGTTACGTACCCGCCCGAACGGCTTTGCCGGTCGCCGGGATGAGGTGCTGTATGGCTCGAACGGCACTGATCGGTGGTCTTGGCCCGGGCTTTGGGGAATCACTCGCTTGGACACTGGCAGAGGACGGATACCGCGTGGCCGTGATGGCCCGATCTGCAGACTACCTTCAGGATTTTGTAGCGGACCTCTCCAACGCTGGACACGATGCGCTTGCCGTTCCTGCTGACGTGACCGACAAAACGGCGGTCAATAGGGCATTCGAGCAGGTCGACGACGCCTTTGGCCCGCCAGACGCAGTTACGATTCAATTCAGTGCCGAGGGGGGTTGGGACGAGATGAGTGACCTCACGGCCGATTCGTTCCGTGAGGCTTGGGAAGTTTACGGCTATGGGACGTTTCTCTGCATGAACGCTGCGGTGGCACGAATGCAGGAATCCGGGGGATCGATCCTTGTTGTTGGTGCGACACCGAGATATGGAATGGGAGATGCCCATGGATTTGTGAGTGCGTGTGCAGCAAAGCGCGAACTCGCTCGCTCTGCCGCTCGTGAACTCGGCGAGACTGGCATTCATGTCGTCCACGCCGCAGTCGACAGCGTAATCCTCAATCCCGACATTGAGGCGGTCGCACCGAAGCCGATCGAGACTGATCGCTTCCTAGACCCCGACAGTGTCGCGGAGGTGTGCAGGACGCCGGGTGTTGGACGGCCAGCGTGGATCTCCGACCCCGTATCGACGACTATCAGTACCACCGTCAGAGGGTGTTAAATCCGAACTTGAAGCAACGGTCCAACGGTTGAAAGCTTTCATTCCGTCCCCAAATAGGCCACAATATATTTGGCTACCCATCGGTTAGCCTCACCTGGCGTGGCCAGCACGTCGGATTATCCGACGGGATCGGTTCCCGACGGCTGCCACGCCGGTTCACCCCCCCAACCGGATCGCCCGCTCCCCAACCGGGCGATCCAGACAGATCGCGCACGGGTGCGACGGGGCTTTCCCGTCGTGCCATTTTCTACCCAAAGCAGGGACGGCCATCCAGCGCATGTTCAGCCATTACCTCGCGATCGAGGGAAATTCCGAGACCGGAGGCTTCGGGGACGGTAATTCGCCCATCTTGGATGAGTGGTTTGTCGCGGTCCAGTAGGTCATCCCACCAGTCGACCTCGAGGGCATGGTACTCGAGAAGGTCGAACGTCGGGAGTGCGGCGGCAAGGTGGACACACGCCATCGTACCGACCGGACTACAGACGTTATGCGGCGAGACGGGCATGTACTGCTCCTCCGCTCGATCGGCGATGCGTTTGGTTTCCGCGAGGCCACCCACCGTCGTCGGATCCGGGGTAACGATGTCGACCCCATGCTCACGGATCAATCGTGACAGTTCGTGCACGCGGAATCTGTTCTCACCGGTCGCGATGGGCGTTCGGGTGGACCGAGTGACCTCGAGCTGCGCGTCCATATTTTCCGGCGGAACGACATCCTCGAGCCACATGAGGTCGTAGTCCTCGAGAGCGTGAGCCAATCGCTTTGCGCTCTCAACGCTATAATCCCAGTGGCAATCGAACGCGAGGTCGACGCCATCCCCGAGTTCGTCACGGGTGGCTGCGACGACGCGGCGCTTGTGCTCGATGTCCTCGTTCGAAAGTCGTCCGTTGGTCGCATCCGGCTCACTATCGCGAGCCATATCGAGGTCGAATTTCAGCGCAGAAAATCCCATGTCATTGACACGGCGTGCCTCGCGTGCGTAGGCCTCGGGCGCGTACGCCTCTTCGTCAGCGTAGGCTGTGGCACCGTCCTCCACTGCATAGGCTTGGCCAGCATGACAGTCAGCATACATTCGAATTTCGTCCCGGTATTTGCCCCCAAGGAGTTGGTACACGGGAACTCCAAGCACTTTCCCAGCAGCATCGAGACACGCAATTTCAATGCCGGATGCGGCTGTGACCACCTTGCCAGTCGTGCCGCCGTGTCCCGACATTTCCTGAATGATCAGCCGGACGATCCGCTCAGGATCAAGCGGGTTTTCACCGAGGATGAACCGCTTCGTATACTCAGCGATCTCGGGTATACCGCCCCCACGGTACGCCTCGCCGATCCCGGTAACGCCGGCGTCGGTCTCAACTTCGATCAGATTCCACTCGAAGTTCCCCTCGACCACACACGTGCGGACGTCGGTAATCGACACATTACGCTCGGGAGCCCGCCGTTCAGGCGTCGAATAGTCGCGCATCGTTCCGGGACGGAGCCGGGATCGCTTAAACGTTGCTTGGCCACTCTGGCTCACGGTCCTCTGCGAAAGCCGCAAGTCCCTCTTTGGCGTCGTCTGTCTCGGCGATCACCGCAAGCGTATCGACGACGTTCTCAATGGTCCGCCGGTAATCCCGATCGTTGGCCCGGACATAGGCATCGCGGGCGAGCTCGGTGACGAGCGAGGACTTTTCGTTGAAAGTTGCCGCAAGGGTTCGGGCCTCCTCGAGGACTGAATCCGCGGGGACAACACGGTTGTAGAGTCCAAGGCGCTCGGCCTCGGCGGCGTCGATGGACTTGCCCGTGAATAGCAACTCGAATGCGCGATGCCGGCCGATCTGGCGCGGCAGGTGGACGAAGTGCATTGCTGGAATCACCCCGACATCGATCTCCGGATACGCAAGCGACGCGGTATCGCTCGCCACGAGAACATCACACGAGACAGCAAGCGTAACGCCGGCCGCTCGTGCCGGCCCGGTAAGCGCGGCGATCGTGGGCTTTCCCATGCGATACTGGAGATCGTGCATTTCCATATAGAACGTCTCAAGAAACCGCCGGAGTTCGAGCCCGGAGGCGCCGTGGGCCATATCCAGATCCATTCCGGCACTGAAGGCCCGTTCGAACTCGCTCGTCAAGATGACCGAGCGGACGGTGTCATCATCGCGTGCCCGGCGATAGGCGGCAGTAACCTCGGATGCAAGATCAAGGTTGATCGCATTGACGGGCTCACGACACAGCGTAATTTCCGCGGTATGATTGCGGACGTCGTAATGCAGGTGCTCGAAGCTCACGGCCCGCGTTCGCCGGGTTCGACCTAATACTTGCCGACGGCTGTCGAACGACTTTTGATCCGGCCCAGTCTTCCCACGAGTGATGTCGGAACGCCACAAGGTGGCCAATGAGGCCGACCTCGAAGAGGGATCGCGGGCATTCGTCGAGGTCGGCGGTGTCGAAATCGCCGTTTTCAACGTTGAGGGCGAATACTACGCGGTGGCGAATTATTGTGTTCACCAAGGTGGTCCACTGTGTGAGGGCGAGCTGACCGGTCGGTACGGGATGGCCGAAGATGGCTGGTCTTGGACGTATGACCCCACCGAAAAGAACGTCGTCTGTCCCTGGCACGGCTGGAAGTTCGACGTGACGACGGGGAGAAGCCCGGACGACGACCGGTATGTCGCGCCGACATATGATGTCGAAGTCGAGGACGGCGAGATCTACGTCGTGCGTTAGGGCCGGGATTTTTGCCCGCCGGTGGCGAAGTCGGGCCATGGCGGAGGAATCGATCGAGGCACTGCGATCTCGCTCGCCGGGGGATGACCCGGAGGATCCTTATGAGGACGTTGACCTCGAGGAATTACCGGACTGGTGGCGCCGGGCAGTCGAGGAGTTTCGGGAGCATGACCTCCGCCCATACCGTCCGCCACGCTTCCGCGACGGGACCCTTGTTCACGAGGTCGTCGAGCCACTAGAAGCCGAATTCGGCGTAACCATCGACTTTGCAAACTTGGCTGGCGCCCACCAGGAGCAGTGGTCAGTCCGCCTCGATGGCGAGCCCGTTGGGAAGATTCCGCGCCGACGATCGCCCGAGGGGTATACCGTCTACGAAACAGAGCCGGGCACGCTCGAATCGATCGTCCGAGACGCGATAGCAGACAGACCGGAGTAGACGTCTCGCGGGTGGAGCCCGCAATCTTCACGTCGGCGGCAGGCCGATACCGTGATATGCAGGATAACACGCCTGTCGTAGTCGAGGCGATCCGGACGCCGCAGGGAAAGCAGGATGGCGTTTTTGCCGACGTGGCGAGCGAACACCTCGCGATCCCCTTGGTGAATGAAATCCTCACGCGGACCGGTCTCGAGGGAACGGATGTTGAGGACCTCATGATGGGCTGTGCACGACCGGTCGAGAGTCAAGCCGCGAACATTGGACGAGTGGTCGCACTGCTATCTGAACTCGGCGAGAAGGTGCCCGCAACCACGTTCAACCGCCAGTGCGGATCCTCCGCCCAAGCGATCAATAGTGCCGCTGATGCGATCCGTGCCGGACAACACGACGTCATTATGGCCGGCGGGGTTGAGAACATGACGCAAGTCGATATTCCCTCAATGCGCCGGTACGAGGGCATCGCTGAGCGCTATGACGAGGACGACCTTCCGATGGGGCACACGGCAGAACGGGTCGCCGAACAGTATGATGTGAGTCGTGATGCCCAAGACGAATACGCTGCTCGCAGCCAGCAGCGCGCCTGTGCTGCCACGGACGCTGGCCGCTTCGATGACGAAATCATTCCGATCGAAACCGATGAAGGGCTCGTCGATACAGATGAAGGGCTCCGACCCGGAACGACGAAGGAAAAGATCGCCGATCTCCCGCCGGTATTCGAGGAAGATGGCACTGTTACGGCCGCTAACGCGTCACAGATCAGCGACGGTGCCTCGATGACGCTGTTGACCTCGCTCGGTTTTGCCAAGGAACACGGGCTCGACATCCTCGCCGAAGTTGGGGCCCACAACGTTGCAGGCGTCGATCCACGTATCATGGGCATCGGACCGATCCCAGCCGTGAAAGGCATCTGGGAGCGGACCGGTCGAGGCCCGGAAGATTATGATCTTATCGAGTTGAACGAGGCCTTCGCGAGTCAAACGCTGGCCTGCCAGCGGGAACTTGGATTCGACGACGACGTGTTCAACGTGAATGGCGGTGCAATCGCCATCGGGCACCCGGTTGGGGCCTCCGGGGCGCGATTACCGGTGACGCTCATCCATGAGCTCGGGCGGCGTGGCGGAGGGCGCGGACTGACCACGCTCTGTGTCGGGTATGGCCAGGGCGTTGCCACAGAATTCGACGTTCGGTGAACCCTACTCGATTGCGACACGCACCGGCTGCTGGTCGCTCGGGTCCGTCGCCATGCGGCTAGAAAATTCCTGGGTATGCTGTCTCGGGCCCGTACGGGCACATCGAGACACGCAACCCCTAAGCACGCCCGCCTCGCCGGCGCTCACGTGCACCTATTCACGTCCTTCGAATGCCGGGAGGTTACTGCCCGAAACCGGGTGATGGTATCACCAATGTGTCAGTATTCCTGCGAGGCGGAAGACGGGCTTGCCACACCCTGGCATCATGTCCACCTCGGCAGCCGGGCCGTCGGTGGTGCAGGAATCGTGATGGCTGAGGCGACGGCGATTGCACCGGACGGGCGAATTTCGCCACGCGATCTTGGACTCTGGAGTGATGAACACGGCGCTGCGCTCGCCGAGACGGCTGACTTCGTCGCGGCCGCTGGCGCGGTCCCCGGCATTCAGTTGGCCCACGCAGGCCGCAAGGCCTCCACGCGCCGTCCGGCCGATGGCGGTGGTCCGATTCATGACGAACGTGGCTGGACACCGGTTGGGCCGACAACTGAACCTTGGCCGCACCGCGATGCTGAACCACTGCCGACTGAGGAACTTTCCCCCGACCAAATCAGCGATCTGGTGGATGATTGGGCCGCAGCCGCCGAGCGGGCAGTTACTGCAGGGTTTGAAATCATCGAAATTCATGCCGCTCACGGGTACCTCCTCCACGAATTTCTCTCGCCCGCGGTGAATACGCGTACCGACGAATATGGTGGCGATTTCGAGGGCCGAAGCCTCTTTCTTCGGGAAGTCATCGAAGCGGTCCGGGCGGTGCTTCCCGAAGGAACGCCGCTATTCGTCCGCATTTCTGCGACCGACTGGTTGCCAGACCGTGATTCGTGGACACCCGATGATGCAGCCCAACTTGCCGAGGTGCTGGAGCCGCTCGGCGTGGATCTGATCGATGTGAGTGCGGGAGGCATTGCTCCCGGAGCCGCGATCCCTGAAACTGGGCCACACTACCAGGTCCCGTTCGCAGAACGAGTTGCGAAAAGTGGGGTAGCCGTTGGTGCCGTTGGGAAGATCACCACGCCGGAAGGCGCAGATGAAATCATTCGAAATGATCGAGCAGCACTGTCTGTCATCGGGCGCGAGCATCTCCGGGACCCATATTTCGCCCTCCACGCGGCCGAAGAGCTCGGCCATGAACTTCCCGTTCCCCGTCAGTACCAGCGTGCCTTCTAGGCCTGTTCGAGATACGGCCGGGCTTCGAAGAACGCAGCCGGCCGGTCGCGGGTGACCGATTCCGGGTCGACGGCGATCGAATAGTTCCGGTATATCGTGGAGCTCGCGATCCGCCAGCCATCTCCAGTCCGCTGATAGCTATCATCGTACGAGCCCTGACCAAACGAAAGATCGGCGCCCCGGTCATTCACGACGAAGTATTGCCACTGCCCGGTTGCCTCGTCTCCGTCAAGCGTAACGATTGGGTTCATCGCCATGTGCGTCGACCGGAATCGACCAGATGTGACGTCCTCGATCCATTCTTGATACTCCTGAATTCCGTGTAAGGAATTGGCCGCGCCGTCATGATGAATCACCGCATCGTCTGTAAACACCGAAAGCATCGCATCCGTCTCGTCAGCGTCAAGCGAACGATGATACTCGTATTTCAGCTCATGAATCGCTTCGCGGTCAGTGCGGACCATGCCTCGCCGACCCAGCCCGACAAGAAAGTCCTGGCGCTCAGAACGTCGGACCGGCCCGCCAAAGATCCTCTCCCTGACAGATATCTTCCGCGAACCGCGCTTCCAGGGCATCGATATCCCAGCCACCATCTTTGAGCCCAGTCCGCTCGATTGCTGGGTCCGAGACGAGACCGACCGTATCCTCCGCAATTCGAACGGTACATCCCGTGATATCGCTACTCCCGTCCCCGAGCAGGAATCCGACGGCTGGGGCGATCTTCGTGGGATCTCGCTGAACAGGTCCATCGCCGCCGTATACGTATTCAGTCATGCGCGTGGACGCGCTCGGCATGAGCGCGTTTACGCGAATATTGTCCGGGGCAAGTTCCCGAGCAGCGGTTCGCATTAGACCGAGGACGCCAGCCTTTGCAGCCGAGTAGTTACCCTCGTCGGCACGGCCAAACGCTGCGCGACTCGATACACAGAGAAACGATCCCGATTCATCCTGGTCGGTCCAATGCCGGGCTGCCTCCCGAAGCAAACAAAAGTGCCCCCGGAGGTGCACGTCGATCACGGCCTCGAAGTCATCGATACTCATCTCAATTAGGGATTCATTTCGCAAGATGCCGGCAAAGTTGACGATACCGTCAACGCCGCCGAACGCATCCGTAGCGTCCGCGATGAGCCGCCGTGCATAGTCGGGGTCTGTAACGTCGCCTTCGTGTGCGATGGCCGCTCCTCCGGACTCCTCGATCTCCTCGACGGTCTCCGCGGCAGGAGATTCGTCCATGGTTTCACCTTCGACAGATACACCGAGATCGTTCACGACGATCTGTGCGCCCGTATCCGCAAGTTCGATCGCCGTCGCCGCTCCGATACCCGTGCCTGCTCCGGTGACGATATACACGTCGTCCATGCACTCGGGAGGCCTGGGGTGTGCAAAAGGCTGTCCTGCCGGGAGCCAAAGGCAGTTGACCTCCGGGTCCGAGGGGCGTGTCATGCAGCACGTCAGATTCCGTGATCCCGGTGGCTCAGTACGCCATGGCACGTGGGCGGACGACCGAATACAATTTTCCGACCGCGAATATGATCCTCGTGAGATCGACATTCTTCCGCCGACACATCCCTCCAAATTCGTCTGTGTAGGACTGAACTACGAACGTCATGCCGCAGAGCAGGACGCAGAGCTACCCGAACGACCTCGGCTCTTTCTCAAAGGGCCGAACGCCGTGGCCGGGCATGACGATACCATCACCCTGCCCGATCCGGATGCACGGGTCGACCATGAGATCGAACTCGGTGTGGTTATTGGAGAACAGTGTCGGTCCGTGGAGGTCGCCGACGCGATGGACGTTGTCAGAGGGTTTACCGCCGTCAATGACGTGTCAAACCGTGATGAACAGTTCTCGGAGGCGAACAACGTTCGCGGGAAATCCTTCGACAATGCGGCGCCAATGGGTCCGACGATCGCGACACCCGACGAAGTCCCCTCAGATGCGAGTCTCACTCTCCGTGTGAATGGCGAAGTCCGACAGGACTCGAGTCGAGATGATCTGATCTTTTCGGTGCCAGAGATACTCGCTGAGATTACCGAATATATCACGCTCGAACCTGGTGATGTGGTTCTCACCGGGACGCCTGAGGGCGTGGGACCGCTTGCCGATGGAGATACAGTCGAACTCGCGATCGAGGGCATTCCGCCGCTGCGACATCACGTCTCGGTATAGGCTACTCGGTTGCGTTGATCACCTGACCGGTCGGATCGAGTTCCTCGCGGAGTAACCTCACCGTTTCTGCCGAGGGTTCGTCAGTCCGCCCAACCTCTGTCCCGAACGCGAGGTCCCAACCGGTTGCCTCGCGGACCTCAGCCCGACTAACTCCCGGGTGAAGCGCATCGACGTAGGCCTCACCAGCGTCATCAAATCTGAGGACGGCTTTATCGGTGATGACGGCCTCCGGACCACCATTCAGTCCCAGCTCTTGCCGACCATCGCGACCGTCCACATAGCCAGGGCTCGTGACGAAATCGACTTCCGCTGGAAATCGTCGGGGTTCGTGTGGCGTGATGACGAGCGTCCGTCCTGCATTGCAGGCGATTTCGCAGGCCCCACCGCTTCCCGGCAGGCGGACGGTAGGATCGTCATAGTCGCCGACGACAGTCGAGTTGAGGTTACCGTGTTTATCGACTTGGGCCCCGCCGAGGAATCCGACATCGATCCGTCCACCCTGAAGGTATGTCGACAGACCTTCGAACTGGGGAAGGATGCTGACCGCGTTGCTCGCGGGTTTTGGGCCAGAGATGATGTCCGGCAACCCCCCAGTCAGGAGTTCGGAATCAACAACGCCGGATTCGTAAACAAGCTGGAGATCAGGAGCGTGCGTTGCTTTGGCAAGGTTGCATGCCAGCATGGGGATGCCCGTTCCCACGAGGGTGGACTCCCCGTTGTCGAGTTCGTCCGCGGCAGCGGTCACCATGATCTCGCGGGCCGTATAGTCAGTCATCGGTACTCCCCCATGTCGATCGGCGTGGCATAGTTCGTGTCCGGCTCGAGTTCGACGAGCCGCGTGGCATCCAGCTTGTCGAGATACTCTCGGCGGTCGGCAACACCATAGACCCATTCTTCGAGCCAGTCATCCGTGCGGCCCTCGTCGACAGCTGTGCGCCAGGATGCGTAATGATCCAAGTCCCGATCGTAGTGCCCCTGAACGTACGACGGGTGGGCGCCCCAGGGCTCCTCGACCAGATAATCCACCGCAGAGCCGGCAGCAATCGTCCGATTCGGATCGCTACGGATGATGTCCTCCTCAACCACCTCCTCGGCGGAGAGGACAACCGTTGACGCAGCAAAAATCGCGTCACGAACTTCGCCGATCGAGCCCCAAACCTGCGCATTGCCGTTCTCATCGGCGCGTGGGACGTGAGCGATCGTCAAATCTGGCTGTAACGGCGGGACGACGTAGATCTCTTCGCCATCATAGGGACTCTCGACCGTTTTGATGCCTGCCGTGTGCGCTGGCAGATCGGAGCCAGTGAATGTGCGCACCGGCATAAAGGGCAGATTTCGAGCGCCGGCGGCGACCCGCGCTGCAAGGCTGTAGTGAGTGTACTCCTCGATTTCAAGACCGGACTCCTCACGTTCGAGTTCACGTCTGAGGCCCCGACCGGCAAACGAAAAGATGGCTGTCGAAACACATCCGGCAGCGATGAGTTGATCAAAGACGAGATCCGGGGAGATCCGTCCGACGGTCAGGTCGGTGGGCCCTTGCCGGATAAGTTCATGAGCGGCCGCCGTCGCCGTCAGATGGGTAAACCCCGGGAGGAAGACGCACTGTCCATCGTCGGCCGCCTCACCGACGGCCGTCGCCATGTCGACACGCTGCATAGGGGTCCGATTCCCCCAGGGTGGTTAATCCTACCGCCGTAGGAAGACACACGACAGCGGTCCAGTCCTCATCGACCCGATGCGGATGCTTCGATCCCATCGGACCCGGCGAAGGCCGCCAACCCGACACACACTGTGGTGCCACCCCAGGCCACAACACCAGCGCCCACGAGGACCGTTCTGACCGCCGCGTCGAACCCGACAGCAGGTTCGAGTGCGGTCAATCCAACCCCCATCGCTAGTGGTGTGAGTGTCGCGACCACCCGCCCTCCTGCCTCGGCAACGCTGACGACTCCGGCACGGAGATCCGCTGGTGCGAGACCGCTTACGACACTCCGATATAACCCGAGGTCAAGTCCGAAGCCTGCACCGGCGATCGCCACGCCACCGGCTGCGTGAAGCGGAGCTGGCGCGAGGCCGAAGATGGCGAGACCTAGCCCCATCGCGATATTGCCCGCGAGTAGTGGCACGAGGCGTGACCCGAAGCGCGCGGTAACCCGGCCGGCCTGGCTGGCGGTTATGGCAAAGACCGTGCTCGCGACAGCCACCATGGCGCCAGCCTGACTCGGCGAACCACCCAATACACGCACGACGACGATCGAGTTGAACGTCACGAATCCGAACCAGGTGACGAGAACAAGTCCACGAGCAGTGACCATTGCGGCCACGGTGGGTCGCCCGAGTTGACCGAGTAACGCCCGGACGTAGTCCGAGCCACGTTCGCTCCCGGACTGACCGGCTGGCTCCTCGAAACGGAGCCAGAGTGCGACGGCAATAGGGAACGACATTGCGTATAACAGAAACGGCAGCTGCCAAGCGATGGCGACGATTACACCGGCGATGAAGGAAAACACGGTCTGGCCCAGTCCGGCGACGGCGACACGGAGCCCCTGCCCCGTGGCTTCAGCAGATCCCGTGAAGAGATCGCGGATACAGGTCACGACGGTCGGATTGAGACCAGCAAAGCCGATCCCTTGGAGCAGCCGAAATCCCAGCGCGATCCGAAAATCGGTGGTCAGGGCGACTGCAGTGCCAGCTGCGCCAAACAGTAAGAGTGACCAGACGAGCACCGGTTTGCGGCCGATGCGATCAGCGATCGCGCCAGCGACGGGGATGATGACGATTGCGGGCGCCGTGAAGGCTGAGATCAGGAGGCCGATGTCCGCCGCTGACGTTCCAAAAGGCTCGATCAGCGAGTCGAGGACCGGCGAAAGCATCGTCGTGCCGAGCAAAGTCGGAACGGTGACCAGCAATAGAAGCTGATAGTCTTGGTCTCGGAGGACTGCCGCGTCGTCACCGAAGAGGGACCGGAGGGAAGCCACCTCGCCTCGCGGAGAGTGGTCGGACTTTCTTAAATGGGCGGGAACAGCCGGGACCGATCTGTCCGCGACACCGTGCCCTGGAGTTACCAGTTCAGCAATCGGACGATCCGCTGACGGGAAAAGCGGCTGCGACGGCGCTGGCCCATCTCAGAAATGGGTAGCCCCGCCGCAGAGAAATATCGACCAAATCAGCTCAACGATGCGTCGCTCAGTCCCACTGAACGCCGGGATTCGTCACTGCGCCATTAGCCGCGGAACCAAAGTCCCGAGTATACTTCGCGAGGACGCCATTCTCGTATGGTGGGTCGGGGTCGTGATCGGCGAGTCGGTCATCGATCTCCTCGGAGGAGAGGTCAACCGACAACTCGAGCGCATCGACATCGATCGTGACGGAATCGCCGTCCCGGAGCGCAGCGATCGGGCCGCCCACGTACGCCTCCGGTGCGACATGACCGATCGACAATCCTCGCGTCGCCCCGGAGAAGCGGCCATCAGTGAACAGCGCGACATCCTCAGCGTGGCCCTGGCCGGCAACGGCGCTCGTCACCCCGAGCATCTCACGCATGCCCGGTCCGCCGCGCGGGCCCTCGTTCCGAATACACAGCACATCACCAGTCTCGACATGCCCCTCCTGGACGTATGCCATTGCCCGTTCTTCATCCTCGAAGACTCGAACTGGCCCCTCGTGACGGACGTGATCGGCACCAGTAATCTTGATGACCGCGCCATCGGGTGCAAGGTTGCCCGTGAGGATCCGGATTGCGCCTCGCTCGTGAATCGGATCATCCACTGGATAGAGGTAGTCCACATCGAGCTCCGTGATCGCCGGGGGATCGAGAGCCTCGAGTTCTGCCCCGATGGTATTGCCGGTGACAGTCCCGGCGTCGCCGTGAAGAAGATCCGCTTCGTAGAGCGCGTTCAGGACAACGGGAACACCGCCGACTTCGTGGAGGTCGTTCATGACGCGCTCGCCGCCTGGCTGAAAGTCGGCAATCTTCGGTGTTCGCGCGCTGATCTCGTTAAAGTCCTCGATTGCTAAATCGATGCCAGCCTCGGCGGCCATCGCCAGTAAGTGGAGGACAGCGTTCGTCGATCCGCCAACGGCAACCTGAAGCGCGATCGCGTTTTCGAAGGATTTGCGGGAGAGCCAGTCCGACGGTCGGCGGCCAGCCTCAACGGCCTCCACGGCGAGCGCACCGCTCTCTGTTGCGACATCGTACCGGCCGGACGCTTCTGCCGGTGGCGAAGCCGAGCCGAGGGGAGCGAAGCCGATGGCCTCAGAGATCGATGCCATCGTGTTCGCGGTGAACATCCCGCCACACGACCCCGCCCCCGGGCAGGCCTGCCGCTCGAGTTCGTCGAGTTCGCGCTCGGTCATGTCGCCATCTGCCACGGCACCGACACCTTCAAAGACGTTCTGAATCGTTACCTCGCGGCCATCGTGTTCGCCGGGAAGGATCGACCCCCCGTAGAGGAATACCGAGGGAAGGTCCGTCCGGATAGCGGCCATCATCATCCCCGGCATATTCTTATCACAACCCCCGATCGTGACGAGGCCATCCATCCGCTCACCAAACGACACCAGTTCGACTGAATCGGCGATGAGCTCACGGGAAATGAGCGAGGCCTTCATTCCCTCAGTCCCCATCGAGATGGCATCTGAGATGGTGATCGTCCCGAATTCAATCGGCATCCCATCGTGGGTGTCGACCCCTTCGTAGGCGGAGTCGGCCACATCATCGAGGTGGACGTTGCAGGGCGTGACGTCGGCAGCGGGATTCGCGATCCCGACCATCGGCGCGTCAAGGTCCGCATCATCGTACCCCATCGCACGAAACATCGCACGATGAGGGGCACGCTCGATGCCCTCCGTGACCTCGGCGCTTCGGAGGTCGGCCCGCTTTCCCTCTGGTGCAGGCTGTTGGCTCATATCCGCGGGTCGCTCCGACTGGCCTTAAGCTGTCGGACGAGAGGTTCATGGGCGCGGCGACGGACAACCGTTCATGGCGACGGTGCGGACCGGAGCGCGGCTTCACCTCGGCTTTCAGAACCTTTCACTGGCCCATGAACGGCTCTACGGCGGCGTTGGCTTGGGCCTCGCTGACCCCGAGATCGAGGTGACCGCGCAACCGGCCGAGCAGGTCATGTGCGACGATCCAGCAGTCGCCGATTACGTTGCCCGTGCGGTTGAGGTCCTGTCCGTAGAAGGTGCGAACGTCGAGGTGCGGTCGCGCTTCGAGCGCCACGTCGGGCTCGGGAGTGGGACGCAACTCGCGTTAGCCTGTCTTGTCGCGATCGCTCGGGCCCACGACCGGTCGGTTGATGTCAGGGATCTCGCCCCGGCAATGGGCCGTGGCGGGCGGAGCGGTGTCGGTGTCGCGACGTTTGAACACGGCGGATTCGTCGTCGACGCGGGCCATCCCACTGGGCGGTTCACGGCTGCCCCACCAGCGAGGGGTGAGTGGTCCGTACCGCCTGCAATCACCACCCATGCTGTCCCAGAGCACTGGCGATTCCTGCTCATACGACCGACTGCTGAGGCTGGGCCCAGTGGTCCCCCGGAGGAAACGCAGCTTCGGGCAGCTATCGAGCGAGCGGATCCAGCGATCGCCGATGAGATCGCGACGCTGCTCACGCGCGAATTATTACCGGCAATCGCCGAGAGAGATGCCGCGACCTTTGGAGCGGCCGCTGCCCGGCTTGGCCGATTAAATGGGGCGTGGTACGCCGACGAGCAAGGCGGCGTTTATCGACCACCAGCGGGCCGGGTAATCGAGGCTCTCGATGACGTCGGGGGCATCACCGGCGCCGGCCAGTCTTCGTGGGGGCCAACCGTCTATGCTATCACACAAGTTGACAAGGTTGACGCCGCCGCTGAGGCGGCTAAAGATGCGATCGCTGCCGCCGGCCTCGAGGCCGATGTTCGATCGGTTGCGCCGCGAAATACAGGCGCGTCGATCGACGAGTGAGCGCGGAGTCAGGTTTACGGCCGCGGGCAGCCTCATGCGTGTATGGAGCGCATCCCGTTCGGTATCAGCCAACTCGATGGCCTCGTCGGTGGGGGTGCACCGCCAGGCAGCGTAGTTCTGCTGGCCGGCGAGGCCGGGGCGGGATCCCGAGAGTTCATGTATACTAGCGCGGTCATGCATGCGCTCGAGACTGCCGATAAGGAATTGTTCGAACTCTATTACGGTGATCTCGCGCCGGAAGCCACCATGCCAGAGGAGGTTCATTATATTTCGTTTACGGAGGGCGAACCCCAGCTCCAGGAGGAGATCACCGCTGCCATGGATACGGAATTGGCCGAGCCAGCGGTCGACGAAATCGAATTCGTTCCCCTGACGGACCAGTACTTCCACGTGAGCCCCGTACCGCGGAGCTGGTATGCACGGGAGGCGCCTGATATCTCGAATCTCCGCGCCCGGAGCGCAGACCGTGAGGACCTTCTTTCCGCGCTCGGTGAACGGTTGAGTCGACGGGCACCGGGCAATCTCGTTGTAATCGATTCCGTCTCGAACTTGATCGGTGCAATCGATGAGGATGAACTCACCTGGGCGGATATCAGCTATCTTATCACCGGATTGGCACGGGCCGCATACGACTGGAATGGCCTCATTCTGCTCCACGTCAATGCCCGGGCGATAAGCGAGCGCCGCCTCGGTCAGTTGGTCGATGTCTGTACTGGCTCGATGCGCTTCAGCTGGGAGACGGGGGGAAGTACCCGGTCACGGACGCTCGTAGTCGAGCAATTTCGCAGCGTTCTCTCACAGATCGAAGAAGAGGACATCGTCCAGTTCGAGACCGAACTGGGTGATGCAGGCTTCGACATCAGTGACGTCCGGAAGATCCGGTAGGCGCCCGGCAAACGCTTAACCGTGTCCTCACCGACGCTCCAGCCATGGCGAGCGAGGGCTCCGGGTCGGGCGGCGTTGAGGTAGACCTCGATCCCGAGCTCGACGAATGGCTCGAGGCACGTGCCGAGGCACTTGACGTGCCGCCGGCGGAAATCCTCGTTCAGCTGCTGTCAGCCTACCGATCCGCCGCCGAACTCGACGGCGTGGGGCTCGAAGTCGATCCGGACGATGCCCATGAGTTGCTTCGACCAACCGTCGAACGGACACTCGCCGAGGCACTCCAAGACGGTGAGGGGGAGGCGAGTGCGGCACTCCGTTCAACCATCGAGAAACACGTCCAACAGTCAACCGCGGGAAATGGTGTTTCTGATGAACAGCTCGACGCCATCGAACAGCGCATCGAAGAGGTCGGTGAAGACTTTCAGGCCAAGCTCGAGGATGTTCGGAGTCGCGTCATCCAAGTGAAGCGCGAACTCGACGCCGCTCGTGAGGCGGGCGAGGTCGCGAAGGAATCGAACATCCGGGAAAACCTGGAACGGATGCAACAACGGCTTACCACGTTAGATGACCGCCTGAGTACGGTCGAAGAGACCGTCGAAACGGTCCAAGGCAGGGCCGCAGATGGATCGGTCGAAGAACGGCTCGAAACGATCGAAGACCGGCTTCAGACGTTAGCATGGATCGTCAAGGATCTTCGAGACGCTGAGGATTCGGCGGGTACGGAGGCCCTATCGTCGCTCAAGCAACAGGCGGCGGCCGCAGATGTCGACCGAGCGAAGTGTGGGAATTGTGGAGAAGGGATCGAGATCGGACTCTTGATGGAACCGGCCTGTCCGCATTGTCGTGCGACGCTTGCAGATCTCGAAACCGGCCGAGGTTTCTTCCGCAGCGCCAAACTCCAAACGGCAGCTCAGCTCGAGGCGGGTGAAGAGTCATGAGCGAGGATGAGCAACCGGATGACTCGGCGGAATCCGATCCGTTCGACGACCTCGAAGCCGAGGTCGGTGAGCGCGAAGGTGACCCATTTGCGGACCTCGGAGAAGAGACTGCAGATGTGGGCGAAAAGGGGCAGCAGGAGGAGGATTCGCAAGCCTCGGAACCCGCAGTGGAGACCGAAACCGATCCGACGCCCTCGTGGCCATCTCCGGGCGGAGGAGCCGAGTCCGAGCAAGAAGAACCAGAGGACTCTTCGCCGTTCTTCAGCGATATGGACGAGCAACCGGGGGATGTCGATGAGCCGATCGCAGCTGACGAGCAACCAGGGGATATCGATGAACCGATCGCGCCTGATGAAGAACCGGCGTCAAACGACCCATTCTCCTCAGCAAGCCCGGACTTTGAGGAGATCGATATTGGCGGTGCAGACGAAGACGAGATTTGGGAGGCGCTCTCCGCAGCACACGCCGCGGGATCAGTCGCCGATGTGCGCGAGCAGACCTATGCGGAAGTCTCGAAGCATAGTTACTGTGAGCAATGTGAATATTTCACCGGACCGCCGGAAACGACATGTACGCACGAGGGGACGCGAATCACGGAGTTCGTCGATATGAAGACGGTCCGGGTTGTGGATTGTCCGATCGTGGCCGAACGCCGTCGGCTGGAGCGGGAGCATTGATCTTTTGGGTCGGCGCAGCGTAGCGCTTCTATGCAGTTTTGTGAGGAATGTGGCTCGATGATGCACGCGGACGGCGAGGAGATGGTCTGTGCAGAGTGCGGATACAGAGTGCCAAAGGACACCGAACGTGCTGCGGCATTCGTCTCGACGGAGGAGCAGTCGGGTGATGAATTGATCGAGACCGAAGAAGGCGCCGATTTCGAGGGGAAACCGACGGCAAAGGACGTGACGTGTGAGGAGTGTGGCCACGGTGAAGCATGGTACGAGATCAAGCAAACGGCCTCAGCTGACGAGCCACCGACGCGGTTCTTCAAGTGCAAGGATTGTGGGTACCGCTGGCGAGAGTATAATTAGCGTCTGCAGTGCCGGGTGCTACGCCCCCGTCATCGTCGCCCTTTCACGCTCCGGTGGAACAGTACTCCCCCAGCGGTCAACTTCTGTACTACGGTGCTCACCACGCGTTCGCCGGTGTTATGACCCGATAAGAAGGGTGCATCGTCGGATGTGGTCAAGTGTCAGCCAGGGAGGAGGGGGCCACTCCAACCCTCCTGGAACGGGACATCCTCTATGGAGTCTGGAACCGCTGTCTCCATTTCGGGGGCTCGATCCGGTACAGAACCAGGAAGCCCGGACCGCACCAGGCGAGGGCCAGGTAGGTCCGAACGCGGTCGGCCGGGGTAGTTCACCGCGAGATTTACGGCGCCGCATCTCCATCAGCCTACCGTGTCAACCGAGGTTGGCCCACGCGTCGAGGTTCACCCCGGTAAGGAGGCCGTCGTGGATTTCGATCCGGAGTTGACGTTCGAGTGCGTCGATGATTGTACATGGTGCTGTCATCATGGCGTGCTCCTGTACGGCCCAGATCTGCTCGAGCTGGCTGACTGTGCTTCGCTCGCGGAAGCCACCACCGAGGTCCGCGGTGAGCCATTCGTGCGCCGTGAGGACAAAGACCGTGAGGAGCATGTGGATATTGACGGGCGAGCGTGTTTCTTCCTTCGCGATGACGGACTATGTGCACTCCATGCGGAACACGACTGGAAGCCAGCACGGTGTTCCGTATTTCCGCTGCATGTGGAGGTCGAGGATGGCGATATTCACGTATCCGTCCGCGAAGACGCCGAGCGACACTGCGACGGTCTTGGCGTGAGTGATCGTCGCGTGATCGACAATCTCGACGCGTTCCTCCCAGCAGTCCTCTGGGAATTGGATGATCCGGAGACCCGCCGGGAACTGTAGATCGACTGTGGGCCTTTTATGCTCCCCCAGCTCGAATAGGCTGGACGTATGACACGCGCTAGCGTGGCCGGCGTTGGAATGACGACGTTTGGGCCACACGAATCGACGCTCAAGGAGTTGTTCGCCGATGCAGCGCTACCGGCACTCCGAGATGCAGGTGTTGACCGTGACGATCTCGATGCGTTTTATTTCGGGAACGTTCTCGGTGGCATGACTGAGAACGAGAGCCATCTCGCACCCCGGGTTGCCAATCACGTAGGGTTATCCGGAATCCCGTGTCAGCGCTTCGAGGATGCGTGTGCGACATCTTCGAACGCGTTCAAGCATGCCGTCGAAAGTGTGGAAGCTGGCCTCCATGATATCGTCCTCGTTGGGGGTGTCGAGCGGTGTACCCCAGCGACAGGGATCGATACCCCGGAAATGACGAAGATCTTTGCGAGTGCCGCTGACCGTCAATACGAACAGCCCACCGGGATCACCTTCCCAGGCGTATTCGCGTTGCTCACGAAGCGGCACATGCACGAGTACGGGACCACTGAAGAACAGCTGGCCCATGTCGCGGTGAAAAACCATGCAAACGGTGCGCTCAATCCGCGTGCACACTTCGGCAAGGATGCATCGGTCGAGGAAGTCCTCGAGTCACCGATCGTTGCCGATCCATTCCATTTGCTTGACTGCTGTCCGTTCTCCGACGGGGCGTCTGCGGCCGTCGTCGTCGCCCCAGAACTCGCGGATTCCTTTGACGATGCCGTTGACGTGACCGGCGTTGGCCATGCAACCGACATGGTTCCGATCGCAGACAAGGAGGATGCGACGGAGACATTGGCTGCCCGACTCGCAGCCGAAGAGGCGTACGATCAGGCTGGCATCGACGCGTCCGATGTGGATTTCTGCGAAGTCCATGATTGCTTCACTGGCGCGGAGGTTCTCGCGACCGAGGCACTCGGACTGTTCGATGATGGCGAGGGCGGTCCGGCGGCTGCCGCGGGGCGAACTCAGCTTGACGGTGAGATTCCGGTGAACCCGAGTGGCGGGCTGAAGGCCAAGGGCCATCCAATCGGGGCGACAGGTACTGCGCAAGTTGTCGAACTGACCGAGCAGCTCCGCGGGGAGGCCGGTGATCGGCAAGTCGATGACGCTACCACGGGCATCGCGCACAACCTCGGTGGAGACACGGCCACGACGATCGTGTCAGTAATGGAGGCCGCAGCATGAGCGAGGTCGAAGCGGTCGACGTAGAACAATACGAGTCTGACGGGCGGCTGGATCACGCGGGCTGGACGCGGGCGCTGGAGGACGGCATCCTGCTCGGACAACAGTGCGTCGATTGTAGCCGGGCCACGGCGGCGCCGAAGGCCGCCTGCCCGCACTGCGGTAGCGAGGCCCTCGAAACGCGCAAACTCTCGGATCGAGGTGAGATTTATACTGAAACGACGGTCGCTGTCCCACCGGCAGCCTTCGAGGGTCCGTATCAGGTCGCGATCGTTAGCCTTGAGACAGGGACCGGCGCCGACGCGCGCGTCATGGGAATGATCGACGGGGAAGCGGACATCGGGGAAGTCGTCGAGTTCGCTGGGACGGTCCAGGACGACGAGGAACCGGGCCCGCTATTCGAACCGGTCTGAATCTGCGGGCAAGCTTCCCGCGCTATCACCGGAAGGAGGCCGGGGAATCGTGGGGGAAGAGCGGAAATCAGACCGTTGTGGCACCGACGATCAGCCACCCGGCGAACACGGCTAGGCCTCCGAGGACGGTGCTGGCGACTGCATGTATGCGGAGGGCGTCGAGCAGCGCGTGAGACCGGTCCGACAATCCTGCCACCTGATCGACCTCACCACCGACCTCACACGATGGAAGAAAATCCATAGCGACGTGCAAAAACACGCCGGCGGCAAAGCCAAAGATGGCCGCGTTGAGAGATGCAGTCGGCGGAATTGGCAACAGTGCAGCCGGAATAGCGGTAAGACCTACACCGGCAGATGGGAGCAACAATGCCGCAACAGGTTGTCCACTCCGTTGTAACCGGCGAGCAGCGGCGTACCCCGCTGGTCCCTTGTGGGAGACGATCGCCAGCCCGAGTAAGAGACCCAACTCCGGCATTGAGGCATACACAAGGCCGATAATCGCGCCGGCCGAAAGTGCATGGGCAGAGATCTGGGCCGCCGTCAAGTCGAGCCCGATGTCAATGTGGGAGAGCCGATGGCCGATCACATGGCCTCCGTATCCGACAAGCAGACCGGCCGCGATACCGAACCCCCCGATACGCGCTTCCAAACCGATGGCTTGGGGAACGAGAAAGACGGCTGCGCTCGTCACCATCGCTCCACTCGACAACCCATAGCCCCAGACGAGACGATGGGCGTTGGTGTCGTGGCCACGTGCGCCGAGGAGTGCGCCGGCCGCCATCGCGAGAAATGCGACCCATGCGATGACGATCACTTTGGAAATATCGCCGAGCATGCCCACCATCGTAAGGACCACGAATAGCCCGGCCGCCGTGATCCCGACCGGTGAAGCTGTTAGCCGATTGTTAGCAACATCGGCCCATCGGTTAGTAACCACGGCTACGTTTCCGAGATTCGGCTGCTTAAGCGTCGCGGTACCCGATTGAATTGGGGACACGCCTTTGGCCGTCGGGGCCTCGATAGCAGGATATGGCCGATCGGTCGGTTGCAGTCGTCGGGGGCGGTGTTGGTGGGCTGTCTGCCGCCTGCTATTTGGCTGACGCCGGCTGTGATGTCCGGGTGCTCGAAAAAAACGAGCAGCTGGGTGGGCGGGCAAGCCGACTGCACCGTGACGGGTTCCGGTTCGATATGGGGCCGTCGTGGTACCTCATGCCGGACGTGTTCGAGCGGTTCTTCGGCCACTTCGACCGGACGTTCGAGCGATTCTTCTCACAGTTCGGCTACGAGCCCGAAGATTTCTACGACTTGGAGCATCTCGCCCCGCACTATCGCGTATTTTTCACCGATGGAGACCAGGTCGACGTGACTTGCGATCGTAAACAGCTCCGTGAGGTGTTCGAATCGTACGAAACTGGCGCCGGAACAGCCTTCGAAGAGTACGTCGAAACGAGCGCGCGGCATTATGAAACGGCGATGGAGCACTTCGTCTACGCCGACCGCTCCAGCGTTCGCGACTACCTCGACCCCGCAGTCCTCCGTGCCGCTCCTGTGGGGCTATCGCTACTGGGCTCGATGGCTGACCATGTCGAAGATTACGTTGACCACCCAAAGCTCCGCCAATTGCTCCAGTACACGCTCGTGTTTCTCGGGGGATCGCCGGAAACGACGCCGGCTCTCTATAATATCATGACTCATGTCGACGTCAACCTCGGGGTGTACTATCCGGACGGTGGGATGGGGAGCGTCATCGATGCGCTGGTCGAGCTCGGGTCGCGCCTTGGTGTCGAATACGAGACCAACGCGGAGGTCGAGACGATTCGAGGGGTGCCGGGACGGTTCCGGCTCGATGTGGACCCCGGCGAATCTACGACCGCAGAGCGTGTTGTCGTCAATGCCGATTACGCCCACGCTGAACAGGAGCTCCTCCCGCGTGATTGGCGGGGACACGATCCGTCGTACTGGGACGAGCGCACCTATGCCCCGTCTGCCTACCTCTTATACCTCGGCGTCGAGGGAGATCTCGCTCCACTCGCACACCACTCCCTGATTCTGCCACCTGACTGGGATCGGCATTTTTCACAAATCTTCGACACTCCCACCTGGCCCGATGACCCTGCCTTCTACGTGTGCGCTCCCTCCCGCACCGATGACTCGGTGGCCCCGGAGGGCCACAGCGCGTTGTTTATCTTGGTTCCGATCGCCCCGGGGCTACCGGATGATCCTCAGCACCGTGAACGGACCCGCGACCTCGTCCTCGAACGCATTGCGTCACATGCGGGCCTCGATCTCCGCGATCGAATCGTCGTCGAGGAGGACTTCGCGGTCTCGGAGTTTGCAGACCGATACAATGCCACCCGAGGAACGGCACTGGGACTGGCACATACGCTCCGACAGACTGCGATTCTGCGACCGCCGATTCGCTCACCTGCTGTCGAGGGTCTGTACTTCACCGGCGCATTCACGCGGCCGGGGATTGGGGTCCCGATGTGTCTCATCAGTGGTGAGCATGCCGCGAACGCTGTCCTGGAGGACGCATGAACGTGCCGTCAGTCGGTGACTCGGCTGGTCGCACGCTGGCCCTACCCGGTCACCTGTTGCTTCGCTCCCGGCCGCGGTTCTGGCTATACCTTGGCGGGACGGCCTTGGTTGGTGTCGTCTGGGGCGCGAATACACAGTCGATTCTTCTCGACCCACTTACGATCGGTCTCGTCGCGTACTTTCTTGTTCCTGCAAATCTCTTCCTTTACGGCATTAACGACCGGTTTGACCGGGAGACGGACGCAGTCAACCCCAGAAAAGGTGCTGAGGGGCCGGAAGTGCGTGCATCCCATGATCGACGGGTCACGCTTGCAGTCCTCATCGCCGGGGCGGCAGGCCTCGGCTTTCTCCCCGTCCTCCCACCCGTGTCCGGCCTGGCGGTACTCGGATTCCTGATACTCGCCGTCCTCTATAGTGCGCCCCCGGCTCGCCTCAAAGCCCGCCCTGTGGTAGACTCGGTCTCGAACGGCCTATATCTGCTCCCCGGCGTCGCCGGGTACGCGCTCGTGGCTGGTCGCGCGCCGCCGATCGCGGTATTGGTAGTCGGCTGGCTTTGGACGATGGCCATGCACGCGTTTTCGGCCATTCCGGACATCGAGCCCGACCGCGCGGCTGGAGTACGAACGACCGCGACGCGCTTGGGCCAGCGGCGCACGCTATTCGCGGTCACCGGGTTGTGGGCGCTTGCGGCCATGATTGGGACAATTCATCACCCGGGATTCGGCGCCCTGTTCGCTGTATACCCACTACTTTGTGGCGCCGTAGCGTCCGTCAATATCTCAGTCGAGCGGGCCTACCGGTGGTTCCCGTGGCTGAACGGGTTCGTCGGCATGCTTCTCACGATCGCTGGCCTGTGGAGGCTGACCGGTGGAGTCTGAGGGCGCGATCGCCAGGCTGGAAACCGTCGTCGCCACCAACCGCCTCACCATCGCGGTGATCTTTCCGCTTGTGGGGGCCGTTCTCCTCCTCGCCAGCGCACGCGGCTGGCTTCCCCCACTTCTCGCCTTCAACCCGGTGCTGATTCTCGGAGGAGTGCTCGTGATGCGCCTTCCGGTGGCAGCGACGATCGCGCCGCTGATCACTCGCCGGTTCGGTGCGGGCCTGCTACTCGTGGCTGCATATACATACCTGATTGAGAGCGTCGGCATTGCCACAGGCTGGCCCTATGGCGAGTTCGTCTATGGAGTTGCCCTTGGACCCATGATCGGTGGTGTGCCGATCGGTCTGCCGGCGTTCTTCATGCCGCTCGTCATCGACGCCTACCTGCTCTGCGGACTCGCACTCGGGTCCGCGTGGACACGGACCTGGATCCGTGTGCCGGCTACCGTGGTCGCCGTCATCGCGATCGATCTCGTTCTTGATCCGGCGGCGGTTTCGCTCGGACTCTGGACCTTCGCTGATGGCGGTCCGTACTATGGTGTCCCGCTCTCGAATTTCGCTGGCTGGCTGCTCAGTGCGACCGTGGCCGTGACCGTCGTCGACGTCACGATCAATCGGAGGGCCCTTCGCGACCGGCTTGAGTCGTGTTCGTTCGCGCTAGATGATCTCGTCTCCTTCGTCTTGCTCTGGAGCGTGATCGCGGCCGCCAGCGGCGCCTGGATCCCTGTTGCGATCGCGGGTGGATTCGCGGTTATCCTGGCGCGGCTGGACCGTCTTGACCTCCACGTCGGCGGATCACCGGAGCCGGTTGCGAAGTGATTATTCAGGGTGAGGCACCGCTCGTGAACCGGCGGTGCTTCCACGGTCGCTCGATCGCGCCGGAACAGCACTCGCCCGCTCGAACGTCGCGACTGGATCACCCAGCCGCCGCCAATGCCAGTACGTTCGCGCCACCACCATCAGCTTTCGAGGTGTGGATAACGACAGGTCGGTCCCTAAGACGTCGAAGTCCGCCTCTCGGAGCAGTCGGTGGTGCTCAGCATAGAGCGTCGCAGCAAGCAAAACTGGGAACTGGCAGTCTGCAGCGAGATACTCGATCCCGGCGACCCCAGTACGATATCGATCCTCAGCGCGGTGAAGTTCGCGACGCACTGCGCCCCGCAATCTCGGTGGCGCAGTCTCCCGTTCGAAATCCGCTTCGGTGACGCCGTACTCCGACAACGTCGCGTCCGGCAAATACACCCGGCCGAGAGTGCGGTAATCTTCACGGACGTCCCGCAGGAAATTCGTCAGCTGGAGTGCCTCCCCGAGAGCCGCTGCGTGAGGGCGAGCTGCCTCAGGATCGCTCGTCCCAAATACCGCTGCGAGCATGTGGGCGACGGCGGCTGCCGATCCACGGACGTAGTCCGCAAGGTGGTCATAGGTTGCGTACCTGTCCGTCTCGATATCAGCGAGCATCGCGTCGACAAAGGCGTCGACCTCTGTGGCTGGGATCTCATGGCGGCGACGGAGTTCCGAGAACGCCTCCACCACCGGTTCCTCCGCCGGTCGTTCGCCAAGCGCTGCCGACCGCAGCTCCTCGAGACGCTGCCGTTGGGCAGCTGGATCTGTTTCATGCCCGCCATCGACGATTTCGTCCGCGATGCGAAAGAAGCCGTAAAGGACGTACACCTCATCGCGGACGCGGGCTGGAAGCAGCCGCGTCGCGTAATAGAAGGTATCTCCGGTATCGCGGTGGATGGCCCGTCCACGGCCTATCTGGGCCTCGTTCACGACCCGGGGTCAGGGTTCGGAACAATAAAGCTGGCTACCTCAAGGGTTTGGGGGACCGAGATGCCCCCAGGCCTGGAGCCGGTCCCCGTCGCCGTCGATCCACCGCTCACCGATATCATCGCGGTAATACATGTTCGGCATGACGATGTCGTCGATCCGACTGTAGGCCTGTTCACGCGCCGCGTGCATCGTCTCCCCCATGCCCGTCACAACGATCGGCATTCCATTCTCCCCGGCAGCGCGCCACTGGCCATCCACGTTCTTGGTGTCCTCGAGGTGGATCCCCTCCCGGCTCTCGGTCCGAAACACGACGGCAGCATTTCGTGAGTTTTCATCGTATGTGGCGTCATCATCGTACGGGAACGGTGGCAACACGAGCCGAATACCGACTTGATACCCCGGGTGAACGTCGAGTGTCGGATCATTGCCGCGCGCGAGCTCAGCAAGAAAGCCGCCAGTCGATGAACGAAACGATTCCTCTTGAAGTGCGATGGTTGGATAGCCGAACCGCGGTGTGAACTCGAGGGGGTAGATACCGGATCCGTTCACGATACAGTTAAGGTCGATACTACCGACATAGCCCTCATCAGCCAACCAGTTCTCCAGCTTCCCGAATGTATTTTCGAATAACCGATTCCGGCCGGCCCAAAACATCGACGTCCCCATCTCGCCGGTCGATGGCCCGAGATTTCCGGGAAACAGTTTCTTGTGTTCAAAATTGAAGTTCACTTGATCCACGAATTTCGATCCGTCGAAGAATCCACAGACAGCAACTTCGACACCGTCGACCTTCCGCTGGAGCTGGAATCCCTTCATTCGATGCCCCCAGGCCTTCTGGTACGCTTCAAGCACATCGATTACGTCGCTGCCATCGTTCTCGTTCCCAACGTACAGGAGACGTTTGACGTTCTGTACCTCTCCGAGCGGCTTGATGACATACGGAGCCGGATGCGCCTGGACGTGTTTGATCCCAGCATCAAACTCGCGAAAGACGTGGTGCTCAACGGTTTGCACGCCATGGTCTTCGAGAACCTCCATCGCGTACCCGCGATCATCCTCCAGTCGATCGGTATTTGGCGTCCCGCCGATGACCGCGTGACCATCGGTCCGGAGTTCTTCGGCGAGCGCGCCTGTCCCGATATCGGTGCCGACCCAAATGTCGTCGAAGACGATGATATCAGCCCAGTCGGTTTCTGCGCGCCAATCGTCCGTCTTCGGGACGAATCCATCGCCGATTTCGCTGTCCCGCTCGGCCTCAATGTAGTACTTGACATCGTGGCCTTCACGGTGGACCTGCCAGGCCAAATCCGTGATCAGCGCGGCATCGGCGGAAACGAAGAGAAAGCGCGTGCTAGCCATGCGAAATACGCTCGCGTCGGTTAGGTATAAGCCACCCGGGGCAGGTTTAAGGAGTGGCCGCTGGCATGCCATGCCATGACACGACTAATCGTCGGGACCGACGGCCCCGAGACGAGTGAGGTCTTACTCGACTATCTTGAAGCTACAGTCGGCGATGGCGATGCCGTGTACGTAATCAATTCCCACATCGGCGGCGACGAAACCGACGCAACGGAGATGGAAGCAGGCGAAGCGGCGCTCGAAACATTGGAAGAGGGCCTTGCAGCGACCGGCGCGACCGTCGAAATCCATCAGTATGTCCGTGGGAATGCCCCGGCTGAGGATCTCATCGCCGCGGCGGACGAGTTCGATGCCGACGAGTACGTTATTGGGGTCCGGAAGCGTACACCTCTCGGCAAAGTGGTATTCGGATCAACGGCCCAGAACCTCCTGTTGGATGCCGAGGTACCAGTCCGGTGCGTCCCGCTGATACGTGACTAAGGAGATTGGTGGCGTTCGAGGTGTGGACTGGAAATAGCAGCGGCGACACCACCCCCATTCGGAATGGTTTTCGGCGGACCGCTGCAACGACATCGCATGGAGCGATCAGAGCTCGTCACCGCCGCCGAACGACTCGAGTCGGCAGCCAGTGCCACGGAAGCGGGTGCGGACCGGCTGGGTGATCTCGCCGATCAGCTCAACCGATTGGCGACCGCAGAGCGCGGTCCGGATCACGGTCGCCTGGCACGAATCCAGGCTGCACTCGAGGAACTGCGAGACTCGGTCGCCGACGGTGCGCTCGATGATATCAACGCTGCCGACGACGCGATCGACGCCTACCGCGAAGATCTGGAGGGCGTTTAAGCCGTCTCGAGGAGATTATCGGCAAGGATCGGGACAAACGTTCCAATATCGGTGACCATCCCGACAGCCTGGGCACTCCCTCGATCGAGGAGTTGTGTCACCGTCGCGGGGTTGATGTCGACACAAACGGTTCGAGTCGTCGAGGGGAGGCAATTCCCGACGGCGACGGAATGCAGCATCGTCGATAGCATGAGGACGAGGTCGGCGCTATGGGCCTGTTCACGAATTGCCTCCTGCGCCTCGACCGCGTCGGTGATGGTCTCCGGGAGTGGCCCATCATCCCGGATAGATCCCGCGATCACATACGGCACCTCGTGGCGCTCACATTCGTACATCACCCCGGAATCAACGACGCCAGCGTCCACGGCCTCGGCTATCCCTCCAGCGCGGATGATTTCGCTGATAGTGTAGATATGATGCTTGTGGCCCTTCCTGGGATGATCCAGTGTTTCCGTGTCCATGCCCAGAGAGGTCCCATAGAGGTCCCGTTCGATGTCGTGGACGGCGAAGCCGTTCCCGATCGAGAGCATGTCGATATATCCCTCACGGACGAGCCGGGCAAAGTCCTCCCGTGCCCCTGAATGGATCAGCGCGGGGCCTGCAACGGCGAGGATTTGCCCACCTTCACGTTTCGTTTCGGCGATTGCATCGGCGATTTCAGCGATCGTCGATTCGGACGGACGCTCAGATGACACGCCGCCTTGCATGAACCCGAAGGCACCGTCTTGGCCGCGCGGGCGTTCAGGGGGTCGCACTCGGATGCCCGTTTCACCGGTAACCACGAGATCACCAGCCTCGACCGCGTTTAGCGTCTCTGTGTAAGCGCGAGTTTGATCGGATTCGACATCTTCGACAAGGACTGCACAATCCATCTCGATATTCTCAACGGGTATCCACTCGCCATCGATCCGTATGTCCGTCGGGTGATTTGTGGTCGAGTAGAACCCTGTTGGAACGACACGGTCGGCAGGGGCGGGTTCCAGTGTTGCATCGCGTGGATCGGATGGATTGGCGCCGTTCTGGTGAAGTTCGTGGATGATCGACTGGAGATGGTCCTCATCGTCGGCCTCCACGAGTAGCCGGGCGTAGGAGTGCTCGGTCTCGTGTCGACCGATAGTGAACTCCTCGACCTCGAAGGAGCCACCCATATCCATGATGATCCCGAAGGCCCGCTCCATGATCCCGGAGTCGATAATGTGGCCCTCGAGCTCAACCTCACGCGACGCGCTCATGGCCCCTCGAAGGCCGGGCGGCGGGAAGACCGTTTTGGGTTTACGTTTCGACCGTTCGCGTCACCCGCCATGCGGTAGTCGTCATCGACGATAATCGGTCGTAGAAGGCCCGGAGCCCGCCGGAGTCGGTTGTTGGCAGGATATGAAGCCGAATCGTCCCATCCCGGACCGACACCCGGAACACATCCCCGGTTGTATCGTCCCGGACCAGAAAAAACGGCATCGGTAATTCGAGAAATTCGCCGTGGCGGTATGGACCGGTGGCAAGCACGTTCTCGACGAGATCCGCTACGGGTTTTTCGGGCGCATCGGTTGGGTCGAGGTCGAACCGTGTCCCACCTTCGTATTCAAGGCCGCCAGCAGAAGGATATCGACGCTCCGGACGGGCGGTGATCTCAAAGCCCGGATCGCCTGCCATTGGGACTGGTACGGCTGGCTCAAGTAAAAATTGCCGGCTGCTTGGATCGCACCGAGCAACGACAGCAAAAGCGTTCCTCAATCCCAAGAGAGAGGCCGCGCCGTGAGGATCGACCGAAAGGGGCGATGCTTTCGATCTCTGGCGGTTCTCTTCCTCAATCGGTGCCAGAACGGGAGTGACCACAAAATACCATACTGGCAGTGGCGGGAACTCTACGAGCGCTCCTCAACGAGATTATACGGATTCCCATACAGATCGGTAATCACCGCGTGGATGCCCCAAGGTACGGGTTCTGGACCGGTGACAATGGTAACGCCGCGGTCCTCCATCTGGGCCACGGTCGTCTCACAGTCATCGGTTCCCAATACCGTCATCGTTGCTTCACCGATACGCTCCTGCAGCTCCGCGGCGCGGTCGGACCCGTGTACCGCGGGATCGGGCTCTTGTAATACGATCTCAGTGTCACCGTCCGGGGGCGCGACAGTAACCCACCGACCGCCGTTGTCGAGTGCCTCGTCGGCACGTTCCTCGAACCCCATTGCGCCAGTATACCAGGAGAGGGCGTCATCGGTATCCTCCACGAAGACGGTCACATGGGTGATATCCGTCAGCATGTTTTGCATTTCGGTGGCAATGGCCTCAACTTTCCGGCACTGCACCAGCCGGCAGCCGTTGGTATCTGCGGAGCACATGCTCACACCCGATTGAGATTTATCCAATCCGCGGCCATAGTGATCGACAATGTGTGGACGGTTCTCGCTGTTCAGGCCACCCGACGTTGTCGAGGAGCGGTTCGATGCCGAGTTCGCTTATCCGTATGAACGTCGCTATAACGCAGCGCCGGGCCAACAATTGCCGGTAATTACCGACGAGCGGCCCACGACGATTCAGGCCGCCGAATGGGGACTCATCCCGCTTTGGGCCGACACCCGCGACGATGCGCCGACGCCAATCAATGCACGTGGGGAGACGGCACATGAGAAACCAACGTTCAGACAGTCATTCAGTGGTGCATCATACGACGACACCAGCACCGGCGAAGCAGCCGGCCGCTGCCTCGTATTAGCTGATGGCTTCTACGAATGGGGAACAACGTCGGAAGGCAAGCAGCCTTTCCGCTTGACACGACCCGATGATCAACCGTTTGCGATGGCCGGGCTGTGGACGCGCTGGCAGCCGTCCAGCGATCAGACCGGACTGAATGAGTTTGTCGACGGGGGGTCTGGGGGCGACCCGGACCCGATACTGACGTTCGCTATCATAACGACCGATGCGAACGATGTGGTGGCAGAGATCCATGACCGGATGCCGGTGATCCTGGCTCCTGAACAGGAAGAGCGATGGTTAACGGCCGAACCCGACGACGCACGCACGTTCCTGGTCCCTGCACCGGACGATGCGCTGTCGATGTACCCGGTATCGCGGTCGGTCAACGACCCATCAAACGACTCGCCGGACGTGGTCGAACGCGTCGACCTTCCAGGTTAGTACACCGCGTCGCGAATTTCTGAATGCAATTCCTCGAAATCCTCGAGATACTCACGCCGTTCGTTCCGGAGCGAGGCGAGTTCAGTGGCATAATCGTCGTAATGGTCCGGAGGATAGAACAACTCAACATCGATCCCTGGGACCGATGACGGGAGTTCGAGATCGAGGATGTCGTCCTCATACCATTCGATATCGCCACAGGCTGCCGCGACGAGTATCGTGACTGACTCTCGGACGCCAATGTCAGCTTTGGCTGGCCCGACGTGACCAGTATTGATGACGAAGGTCTCGACATCGTTCTCGGCAATGAGTTCATAGAACCGATTCCCTTCTTCACCGGGTGGCCCCATAATGAACGGATTCGTCCCAACGACCCGGATTGATTCGCCCGCCGCATCCGGATCTCCGGCGGATGTCTGCACCGACTCGCCTAGCATGAACGCGACCGCGGCCTGTTCGTCTGAGAGCCGCGCGACCGGGGGCATCAGCGGGTTGCGAGTGATGAAGAACAATTGGTCGAGGCCATCGAGATCGATATCCGCGGCCGCGCTTTCGAGACAGTCCCGTTGAATCACCGCGCGTCCATTACTGGTGAGCGTCGCATCATCGAAGTCGACGCTACCATCCTCGCGTACCGCGACGTTTTCGAGGATTGCGCTTTCGTGGGTGGCCGCCCGATACAGCGCCGGTTGTTCGGTTTCATCAAGCCCATCGGTCTTTATGTAGAGCCCCTTCCCCTCGCTGCCGGTCACACGTCCATCCGGCAGCAGTGCACACACGTCGTCCTGGAGCAGTTCGGCGCCTTCCGGTGCGTCAAGCCAGCATCCGTGGCCGGTGAGCGTGGATTTGCCGGTGGCTGACAAGCCCAGGAAGGCTTGCCCAATGGTCACGAGCTCATCATCACGCTCCACGCAGACACGCTTCGAACCAGCATGAAGGCCGAGGCCACCACGCTGTTTCGTCCGGTACATGAACATCCGGAGGAAGGATTTCTTGGCCTCTCCCGTGTAATCGCTTCCCAGCACGAACGTCAACCCTTCTCCGGGAAGCACGCGAATGCGTCGACGGCGACCATCCCGCTGCTCCCAATCCGGGAGCTGTAACGTCCGGAAATCGGGGTCACCTTCGGCTGGCTCCAGCAGTTTCGCCCACGCGAGTGCAATCCGTGCGTACGATTCTGGGACGTAAAGGCGACAGATGAATGACGTTTCAGGATCGCGACCCACCTGGCGATCGATACAAAGGAGGTCCATATCGCGCGCAACCTCAAGTGCCTCATCGATAGCTGTCCAATCAGCCTCATCGAATTCGTCATCGACGAGGTTCTTCGTCTGCGCTGCGGATCGCGACCGTTGGCGGCTGACATATGCCGGACTGCCGAATTCAGTGGTCGTTTCGTCCGGGGCAGCGAGATCCCGCAGCGTCGAGAGTGAGGGGTTATAGCGGACGTGATCGGCCACGGGGTCGGGGAATTCCGCCGGGAGATCGGCGGCCTCCACCCGCTGGGCAGTCATGTAGGTGGGGGGTGGCCAGCCCAGGGCATAAAGCCACGGAAACCGTCTTGAGTTCACTCGGGTGCGGCTGGCAATTCGATGGTAACACGGGCCCCGCCCAGATCGGGGGCATCGTCGATCCAGACCTCGCCGCCGTACCGGTTCACGAGTGTGCGGACGAGGTACAAGCCTAGCCCTCGACCGACGCTACCGGGGCCCTGCTCCCCCGGCTCGAAAACCGTGTCGCGCAGCTCCGCCGGCACTCCAGGCCCATCATCTGCCACCATTATCCTCACACTGTCGGCTTCCCTGTCGGCCGTGACGCGTACCGTCGGTTCGTCACCGCCATGCTCGACAGCGTTCTCCAACACATTGTCGAACACGGCTCCAACCAGATCGTCCGCCCGAACTGGAAGCGTAGACGCAACTGAACAATCAATATTAGCATCGTGGGTTTGGCGGACTGTTTCGACCGCTTCGTGCACGACTGGCGCAACATCCAGCGAATTGAGAGTTGGCTCCCCGGAAATGGCCTCGGAAAGGGTCCTCGCGTCCTGGACGAGGTCCGTAATGGTTTCACTCTGGGCTTCGATCGCATCGAGTGCCTCCAGTGCCTCGGGATCTTCGAGCCGGTCTCGCAATAACGTCGCATGGCCGTCGATCACCTGCATGCCGTTCAGGACGTTGTGGCGGAGTAGCGCGTTCATGAATTCAAGGGAAGCTCGCTGGTCCTCTACCGTCGCCCGACTTCGAGAGGCACGCAGAGAGGCGACGCCGATCAGGAGTCCGGCGATAGCGCCCGCCCCCGCTGAGACAAGGACCTCTCCGAGGAATGTGGCGACATCGACCGACCCGCCGGCAAGCATGTGGGTCCGTCGCACTAAGACCACGAGACCAACGACGCCAGCAAGACCGATGAGCGTCCACAGCCCAGCCCACCACAAGGAATGCCGGTCGAAGCCCTTCGTTGCGAGCCAATGACCGGCGTAGACGAGGCCAACTGAACAAGCAGCAAGCAGCAGCGCCTCGAGGCCCGCCAGTGTTGCAACGAGCCAATCCGCGCCCGCCGCCGGCAGGACGGGATACGCTATCAGATACCACGTCGACAGCGCCGCGAGACTGAGGCCCACACCACTCACGATCCATGACGCACCGGGCTGGCGGTCGAGGATCGAGGCCACCGACTCCGTCCCCGCCACGTTCAGACTGCGCCCAGACCCGGCCTTAGCTTTTACCGGCCCGCTATCAGCACTGAGAGCTGGAGAGGGCAATACCTGTCCAATGCGTGCGGCCCATTTTTGAGCCTAGCTTGTACCAGTGCCGTGGCCATGGCCACCGCTGCCACCGCTCGTACTGGCGAAGCGGGCGACGTAGAGTTGCCCCGCGAACACCACCGTAAAGATCGCGTTGAGCCACACTGTGTATCCTTTCGGTGCGGTCCCGCCGGCCTCACCAGCCGCCGGGATGAGGCCGATGAACTGCCAGAGATAGTGAATCACTACACCGGAGATAACTGCCGTGACGAAGATAGACACAAACAGCACTGCCGCCATTCTGAGGCCATAGTATCGCCGATAGGCGTCATCAATCGTTGGCACGATCAGATCAGCAAAAATGAACGACATAACACCGCCAAAAGCGATGCCATTGTTCCAGAGTATCACCGCAAAGGGGACGTTTCCGACAGAACAGACGAACGTGACAACTCCGATTATCACACCGATGATCGCACTTGCCAGTACCCACAGAACCGTCCCCTCGGCGCCAATCCCGAACAGGGTCGTCCACCACTCTCGCGGTACGAAAGCTCCGATCAGCCCCGCAATGAGAAATCCCGCGACGATGTCCGTCCAAAGCATATCCCACTCTCCAAGAGCGTTCTTGGCGGCGAGCCGCCACCCATCCTGGGTGAGGAGGCGATCCCTCCAAGTGGCCTCTTCCTGACTAGCCGCCTCGAGATACGCGGCCTTGCAGGACTCGGAACAGAAATACTCCGTACCACCATCTGTCTCGACCGAAATTACATCGTCAGCATTCGGGTCGACCTCCATTCCACACTGTGGGTCCCGGACACCTTCGGAGGACTGGAGGTGCTTTCGTGCGGCCACAAACCAGGACTCCGGAACGACATGCTTGAACGTAACTGCCAGGAGTCCGATGAGGATCAGGCCGGCGACGTAGTCCGCGAGGACGAATTCCCACCCGAGCAGAATCCACATCACGAGCCCGAGCTCGATCACGAGATTTGTCGAGGCAAATTGAAAGGCCGCAAGACTCGCAACCGGTGATGCACCCTTCTTAAAGAGGGATTTCGTCGTCGCGACGGCACCAAAGGAACACGACGACGACGCCGCTCCAAACGCTGTTCCAAGGCCGAGCTCACGGAACCCATCCCCACCCAGCACCGCGGACATCTTCTCCTCGCTAACGAACGTCTCGACCGCTCCGGCGATGGTAAATCCAAGCACGAGTGCCCACCATGTCTCCCACGCCATCTCACCGGCAAGCTCAAGCCCATCTATCAGCGTCTCCAGGACCACGACGATTCACCTCGGGATCCGGGGGTAGCCTGGTGGTCGATCATCCTACTTCTGCCTACGGTCGCCGGTTTTTTTGGTGTTCTGCGTATAATATCGGTCGCGTTAGTCACTCAGACTTTGGAATCAAAGCCGATATTTAATGGAGGTTTGGATCCTGAATCTATTGGGATAGGCTGCTCGCAGCGGGCTTATCCCTATGGCGGGCGCATCCCAACGCGATGGACGGAACGGGAGGGTCGTTGTGGAGATCCTGCTAACAAACGATGACGGTATCGACGCCCCGGGATTGCACGCACTTGCCACCGCCCTTGAAGCGGTTGGCGATGTGACCGTGATTGCGCCGGCGGAAAATCAGAGCGCCGTGGGCCGGGGGTTATCCTACGGTCGGATGGGTCCGGACGAGTCCATGAACGGGACTACGGGTCTCCGGGATGGTACAGGGGAACCGTTTACCGTCCATATCCCACATGAGAAGCACGATCTCGGATACGCTATCCACGGCACGCCATGCGACTGTGTTATCCTAGGAATCGGTACGTTCGATCCCGACGTGGTTGTGTCTGGCTGCAATGCAGGCGCCAACCTCGGAATTCACGTATTACCTCGATCTGGAACTGCAAGCGCAGCTGCGGAGGCCGCGTCACTGGGTCGGCCGGCCGTGGCGGTCTCGATGGATGTGATCGGCCTTGAACGGGAGGCTGAGGATGATTTCGAGCGGGCCGCCAGGATCGGTGCGGAACTTGTGGACCGCGCCGTCGGTGATGGTGCCTTCGAGCACGCCGAGTACTTCAATGTGAATGTGCCTCGGCCGGACCGACCTGTCGAGGGACTCTCGGTCACCCGACCGACCCAGGTGTACGATATGCACGCAGATCTTGCAGATGGCCGGTTCAGCCTCCATAACCCGCTCTGGGCGGACTTTGCCGCGGGCGACATCCCGGACGATCCCGGCACCGATCGACGAGCCCTGCTCAATGACAATGTCAGCATCTCGCCGCTCACCCTTCCCCGGAGCGGCATCGACGATACCGCGCTCGAGACGCTGGGTGCCCTTTTCGAGGACGTCGTTTCGTGATTTACGGGCCGGTCGGCCACGGAGAATCCGATGCAAGAGTGACGTACTCGGACTCCGGTGGCGGATCCACCGCTCGGCCGCTTTGGTACCGGACGAAGTTCAGATAGTATGGTTCGCCACAGCCGTCGTCGGTGCGGTCGCCACAGACGATGCGAACGCCATCCGCGTCGGCATAGTCCCCGTCAATCCCAGTGTAGTTCCATCCCTCAAGTGGGTAGGGGGTGACGGATTTGTCTGCCAGGCGCGCTTCACGATCAAGGCTGACCACTGTTCCACAGCGAGGACACCGATACCGGACCGCGACCATATGAGTCCGTCAGCGCGCGTTGGACATAACCGTTCGATCATTCCAGCAGGTGAACAGCGGAAGACGGCACGGACACGTGTACAGCCGCCCCCCGCTCGATATCAAGACGATCGAATATCTGCGGCGGTATGGCAACTGTCAGGGTGACGCCGTCAGTGTCCACGACGACCCGATAGCCGGTCGCCTCGTCTACCCAGTCCCTGACCGTTCCAGCAACCACTGGACAGTCCGTTTCCTCATGCGGTCCCAGCAACGAGAGGCGGGCGGGATGGACCGCGAGCGTGACCATCTCCCCGATCCCTGCATTACCATGAACCGCTATCGTCGCTCCATCGATCGCAACTTCCAGTCTGCCGTCGGTCTCACCAGTCACCTCGCCATCGAGAATATTGTCGGTCCCGGTGAATCGAGCGACGAAGGCGGTCTCTGGCCGGTCGAGGACGTCGCGTGCCGAACCGACCTGTTCGATCCCCCCATCGCGGAGCACCGCGATACGATCGCCAAGCGCAGCGGCGGCCGCTTGATCGTGGGTAACGTGCACAACCGGGATTTCCAACGACCGAAACAGATCATGCAGTTGGTCACGGAGTCGCCGACGAATCGGCGCATCGAGACTTGACAGTGGCTCGTCAAGCAGCAGTGCGTCGGGATCAGCGGCTAGAGTCCGTGCGAGGGCGACCCGCTGGCGCTCACCGCCGGACAGGGCTGCTGGCCGCCGATCGAGGACATCCTCAATTTCGAGCAGGTTCGCGAGCTCGGCAACGCGGTCTGGCCCAGTTGCCGCGTAGCTGACGTTCTCTCTCGCTGATAAGTGTGGGAATAACGCACCGTCTTGAAAAACGAGTCCGGTACGGCGATCCTCCGGTGGAAGATCAACTAATTCCCGCCCGTCGAGCAGGATCGAGCCAGTCTCGGCCCGGACGACTCCCGCCACCAGGGAGAGTAACGTCGTCTTCCCGCTTCCAGAGGGCCCAAGGACCGAGAGTACCTCTCGCCCAACTTCGAGGTCGACTGGACCAAACTCGAAGTCAGCGTACGCGCGGCTGAGGTGGGAAATTTCGAGACTCATTGTAGAAGCGACGAGCCAAGCACATTCAGGACGAGCAGTGTTGCGACGGCAACGCCAACGAGGATGACGGCGAGGGGGAATGCCGAAGAGAGTCCCAAGCTTGAGAAGGACACCCAAATCTCGACCGGCATCGTCCGCGGGTAGAATGCGAGCATGATCGTGGCGCCAAACTCACCCATCGCCCGGGCGAACGCGAGAGTAATGCCGGCAAGGATTCCGGGCCAGGCGAGGGGTAGCGTGATCCGTCGCATCGTCGACAGCCGGTCCGTTCCAAGCGTTCGAGAGACCTGCTCCAAGCGGTCATCTACCCCGCGAAAGGCGGCTGTGGCGGTAATGACGACGAATGGTGATGCGACAAACGTTTGGGCAAGAACCACGCCGGCGAGCGAGCCGGTCAGTGACACACCAACCGTCTGTGCGATCGAATCCACGAGGGTCCCGGGACCAACGACCGTGAGCAGTATGAGTCCGCTAACGACGGGGGGTAACACGAGGGGTAACACGACAAGAGCGGTCACCGGGGTCACGGCCCGGCTCCCACTCCGCGCCATCCAGTATGCGAGTGGCAGTCCAAACACTGCAGCCAGACTTGCACTGATTAACGATGTCACGAGCGATGTTCCCGCGGCCGAAATCACCGTCGGATCGGTCATGCTGGCAATCAGCGCCGCTGGCGACTGGTTGAGAACCAGGGAGAGGATTGGAACCACGTAATAGAGCAGTAGCAAGCCCCCGAGCAGGGCAGCAACCGATAGCCAGTCAAAATGCCCGTCAGTCGAACCAGTTCGGGACATCACCGGTGTATCTCGGGTAGTCATCTGGAACGTCGAAGCCGAAGGGCCGGAGGGATTCGCCGCTGATATGCCTTCGGAAGACGTGCTCAACAGCCGGCCGGTGGTTCCGAATTGTCGCGGCGTAACTGATTGGCGCACCCTGGATCGTCGTTCCGTCTGGCAATTCATAAGCAGTCATCGAATAGCGATCCGCGAGAGCCGGCTCACTCAGATCGATCGCTGACGGCAGCTCGAGAAAGTCGAACCCACGATCGGCAGCCATACTCCGGTAGACGAACGCGGCATCAATGGCCCCAGTTTCAAATCGGCCGAGAAGTTGCGTCTCCGGATAAACCCGCGAATGCCGGAGAATGATCGATCGGAGGTCCGCATCGAGATCGTAGTGATCAGTCGCGAGATCGAGTGTAAATAGCGTCCGGTACCCAAGCGGATCCAGATCGGGATCAGTCCGACCGAGAGTGACATTCCCAGAAAGCAGTGGTTGATACCACGTCGCTGCGTCTTCATCCTCGATCCGCCGACCACCTGGTGTCGACGGATTATAGGCAAGGACGATGGCATTGGTTGCAAACGTCGCGTACCACGCCGGTGAGAGGATGGTCTCGAAAAGTACGGGATCAGCAATGGAGACGATATCAGGGGCCTTCGATCCATTCGCGACGAGTCGCGCGACACGGGCAGAACCGTGTGTCTCAACCTGAACAGGCACATCGAGCCCGGGAACGAGGCCATTCACGAGAGCATTCGTGAGACTCCCCGCAGCGAGGATGGAGACCGGTCGCCTACCACGCCCCAAGACCGTTCCACACCCTGCGAGACTGCCGCCAATTGTGGCGAGCAACGCCCGCCGCCCAAGCGTGGTCCGGGCTCCCATCAGTTGCACTGTCGGCGGTCCACCAATAGGCTTTACTCAATCAGTTCTGATGCACCTGCATGGTCGATGCGTCGGCGACGGTACTTACCGAGCGCCAAGTTGAAGTCCTCGAACTCCGGGCAACAGGACTCACCCAGGCCGAGGTCGCCGACCAACTGAATACGACCGTGTCGAACATCAGCGGCATTGAAAGAGCCGCTGAGGACAATGTCGAGAAGGCACGCCGAACACTCGAACTGGTCGAGGGCTTGCGCGCGGCTACGCATCTTGAGATTCCAGCTGGAACAGGCATCGAGGAAGCGGTTGCAGCGGTGTACGAGCGCGGCGATGAGGCCGGTATCGAAATCGCCTATGCCAGACCGGAGCTGTCAGCACGTCTGTTCGAGCAATTAGAAGGGGTCCTATCTGACGGTGCACTTGAGCAGTCCATCAAGATCGGCCTCACAGATCAGGGAGAGGTGTTCGTCGTCGGCCAATAACCTGCGGAACCGCAAAGGACCGGAAAGTTGTGTGACCGACTCACCTTATTGAACGGTCCTGACGCGCTCAGGAAGTGCGTAAGGTTGCCCGCAACCATGGATCTCGAGTGTGCACTCCGGGCATACCGTATGCTTCTGCCGACGGTGCTCGATCGACTGCCGTTGGCGGTTCGGATCGGCTTCCAACCGCTCTCGCAGGTCAGTTGGCAGATCAGCAAAGGAAACGAGTGTGCTATCACACGCGGGACACGCCATTTCCATGGAATAATTGGTTTGCGCCGAAACTAAATTCGTTCGCTCTAGATGTCGTTCACCCAACTGAATCCGAGTGAATCCTCCGCTGGGGTGGGTAGCTCTGGTACTGACCTCAGCGAGCCGCGGGTGCCGAAGCAGGCTCGGCGACCGTCGGTGAGTTGCCGTCTCTAAACGTGACCTCACCGTCGTGATCCACCGAAATCCGATATCCGTTATACTCGAATGTGACCGATCCCCCACTGGCTCTGAACAGCCGATCTAGCGCTTCCGTGTCAATGGCGTCGTATAACGGCGGGAGTTCCGATTCTTCGACCCCTTCGCGCCTCGCAACAGCCTTCACCACGGATTCGGTTAGGGACTCTGGCTCCTGGAGCACTGCCATATCGAATGGGCGGCACTGCGTGCGTATCAAACGCCGCCGGCGTTCTCTGAACGTGAAAGAACCGGCTGCCTGGTTCGTCACCCAGTTGCTGTCGATCCCGCCTGAGAGCGCCAGAGATCGGCGTACACCCCAGAAACCGCAAGGAGTTCCTCGTGTGTGCCTGATTCGACAACCCGCCCGTCGTCCATGACGACGATACGGTCAGCATCCTGAACGGTCGAGAGCCGGTGGGCCACGACGAAGGCAGTACGGTCAGCGACGAGTCGGTCGACACTGGTTTTGATCCGTTCCTCAGTCTCGGTATCGACATCACTCGTCGCCTCGTCAAGGACGATAATGGCGGGATCGTTCAACAGCGCTCGTGCGATGGCGAGGCGCTGGCGCTGACCACCCGATAGTTTTACACCCCTCTCGCCGATCCGCGTATCGTACCCTTTCGGGAGATCAGCAACAAATTCATGGGCGGCGGCAGCACGAGTTGCCTCGACCACGCGGTGCCGATGCGTGGTTTCGCCATGCCGTTCGGCCGAGAGGGCTGCAGCGTCGCCGTAGGCAACGTTCTCAGCGACAGTCCCGGAGAACAAATACGGATTTTGCTCAACGACTGCGACCTCGCCGCGTAAGGCCTGCAGGTCATACTCGCGAACATCCCGTCCATCGACCAGGACCCGGCCTGTGTCAACGTCGTGCAGCCGGGGGACGAGCTTTACTAGCGTCGATTTTCCCGCGCCGGTCGCGCCAACCAGGCCAACTGTCGTCCCTGCTGGGACGTCGAGGCTCACGTCATTGACGACGGGCTCGCGATCTCCGTAGCCGAAGGTTACGTTGTCGAAGGTCACATGCCCTTCAACTGCCGTCGGCAGATGCGGATCCTCCGGCTGTGTCACCGTCGGTTCGCGGCCGAGGAGGCCGAAGACGCGTTCTGCGCTGGATTTGGCCAGCTGGTACTTGTTGGCTGATCGGCCGATTCGCCGTAGCGGCGAATAGAGCCGCCGGAGATACAGGAAAAACGCTGCAAACCCTCCCGTCGTGATCAGAGCCTGTCCAGCCGGGGCCGTGATGATCGAACGTCCGCCAACGTACAGCACGACCACGAAAACGACGCCCGTTAACAACCGGAGTCCAGCGAAAAAGGCGCGACGGATTCGCAATGCGGCAACCTTCTCATCGTGGTACCGTCCACTCCGTTCTGCGACCCGGTCACGCTCGAACTCGTACCGGTCGAAGGCCTTTACAACGGCCACGCCGCCGAGATTGTTCTCGAGTCGGGTATTCAACCGTGAGACGATTTCCCGAATGGACTTGTACCGCGGCTCGATCCAGCGGAGAAAGACCGCGCTTGCGATGCCGATGAGCGGGACTGGTGCAAGCGCCACAACAGCGAGCGGTGGCGAGTAATACCACAACACGATCGCGATACCGCCAACCGTCGCGACAACACGGATGAATTGGCGGAACTCAGTATTGAGAAATCCTTCGAGCCGATTGATATCGCTATTGAGGATCGCCATCATGCCGCCGGTCTGGTGGCTGGCGAAGAAGTCCATCGAAAGGTGCTGAAGATGATCGTAGGTGTCATTGCGGAGATCGCGCTGGACCTTCTGTGCGGCGGATTGGAGGAGATACCGTGATCCAAACCGCGTCACTGCACGCACCACGTAGGCGAGCGCCGCGATGACGACCAACCGCTCTAGAAGCGCGAGTCGTGCAGCCGTGCCGGTAATCTCAGCGGCGGGTACCATGCCCAGAGCGGCCAGCAAACCTGGTTCCCCGGGGCCGAGGACGATGCGGTCGATTGCGGTTGCGACGATGACGGGCGGGACAAGCCGGGCAGTGCGAGTCCCGACCGCGGCGAGGACTCCCGCTGAGATCCGTCGCCAGTACGGGCGTGCGTAGCCGAGCAAATTCCACATGGGGTGGCCGTCGACGTTCTCGCGGACGTCTTCGAATCCGCCATCACCCCCGGTCACGGGCGCGCCCCCTGCATGAACGGGCCTGTCGGCTGCGGCCCCTTCGGCGTTCCGGTCAATGGGCCGAACTCCATTGAAAATTCGCGGACAAACTACGACATCCATCAGACGATTGGTCAACCAGCTCGTCTTAGTCGTGACCAAGCTCCGAAGCACTCGGCCTGCGCCGCCGCGTAGCCTATGGAGGAACTGGTGAAATGGGCGGTGGCCTCGGCACTCATAGGGCTCGTCATCAGCGTGCGCTTCGGCCCGTATTGATCGTCATCGGCCGTCGAAATATACCGGTGCGAGCGTGAAGTCGTTTGTCGTCTTCACTCCTCGATCCGCTCGCGGACGGCCGCAACAAGGAAGGGAAACGTGATTGTCGCGTCGGCGTAAACCGATGCGTTCTCAGCGTCCGGCTCGAGCTTGCCCCAGGAGCGGGCTTCATCGAGTGTTGCCCCAGAGAGTCCCCCGGTTCGTGGCGGATCCATCGTCAGCTGGACGGCGTAATCGTATGCGCCCGGCACTGCCAGCATCGTTTGGAGCACGAAATTCTTCGGAACGCCACCACCGACAACCACCGCCCCGGCTCTTTCAGCCCCGTGTGCCTGGTCAGCGATATCATCCATGTCCCCGAGCGCATCGAGCTGCAGATCGGAAGTCTGTCCATAGATCCACGTCTGAATTCCGAGCACCGAATCCTGGACGGCAGGAGCGTAGATGGGTACGTTGGCCTCGAAGGCCGCCGCTGCAATCCCACCGTCTGCATCAGCTCCCTTGCTGACTTCCGCATTTGCCTGGCCGAGCGCAGCGGTGAGTTCACGAATACTGACCGTCCCGGTGTTAGCCAGATCGGGGAACACGCGTTCCCGGAGGTGGGACTCGAGATCGGCGAAATGTTCCTGGGGTAGGTAGACGTCGTAAATCCGATCGATGCCCTCCTCTCGAAGCTGTTCGTCGTGGTCCCGTGCGGAGCGTCGCGGTGCCGTAGCGCGGCCGTGGTGGTGGGCACCGCCAATCGCCTCGATGGCATCGTGCGTTAGAATGGCGCCAGTCGTGACCAGCGCGTCGACATGACCATCCCGAATGAGGTCGGCGACGATCGTCCGCAGTCCGGCAGGCACCATCGCGCCGGCGAGTCCGACGAACGTCGTGACATCATCACGACCGAACATTTTGGAGGTGATATCGACTGCCGCCGCGAGATCGCCCGCCCCGAATCCCCCGTTGCCATATGCAGCGGCGAGTTCACCGACAGTCATCCCCGGCCTGACTGCGATCCCTTCAACAGGATCGGCCGAAAACTCCTCGCGCTCGTCGTCGGTCATTCCCTGGGAGTCGCGTCCCGAAGCGGATGAACGCGACGGTTTGGTGGATGGCGGGGGAGTTTTGCCAGCTGCCCTCATAGCGGTCGAAATGAGCCTCGAGATTGACCGTGTCGATGTGGTGACGTTCGACTCCTTCAGCACACTCGTCGATGTGGAGTCGACAGCACGGCCACTGGAGGGCGTCGTCGACGATCCGGTCACGTTCGCAAGAGACTGGCACTCGAGAGCCGCGTTTTATGGCATCGTGGCCAATCATCTCGATCACTACGAAACCTACTACGATTTCCACCGCCTTGCGCTCGAGTATTTGCTCGCAGAGCGGGATATCGCAGCGACACCCACGGAGTTGGACGAGATAACATCGATCTACTATGATATGACCCCATTTCCCGATGTGCGGCCCGGTATGGAACACCTCTCGGAGGCAGGCTACGCGCTCGGAATCGTCTCGAATGGAGACCCGGAGATGCTCGATTCGTTGGTTGAGACACTTGGGATCGCCGATCTCCTGTCGGGAGTCATCAGCGCGGATGCGGTCAAACGCTACAAACCCGCCCGGCAGCTCTACGAGTACGCCGCCGATCGCCTCGAGACCGAGCCCGCAGCGATGCTCCATGTCGCGAATGGGTCCGTAGATATCATGGGAGCAAAGCACACGGGCCTCCAAGCCGCCTGGCTCAATCGGACGGAAACACCCCCGGAGCCGTGGGGACCAGAGCCTGACATCACGATCGACGACATCACCGGACTGGCTGAGCGGCTGGAATGATGCGTATCTAGTTCGATCTCCAACGGCACCCCTAAAGGCCGGTCGGGCATTCGATAACCGTCGTCTCAAGACCCCAGTCTTCGAGAAGTCCAGCCAGCGAGCGGACCCCAAACGTCTCCGTCGCGTAATGGCCTGCAAGAATGACGTTTATCTCGAGTTCGCGAGCTTCGTGATACACTTGGCCCTTTCCCTCGCCGGTCAACAGGAGGTCAGCGCCGGCATCGACGGCTTCATTGAGCCAATCGGTCCCGCTACCGGTTAAAATCGCGACGTCCTGGACTTGATCCGGGCCAAACGCAAGCGTTCGGACGTGTCCGTCACCGATATCGAGTTCTGTCGTCAAGCGATCCGCCAACCGATCGAGCGAAACCGGTTCAGGCAGCCGGCCCTGGCGACCAGCGTATGTCCCGCCCACGGCGCCAAACGGGTCCCGGTCGTCGAGATCGAGCAAATCCGCAAGGCCGGCAGCGTTACCGTGCACTGGATGGCCGTCGAGTGGGAGATGCGAGACGTATAGTGCCATGCCAGCGTTGACCAGGGCTGCGACGCGGGCATAGGTCGTTCCGGTGAGCCGCTCGATGCCGCCCCAGGAAAGCCCATGATGCGTCACCAACATATCGACATCCTCACTGGCAGCGGCGTCGATCGTGGCCGTAGCGGCGTCAACAGCAACGGCAACACGCTCGACTTGCGCATCCGCGGGGCCAACCTGGAGACCGTTCGCGCTTGCGTCGGCGTCAGCGTACGCATCGGTCTCGAGAATATCGTCGAGCCTGGTTGAGAGTTCGGCGGCTTGCATGCCGAATGACGAAACCTCAGAGCCCTTAGAGTTGGGTTATTGAGCAGCCTTCGCGTGGTGGAGCACCGCCAGGTCCAGGCCCGGTCAATCAGGCCTGATTAATTTTCCATCCTCTTCGTCGATCAGTCCTTCCGCGATGGCTGCGTCGATGACACGATCGCAGTCCGTGTGATCGACCTGATACGCATTGGCTGCGACAGCGACGAATTCGTCTCGCTGAATGGGAAATTCGCGATTCTCGAGCAACCGCATCACTTTGTTATGCTCCAGAGCGCTGACATCGTGCTCGCCTTCGACGATAGACTGGGGCGACTCGTCCTCGGTATCCGCGTCATCAGGCTCCGACCTCGCCGTTGAGGTATCCATTTCTGACTCATCTTCCGCGGCCACCGTCTGATCATCGGCGGGCGATTCGACCATCGAGCGCTTCTCCTCAATCGCTTCGAGGATCGTCTCTAACTTTCCACGGCAATCCGGACAGAGTGTGGCACTCGCATCACCCCCAAGCCGCACTGCTTCCGCATCGGCTGCAGTCCCGCAGAAGTAACAGGCGGCCAAATTTGCCATGGCTCAACGTCTTTCGGCCGCGGCAAAAAGTCTACGCGTCCGCGTGGGAGAATATTGCAGTCCGGAGGAGCTTTGCCGCCAGTGCCGCCGCCTGGCCGGAGTCACGATCGTTTACCTCGACCACATCCGCGCCGACCATCGAGGGTGCGACCGCTCGGACGACATCGCGCATAGTCTCCGGCGAGAGTCCAAACGGCTCGAGCGTCCCCGTCCCCGGCGCGAAGCCTGGATCGGCGGCGTCGATATCGACGCTGAGATACACATCGTGATCGTCGAGAGACGGCGTCCACTGTCCGACATTGGCCGGTTTCACAACCGTCACGTTTGCTTGCTCGGCTCGGGTCCATTCGGCTTCGGACCCGGCCCGAGCGCCCAAGAGTACGACCTGGTCGACATGATCGAGGACGTGGCTTGTTACGGTCGCATGGCTATACGGGTCGCCACGGAACGACTTGCGGAGGTCGAGATGGGCATCGAGACAGATGTAGACCTCGGGCTCGAGGGCACGGACCGCGGCCACGCTAACGGTATGCTCGCCACCGATGAGCAGCGGAACGGCACCATCGGTAGCGAGGTCATCGAGCTCACCCTCGAGGAAGGTAAGATACTCTGGGGTGTCCGCTCCCGGATCGATATCACCCGTGTCGTGTACGTTGAGGTCAGAGAAGTGGCGGTCGGTGTGCTGGTCGTAATCCTCGAATGGCTCGGCGTACGACCGTACCCGCCGCGGACCAAACCGAGTGCCCGGTTGAAATGAGGTCGAGGCATCGAGAGGCGCACCAACGATGGCATAGGCCGCGTCGGCGCGAGAAGCGGCCGCGCCCGGGAAACGCATCTACGAACGGACGATCTTGCGCTGGTCGTCCATCTCCAAATATTCGATTTCGTCGTCAGGTGAGAGCGAGATCCCATCGGGAACCCGCATCGTGAAGGTATCGTAAGTATCGAGATCCATCACCTGAGCATCACCGTTCTGCGTCGACACGACTTGTCCCTGTTTGCGGTTGATGATAGGAATCCAGATCTTTGCGTCGACCGGCTGAGAAAGTGAGCGCTTCTTGCCATCAAAGACACCGACCGCCTCTATCCGTGCTTTCGCGCTGCCGTGCTTGCCGGGCTTTGCCGTGCTATACGAGTTGATTTTACAGGGGGCATCGTCGATCATGACGTAGCTCCCCTCGTCGAGATCGCGGACCTCGGCCTGCTCCTTCGCCATGCAGGCGTATCGGCCACGAACCGGCATAAACGGTTTGGACCTCAGCTACGCCCTTCTTCGTCTTCGATGGGGATTGTCGTCTCGGTCGTGTCGTCGACATCGCCAAATCCGACAGCGGTCTCGGCCTCGCGCTGGCGGAGTTCGTGCCGGGTGAACTGCGGCTGTGCCCGAATGCCGCCCGGCTCGCGGAACGAGCGCCAGAGAAAGAATAATGCGACCATCGAGAAGCCGGCGGCAGCGATCGCTGGCAGCATTGAACCGACGGCATAGAGCAAACTCGTCGACACCACCCCAGCCGCGAGCGCCATCCCGAAGACAAGCCGGTTTGCGAGTGTCGTCAGGTGGCCATCGGAGTCCTGGATATCGGCCTGGACAGTCAACCGATCGTTGTCGATCCGATCGAGGGCATCCTCAAGCTTTGGTGGCACGCGCACCACCGACTCGCTCGCCGCGCGCAATTCCTGAGCCCGGTCACGGACGAAATCCTTGGCACCCTTCGCGAGATAATTTCGTTCGCGGAGATAGTCAGTCGCGACGGCGATAAAGTCGAAGTCGGGATCGAGTGTGACGCAGACCCCTTCGACGACCGTCGCGACACGCAGGACTAGTGCGAGATTCGAGGGGAGCCGCAGTGGGAACTCGTAAATCGTGTCTTCGACCTGGGCAACGATCTGTTGAACGCGATATTGTTCGATGTCTTGGCCGCGGGCATCGGCAATGGCCAACTCCATCACGTCGCCCATCACCTCGCGATCGGCCTCCGGGGACAGCGTGCCCATCTCTATCAGGGCGTCGAGGATGTCGTCAATATCCTGGCGGGCGACCGCGGTATAGAACTCCACGATCTTGTCCTGCACAAAGGCGTCGACCCGACCGCTCATCCCGAAGTCGTAGAACACCAATGTGCCGTCTTCCTGAACGGCGAGATTGCCGGGATGAGGATCGGCATGGAAGATTCCGTCATCGATGATCATCTCGAGGTAGGTCCGCTGAAGCGTCTCAGCCAGTGCTGTGCGGTCGTGGCCAGCGGCATCGAGCGCGTCGATATCCGTAATCTTCGTGCCAGGGACGTATTCCATCGTGAGAACACGTCCGGTCGAGTGGGAGTCAATCACGGCTGGCATTCGAACTGCCGGATCGTCGCGGAAATTTCCGCGAATCTCCCGGAGCATTCGTGCCTCCCGCTCGTAATCCATTTCTTGACGAATCGTCCGGGCAAACTCGTCGGCGAGGTTATCGAGGGAGAATGAGCGGGCCTCACCGACGAATCGACGAACGATCGGCAGCGTCCACCGAATCACACGAAGATCGGCTTCGACAAGTGTCTCTACACCGGGCCGGCGGACCTTCACAGCAACCGGGTCCCCACCGATAGCCGCGCGGTAGACCTGTCCGAGACTGGCGCCACTGATGGCATCGGTCTCGAAGTCATCAAACTGGGTGTCAACGGGACCGAGTTCGGCCTCGATCACGCCCTTCGCATCCTCCCACTCGGCTGGGGGGACGCGATCCTGCAGTTTCGTGAACTCAGTTATATACTCCGGCGGAAGGACGTCCGGTCGAGTGGAGAGGAGCTGGCCGAGCTTGATAAATGTCGGACCGAGGGTCAGCATCGAGTCGAGGAGAGCCGCCGCTCGGCGGCGGCGCTGAGCCGGTGACACCTCTCGGCGACCGCCGACGACCAGAAATCGTCGCCGGTCGCGCGCATACGATAGTGCAAGTGGAAGAAACTGCCACGTGACGAGAACGAATCGCCAGTATGCGCGCAGGTTCACTCGTCGGGCGCCCCGTCCTCGATCGGAATCGTCGCGGCGGGCGCGGCATCGCGTTTCGGGAGTTCAAGACGAAGAACACCCTGATCGAGCTGTCCTGTAGCGCCAGCCCCGGTCGCATCAGGTGGGAGCGGGAGGTCAGCATCAAGGAACAGCTCACGATCCTCGTCGATATATTGAAACTCACCCGGGACAGCCTTCTCCCGGCTTGCCTGGACGTGAAGCCGACCGGCAGCCACCGACGCTTCGACGGACTCTGGAGTCGCACCCGGTAGATCGAGTTCGAGGAGGTACGCTGTGGGACTCTCCCGAAGATCCGCATGGACTGGCCGAGGTAGCGATCGGAGGGCATCACGAAGCGACAGCATAGACGGAGGTTGGTGTGAAGTACCGAAAAATCCCCGGTCCGTGACCACGCCCTGACCCCTTTCAAGAGCGAAACCGGTGATCGCGGGTCAATTGGGAAATGGTACTGCTCTCACGCCTGCACTATCTTATGCTCGATGAAGGGTGTCATCTGCCGGAATGCCACCACGATGTGGACCGCAGCCAGTATTCGCAATTCACGCTCGAAGCGCTGTTAACGACTCGATTCGGCGTGTAGATGGTGCCTCGGTTGTGCCAGTGCGATCGACCAGGACTCCCTCGAGGCCCGCATTCTTGGCGGCTTGGACGTCCGACAGAGCGTCGCCCACTAAGAGGCCGTGGCCTCCAGTGACGCCAAGATCGCCCACGGCCCGTTCGACCGGCGCCGGGTCTGGCTTCCAGCCGATCTCCTCGCCGCAGCAGACGACGGCGTCAAACCACTCACCGATATCCGTTCGGTCGAACACGGCCTCCACGAGTCGAGGCTGGCAATGAGTGACCACCCCGACCGGTCGGTCCAAGCTTGGGAGGGTCGAGGCCGCGTCCTCGTACACATAGGTCGCCGCGGCCCGTGCGGATGGATTCTCAACGCGCCTATATGCCCGCCAAAACGTCGATTCGTCGATCCCATGCGCCTCAAGAACTGCTGCCCGACTGGGTTCAGCCTCGTACCATAGTGCGTGTGCTTCTGCGGCGTCAAAACTCACCCCGACCTCTGCGCCTACCTGCTTCATTACCTCGCGGACATATCGCTGATCCACATCGACGATCGTACCGTCGAGATCGAGAAGCCAGAAGTCGTACTGGCCGGACATCTATGCGATGGAATGCGGCGGCCGGGCAAGTGCCTTCCGTCGTCTCAGTAGATATCGTTGTATCGCTCTGCGAGATCGATGTCATTGCGGGTAATACCGCCGGCGTCATGCGTCGTCAAGCGGACCTCGACCTCGCCCCACCGAATGGTCATTTCGGGGTGGTGCCACGCGTCTTCTGCAATGCCGGCCGCTGCTGACGCGAATCCGACGCCGGGAAGGTACGAGTCGAAGTCGAAGGTCCGCACGATTTCGTCGCCCTCGCGGGCCCATCCATCCGGAAGCTGTGCATCGATCTCATCCTCGCTCAGGAGCTCTGCCATATCAGCGGAGATGGGGGGAAGGCCGTTGACGTTTTCGGCGGTGGTTACTCCTCGAGCTGGTCACGGACGGCAGCCGGCAACTGGTCGCGGACCTCGTCAGGAACGGTGGTTGGCTCGGGCGCTGGTAGCATTTCAGCGTCGATATCGGAGGGATCGAACAGCTGAATCGCCGTATGTATCGTGGACCAGTCGTCCTCCTCAGCAGCATCTCGCAGACTGTCCGTCGGCGGCGCGAGCAGCTGACCGACGATCGAATCTGCCATCGCCTCCACGACGGCCGCCTCATCGTCGTCGAGATCGAGTTTCCCGAGGGCAGTTTCGACCTCCTCGGCCTTGATCCGCTCGGCACCGGCGTACATCGCCGAGATGACCTGGTCGGCTCGTTGGCGTTTATACTGCGCCAACAATCGCTGCAGCGCCGTCTCGATCATTTCCTCAACGCCAGCAGCGGCCGCCTCGCGACGACGCCGAGTCTCATCTGTCCGCGCCTCGATATCATCAAGCGTCAGGAGCGTGATGCCGTCCATATCATTGACCGCAGGCGCCACGTCGCGTGGTTGTGCGATATCAACGAAGACCGTCTCTCCGGGTTCAGCGACGGTAGCCGGCTCAATGATCGGCTCCGGGCTGCCGGTCGCAGTGACAGCCACGTCGGCGTCCGCAATTGCATCAGCAAGTTCCTGAATGCCGACAGCCTCCGCTGGACCATCTATCGCTTCTGCTACAGCCTCGGCGCGCTCAAGCGTTCGATTCGCGATCAAAAGCTGGTCGACATGGCGGCCAAGGGCGGTCGCAGCCTGTTGGCCCATGTCTCCGGCTCCGACGACCACGCCAGTGGCCTCGTCAAGCGGGGCCACGTCAGCGGCTTCAGTGACCGCCGCGCTCGCCAACGAGAGTGCACCCTCATTGATCGCTGTCTCGGTACGGGCCCGCTCGCCAACGTGGAGCGCCTTTTCGATACCGTCGCTGAGTACCGGACCAATGGCCCCCACCTCACGAGCATCTTCGAGAGCCCGCCGGACCTGACCAATGATCTCATCCTCACCGATAATTTGGGACTCAAGGCCAGCCGCAACGCGCATGAGGTGGCGCAGACTCTCCGCGTGGTCCATCCACCGGACCAAATCATCGTCGGCACCCGCAAAGTGGTCTTCCAATGCCGCCCGCCCAGTTGCCGCGTCTGGAACGACGACGTATGCCTCGACCCGATTGCAGGTCCCGAGAACGAAGGCCTCGGAGACATCCGGCCGCTCCATGAGTGCCGCTGCGGCCGCACCGTGATCCGTCACCGATACGTTCGCGAGTTGGTCGATGTCGGCATGGTGGTGAGCCAAGCTGGCTCCGTGCACGATTCCGCCGTTTCCAGTCACGGTTGCTCACCCATCACGTCAAGCTCGTATGGTCGGAGGTTGCAGGTCGTGGTATCTAAAGGTGTCCAAACCGCTCGGTGGGAAAGAGGTGGGGGCCGCAAGAAACGTCTGGTGCGGCACATAAGCGTGGCGACCGGCCCGGACTCCCAAAGTCTCACCCCGAACATGTCGGGGAGCCATCCCCTGGAACGGGTGTCGCATCGTAGCCCGCGGCACGAACCGCATCGGCGAGTGATGGGAGCTTGTCCGTCCGCTCGAAGTAAAATACGAGATCGAATCGACCGTCTCGAAGGAGCTGCTGGCACTCCCAGACGAACGCCTCCTCCGCAAGCGTTCGGCCCTGGTGTTGATTGGACGCGAACTCGGGGTCGTCGGTACCTGAGTAAACAAACGTATCGTCAGGATCGTAGCCGGCGAACTCGGCGATGATATCTCCCACTGCGACCGTCGCGCGGTGCATTTCGGGCTCCTGATCGCCTCCCATTTCAGTATGTACGACAAGACCATCGAGCTCGATTTCGCCTGGCTGAAGAAGGTCCCACGTCCGTTGATAGAGATCTGGATCGACCGCCTCAGTCACGTTCGCCTTCTAGCCGGGATGGATTTACGCCTCACGGTTACGAGCGCTGTTGCTTGCCGCCACGCATGTGCCGCCCGACGAAATCCTCAAAGCCGCTTTAAATTCTCAGCCCGGGGGCCTTTATCGGCCTGAACGATATCGAACTCAACCTCTTGGCCCTCCTCCAGGTCGGGGCCGCCGATGTCTTCCATATGGAAGAACACGTCCTCGTCCGCGTCGTCGGTCTCGATGAAGCCGTATCCGCCGGACTCCTTGAAGAAGTCCACCACGCCTGTCGCCATTGCAGGGAGGTGGTGGGGCCACAGTGGCATAACTATAGGGGTCGTAACACAAGACTCTTATCGGGAGGCTGATACCGCCCGAGTGATGCTCGGCCGTCTGCGGCGTCCCCTTGATCGAGCGTACGAACGCCTCCTCCATTACGAGATCGACGAGACCCCATCCCACGTAGCTGTCATCCAAGACGGCAATCGGCGATATGCCAGTCGTCACGGCGAGGATCCGAGTGACGGACACCGAGCTGGCGCCGAGACCACCGAGGCACTGATCGAATGGTGTGACGAACTTGATATTCGTGAACTCACGTTGTATGCCTTCTCGACGGAGAATTTCGACCGACCAGCCTCTGAACGGGAGGCCCTATTTGATCTCATCGAGCGCAAGCTCCGGGAATTTGCCGACCACGAACGCGTCCATGAGAGCGAAGTTCGCATCCGTGCGATCGGTGAATTAGCGGATCTGCCGGAGCGGGTCCGCGACGCGGCACGGTACGTCGACGAACGCACGCGAGAGTACGATCAGTTCCACCTGAACGTGGCACTCGCATATGGTGGCCGCCGGGAGCTGCTCGCTGCTGCACAGCGGGTCGCCGAATCGGTGGAAGCAGGGAATCGAGACCCGGCAGATGTGGATGTGAACACTGTCGAGGATGCCCTCTACGATGGACCAACGCGGGATGTGGACCTGATCGTCCGGACTGGCGGTGATGAACGCACCTCGAACTTCCTCCCGTGGCAGGCGAACGGCAACGAAGCAGCGGTCTATTTCTGCACGCCATATTGGCCGGAATTCCGGAAAATCGACTTTCTGCGGGGCATCAGAACGTATGAACACCGACAGGCAACCTGGCGCCGGAGTCGCGCTCGACGGGCATTGACGCTGGTCCGGGCACTCGGTGGCGGAGAACTCGACGAGGCGCGAGCTATCCTCAGTCGGTTCCGACATGCGCTGCCGAGTGCCGAACGAGAGGCGGCTGAACCGGAGACCGAGCCGTTGGACCGGCCGGCCGATTGACGCCTACCGACCGAAGCGTCGCTGCCGGTCCTGGTAATCCCGTAGGGCCCGAAGATAGACTCGTTTCCGGAAGTTCTGCCAGTTGACGTCCGTGAAGTACAGTTCTGCGTAGGCGGACTGCCAGATCATGAAGTCGGATAATCGCTCCGCCCCGGTTTTGATGAGCAGATCCGGGTCCGTGGGAAAAACGAGGCGGTCCTCGATGTCCTCCGCGGTGATCGCATCGGCATCGAGATCGCCCTGCTGAACGGCCCCCGCGATGTCGCGGACAGCGCCAGCGAATTCCGCTTTGCCACCGAGACCGATACTCACTTG
>JBDGPQ010000013.1:0-55589 GCA_042219595.1 Haloarculaceae archaeon
ATGGTGAACCCGTTCCTCCCGAAGAGCAGGCTGTCATCGAAGCCGGCGAGGAGACCGCCCTCTCGCACTGTCGAGATCTGGACCTGTGGTTGGCTGCCTGGAGCGCCGAGACCCTCGGTGGCGAGGTGGAGTTCGGAACTGCGCCCTCTAGGATCGAGGTTCGCGTACCTGACCTTCCCGATTAGTCAGCACGTTCGGCCACAGCGAACCGCTCCAATCCTGGAACGTCGGGAATCCGTGCATGTGGCCGGCCGACGACGAGGTCACCCGCTCGGTCCCGACCGATCCCAGGCAAGGCCTGTAGCTCTGCCATCGATGCGGTATTGACGTCGAGTGGATAGGGCACGCCTGTTACCGAGCGGTAGCCGTGGTCGGTAATCGCTACATCCAATGTCTCACCCAGTGGCCGCTCGCCGGGAACGGCTACAAGCAGGGGATAGGTTCCAAGTTGGCGACCGAATGTGCGACCGTCTTCATGGTATTCCAAGTGGACATCCCGGAGGACGGTCCCGGGAGGCGCGACACGTTCAAGCATTGGATTATCGATCTGTTCACGGATCTCCCGTTTGTAGCGCTTGAATTCGTGCTTGTGGGCTTCGGCGATCTCGGTTCCGGTCTCCGCCATGTCGGTCCCGGCGAAGGCCATGACTTGCCGGATATTGATACGCCGAAGAAGCAATCCAGCATCGAACACCCGCTGCAGAAACTCTCGATTGTACTCGTAGGTCTCTGGCCGCTCGCCAACCAATCCATGGACTAAGTTGATTCCCGGGAGCAGCTTCGGCAGTCGAGGTGCGGCGGCAGGACCGTATGTCGGCGCATCGGCTGGATCCTCACCCGGTCGCCAGCCCGCCACGTCGTTAACGACTTTGACGGCCCGGAAACACTCGTCTGCCGTGACATTCAGGTTGTTTTGCTCCTGGACGACAGGGTCTGCTGACTCGAGGCCAAATGCGGCCGTGTCCCCTGGGGTATTGTGCTCAGCGATAATGCGGATTCCTTCCCGAGCACGCTCCGGGTACTCGACGATTGTCACGGGATTCATGTTGTCCAAGTGGAGCGTCCCGAGATCGGGAACGGCTGCTCGAATGCCGGTATACAACTCACGGAGGGCATCGGGATTCGGCGCTTTCCCATCGCCCCCGTACGCGAGGATATCTGCCTGGCGGCCGAGACGGAAATGTCGGGCACCGTGGTCAGCAAGGGCGCTGACCTCGGAGACGACAGCTGCGGGATCACGAAAGCTTGGGCTCGCGCCGTAGAGTGGTTCCGTGCAAAACGAACAGCGGTATGGACAGCCCCGAGACGTCTCGAGTTCGCAGATCAGGTAGTTGGGATGATTCGGGTGTTGTTCGATCACGAACGCCCCTTGTCGAGCCCAGCGGGCGAGTTCGTCGTTATCCCGCATCCTGTCTCCGAAGCCTTCGAGCCCAGCTCGCACGAGATCATAGGCTGCAGCCTCCACATCCCCTTTAGCAACGAAGTCGAAGTCAAGATCGTCCCTACGGGTTTCGGTCCGTCCTGCATTCTCGTCTCCAACGCCAAAGCGAACGGGACCACCGAGGAGCGTCGTTCCGGTGGCGGTCCAGCCGATTTCTCGCACCTCCTCCGGGTCGGCCGGGGTCCCGCCGACGTACTTTCCGGGCACCGTCATTCCACCCATGTAGATCAGAAGGTCCGCCGTCTCGACATCCCGAAACCGCTGCCGATCCTCTCTGAGGGCATCGATAGTGTGATAGGTGATCGCGTCCTGCGGAATGCCGGCATCGACCAGCGCACCGGCCGTGTTTCGGGGATACGTTGAAATATATGGCGGCACCCCGAAATGAGCGGGTTCATCGACATACCCGTCGACGAGCGTTACGTCGAGGTCCCCGGGGTCCGTCATCAAACACTCCTTGCTTCTCGATGGCCAAAACGGTGCTGACCCGAAGCCCGGGCTTTGATACGCGCTGGACACGTACGGATGCCCATGCCACCAACGCGTGAGGTTCGTTGTGACAACCCAGACTGCGAGCTCGACATGTTCGAAGTCCACTATACCTACGATGTGCCGGATGATCACACCGTGGCAGATCTCCGATGTCCGTATTGCGGCGAATCAGCAGATCTCGAGGAGATCGTGGTGTGATGCGGGCGGTCGGTGAGGCGGTCGGAGCTGCCGTGGTAGATTCGGTCGGCCGAGTCATCGGCCGAGCACAAGAGCGTCGTCCGCTCCGGTCAGACCTGCTCGAGGGGGATGACGCCTATCTGGTGGTCTTCGACGCGCCCGGTGTGAACGCCAGTGGCGTCCAGGTCCGGTATGAGAATGGGGCTGTTCATGTCCGACTGGATCGGTACCGCCGGCACGAACCAGGGTTCGAGATGCGATTTCCTGGCCGTGGGCTGACGCTCTCTGGTCGTCGGTCCTTACCACCGGATGCCGTCGTTGATGCGACCGCTGCGACGGCAACGCTCACGGCGAGTGGTACGCTCGAGATCGAGCTACCGAAAGCGGATCAGTCGTCAAATCCCGCAGCTGGGTAGGCGATCACTTTGTCGACACCCGCATCACGGAGCCTCGCTATTCGATCCGCAATGTCCGATTGATCGCCAACGAGGGCGTAGCGCTCACATGCCGCGAGGAGACGGTCCCTGAACTCCCCGGCCGCGCGGGCATCAGTGTGAGACGCACCATGCGACGTTCCCAGTGCTCCGCGACGGGCCACGTAGTCGCCGACCCCGTCAAGGACCGTATCAGGATCAGTCGATAGAACGGCAGGTGCGTATACCGCGAAGGGCACCGACACTCCAGCCCGCCGGAGGGCTCGAACGGTCGATGCAGTCATCTCTGAAAGCAGTTCAAACTGTGTTCCTCCAACGGTCAGCGCAAGGCGCTCGATACCCTCCGTGCCAATCCAAGGATCGGTAGCGTCGCGAGCCGCCGCCTCGAGCCGCTGACCCACCGCACGGTCACGCTCCTCCGCCGAGAGGTAAGCGGGGTGGCCGGCAACGAGCACCAGTCCGACGGCGTCAGGTAGCTCCCTGAGAGATGAGTCATCCCCCAAAGGGTCGAAACCATCGGCTCGGACGGGGACCGTTACACGCACCGTCCGTTCCGAAGCGAGCTGCTCAAGCGCCGCTGTGTCCGGGAGATGTTCGTGCCCCTCGAAGTCGACGGTGACGAGATCAGCGCCCAGATCGGCCGCGAGCGAAAGCCGGTGCTCGACAGGCTTCATAGCGATCCCGTCGATGCCGGTCTCAGCGAGCATCGACCGTCGGGGCGTCGCCATACGCGGAAATGGCCGTGAGCGACCCGCAAAACGCTTGCGATCAGCCTGGAAGGTCAGCGTCGGCGTCGACCACGCGGTCGACTTCGGGCGGAGCGCTCCAGTCCGTGGCCAGTTCGAGGAACTGAACAAGGATCCGCGCGGTGGCGCCCCAGACAGTATAGCCGTCCACGTGGAAGAAGTGCAGCCGGATGTCCCCGTAATATGGGTGGTCACGGCGCTCGCTCTCGTAATTATCCCGGTCCGTCAGTGCGTCGATCGGGAGAATGGCGATTTCCGCGACCTCACCATCGCCAGGCGAGTATTCTCGATCGGGCACGTTCGCGACAAATGGCCGGACGGAAAACCGTGTGACCGTCCGAATATCATCCAGACGGCCCACCACATCGGTTTCCGCCCCCTCGAGCCCGATTTCCTCCTTGGCCTCTCGGAGCGCGGTCGCCTCGAGATCGGCGTCGCCTGGTTCGGCGCCACCACCGGGAAAGCTCATCTGTCCAGGGTGGTCCGCGAGATCATCAGCTCGTTTGGTGAATAATAGATGCGGGTCGTTCCCACGCTCAATGGCCGGGACGACAACAGCCGCCTGCCGCGGCTCGTCGGTGACCGCGGTCGGCTGGTGTCGGCGGATCCCCGCCAGGTCCATACGCTCCCGAACGTGTGGAAGGCCATAAGCGGACCGGGCATCACTCCTCGAAGCGTGCACGAGCCGCTGTGAGATCGAGCCCGCCCCAGGTCTCGAGTTCATAACTGACGTCTCTGAGGGTCGTAATCCGATCGCCGTCCCCGGCATCCACGGCTGCGGCAGCATCCGCCCGGAAACGTTCTTCCGCGTGGCGAACAGCAACGTCATGATCGACCGCCCTGTGCCCAATATCGAGAATATGCGGCAGGTCCGCACCATGTGTCGGAAGCTCAGGGAAGGCCGCCGGTCCCGGTATGACCCACTCTGGGGCATCCTCGTTCACGGTGGCCTCTCCATCAACGGCCCGCGAGGGAACGTCTAATAGGTGATATGATCGGACGGCATCGTCTACTGCCGTGCCAAATGACTCGGGATCAAACTCGCCTGACCGCTTGAAGGCCAGTTCGGCTGCCGCCGAGCGTAATTCCGCACGCGTAAGGGCGCCAAAGAGATCGACCACGCCCGCGAGTTCGTCGGCCGACAGCATACCGTCCTACCGGGGTCAACCGCCTTCAGCGTTCGGCCGCGATGGCGTCGGCTGATCGTGCAGCGATTACGTCTGGATCGATCGGGGCAGTCTCCCAGGCCGGTAGCCGGCAATCGGTCCCGAGAGGCGCTATCGCCTCCGCATATCGGTCGACCTGGTCGCGCTCTGCAACCGGGTCATACTCGAGTCCGTTAAAGGCCGCATCGACGGCGTACTGATCGATAAGGGCCTCTGCGGCGCGCACGTAGGCTGGTCGGATGGCGTCGAGGTCGGGCTCGAGACCGTGATCCACAACGGCGCGCAGCAGGGCCTCGCCAACCTCAGTGGCCATATCGCCCAGCCCATCCGGCCCCGCAACCGCCCGGTGTTCATGTTTATGAACGCCGAGGTCGACCTGAGCGGAGCCCCCGAAGCCGGCGTGTTCGAAGGCCTCCCCGAGACTGCCAAGCTCCAGTCCCCAGCCAGGCTGAGCGCGGATCTGTGTCGCCAGCTCTCCCGTGAGTGCAAACTCGCCCGACAACGGGTACCGAAAGGCGGCTAAATATTCGAGTATCGGCGCCGCATGCGTGGCTTGTAGGGCGCGGAGGAGGGGCGCAATGAACAGGCGGGCGAGGCGACCATAGAGGCGGCGATTTTCGACCCGCGCATAGTAACCCTTCGTAAAGTCATACCCGTTGGCGATCGGGTAGAGGAGCTTTGGGACGTGGGTCGCAGCGTAGTTGGTAGCGTCAGCATCGTGAACGACCACGTACTCAGCGTCGGCTGCAATGCCGAGCGCGAGCCACACGTCCCGGCCTTTCCCAGCGCTAACGGTGATTCCTGAATCCGCGAGTGCGTCCTCGACGGCGGTAGCTGTACACCAAAGCACGGTCGTCTCCAACTCGAAATCCTCGAGCCACGTGAGGATTCCAGGTATGGCCTCTGGACTGGCTCGGAGCGCCACGACGACACGCCCTGGATCGACATCTGCAAGCGTTCCGAATACGCGCTCAGCTGCGAGCGTGGCATGATCGCGCTCTGTCATCGGAACAACGACCGATGCACGATCGGTCGGCGCGCGTGGATGGGCATTGCCGTAGTCATGCAGCGTGGCGATGCGCTCCTGCACGTATTCCATCGCGAAAGCCTTGGCCTCGGTCCGCAAAAGCCCGACGCCGGCGCGGCCTTTTTGTAACTCGGTAACATATCGCCTGCCATGAAATCGATCAGGAAGGGCCTCAGAGCGGGGGAGATCGAGAAGGATACGTACGAGCGCCTGACCTGTGCGGAGTGTGGCCAACAACTCCAAACCGAGAACGATCCGGACGCGATCGGGCGCGTTCGTGTATGCCCGGACTGCGGTCGTCAGTGGGAAGACGTCGGCTGATCACTGAAAAACTGCATCGAAGGCGGCGGCACCGAGCGGATCAAACTGACCGGCTTCGACATTCTCCGCGGCGTGCTCCGGCGATCCGCTACCGACTAGCGCACACGTGACACCGGGAGCGCTCCGTGCAAAATTGATTGCTCGTTGCGCGGGAGAGTCGCCGGCAAGCTGCTCCGCTACAGTATCCGGGAGGCCGGCCGCCAAGCGGCCCTGATGGAGGCTCGCACTCGTGAATACTGAGAGCCCCTGCGCCGACGCATATTCCAGCGCGCTGATATGGCCATCTCCGTCCGGGTCGGGCTGCCCGGAAACAGTGAACGCATCGGCCATCTGGACGTTGAATGGAAGCTGGAGGGCTGCGAAGTGATTGTCGTCATGGCCGGCCCGCTCGGCGGCTCTATTCGCCGCGGCCTCGACCTCCTTGAGCGAGAGGTGCGCCTCGTGTTCCATCGGGACGCGCAATGCGTCCCATGTTGCAATGCCGTATCGGCTGATATCCCCATTCAGAACCCGCTCCTCCAACATGGTGAACGCGTCTTCGAGTCGCTTGTACACCTCGCCTGGCGTCTGGGTCTCGAGCTGCGTTTCTGGATTATGGACGTAGTACAGATCGATCGCGTCTAGATCTAAATTCGCGAGTGAGCGATCGAGTTGGTCAGCGAGAAAATCAGGGGCGATGCAGTGCTGGCCACGGACGAGATCAGCCGGTTCGAGCAGCCCCGGCTCCACATACCGCTGGCGAACATACTCGCCGGGATCGTCCGGCCGTTCACCGTCAAACGGCACAAATCCGCCCTTTGTGGCGACCAATACGGCATCACGATCGATGGTCGCAGTGTCGATCGACCGGCCAACGGCTCGCTCACTTCGTTGATGGCGGTAGTTGATGGCGGTGTCGACGACGTTGCAACCATGTTCGAGTGCGTGGCTGATAGCGGAGACGTAGTTGTCGTCGGCCGCATCGCTCGGTTCGCCGAGGTAGGTTCCAATGCCGATACTGGAAATGGCCAATTCGCCGAAGGGCCGAAAATACGTTCGACCGAAGGTGTTCCCATGTGTTTCCCGATACTCCCACGTGGCCGCATGGGTTGCCATGGGGGTCGTGGAACCGGTGTGGCGAAAAGGAGCGTGGTCTATACTTTCCCTGACATCGCCGCAAACAGCCGCTCACGGAAATCCGCCCGGCTTTCGACGCCGGCCCGCCCGGTGCCGAGGTGATCGAGTGAGATCTGGCCGCCGCCCATTCGTGCGTGTCCGCCAGCGTCCGAGAGAGGAATGCCGTCAACGAGTTCCGAGAGCGTTTTACCCATGTGGACTCGGTCGTCCCGGGATCGGCCGGAGACGTGGAGATCCCCATCGCGGTCACCGATTACGACGACAGCTGTCACGCCCTCAAGCCGAAGCAGTTCATCGGCCGCCTGTGGAATCGCGTCGACGTTCGACACGGTACCAACGTCACTGACGGCGAACGCATTCCGGACGTCCCGTTCGGTGATCGCCCGCGCCTTCACATCGAGCACTTCCGCGTCCACCTCAGGATTCGCGATGCGGTCGAGGCGGTCTTCGTCGATGCCTGCATAGAGATACGCAGCAGCATCGAATTCGTCAACCGAACAGCCCGAAGTGAGGTGGGCGGTATCCGACTGGATGCCATAAATGAGCCCAGTCGCAACGGTCGGCGAAAGAACGCCAGTCGCATCCGCATCAGTCTCACCGAGATCTTCCGGGGGGGTTGGCTCCCATTCGAGTTGCTCGAAATACTGTGAAAAGATGCTCGCGCAGGCACCATTATCGGTTCGCACGTCCGTAAAGTCCGTGCCGACACCCCCACCTGGGTGGTGATCAACCACGGCGACCGGTTCGAGTGTCTCCGCCCCTCGAAAGCCCCGGGCGGTATTGTGATCAACGAGAACCACATCGTCGGCCGCAAGATCAGTGGCATCCTCAACGCGCTGGAAATCCTGATCCAAGACCGTCTCGAAGGCCCGATTCTCTTGATGCCGAATTTCGCCGGGATATTGCATCGTAGTTTGCGTGTCGACCGCATCGGCGAGTTCGGCCACCGCCATCGCACACGCCATTGCATCCGGATCCGGGTTTGGGTGCATCAACACGGCGAGTTCGTCATATTCGGCGATCGTCCGGCGAAATCGGTCGCCCGGCGACCGCCATAGCCGGCGGAGGATCAGTCCGAGAATGCCAACCAGCACCAGGAGACCGCCAGCGGCACCAATAACCAGTAACGGGTCCGCCATCACTGCATCGCGGAGGGCGTCGATGATCGCCTGCGCCTGTAGCGGGCCCATCACCGCCCTCGCCATACCAAAGTCAGAAACGGTGGACTGTCAAGAAGTTTCCCCACCCAATTTAACTCTCGCGATCACGGTACTCCGCGATCGCCTGCCGATAGCCTTCGCGGTATGTTGGGTACGTGAACTCGTACCCGAGGCTGCGTAGGAGCTCGTTCGAACACCGCTTATCGGCCTCCAGTCGGCGGCGCGTCCGTTCCGGGAGGTCCTCCTCCTCGAGGCGGTCATCGATAGTCACTTTTTCGGGTGGGGGCAGATCACACTCGTCGGCAAGCCAGTCTGCGAACGTCCATCTGTCAACCGGTTCGTTGTCAACGACGAGCACCGTCTCGGGCGGCTCTGGAAGTCCAAGCAGAAATGCTGCCGCACCCGCAGCATCGGCCCGGTGAATCAGGTTGCGGTATCCCGCTGTCACCGGCCCCTCGAGGTACCGCTCAAGACGGTATCGGTTCGGTCCGTACACGCCAGCAAGTCGGGCCACAACCGGCGTCATATCCGTACTACGTGCCGTGTCGATTGCGACAGACTCGGCCTCCGCCAGCACGGTTGTCTTCTCGGTTGTCGGCGAGAGTGGTGTCGTCTCGTCCACCCAGTCACCATTATGATCCCCATAAACGCCGGTACTCGAGGTATAGAGGTACCGCTCCGGCGGCTCATCCCGTGCGGCGAAATGGTCGATCGCTTGTCGCTGGCCGCGGACGTAGATTCGCCGCGCAGCCTCGGCATCCCCACCGCCGCTGCTGGCCGCGAACACGACGGCGTCAGCGTCAGGCACGGCATTGAGGGTCGAGGGCTCCGAAATGTCGGCTCGAACAGGTTTGAGGCCAGCCTGGCGGATCGCCGAGAGACCCGATTCAGACCGGCGGACGCCGACAACGTCGTGCTCGTCGGCGAGGGCCTGGCCAAGCGCCAGTCCGACGTATCCACATCCGAGGATCGCGACGCGCATCACTCGACGTGCTCCCGCAAATGATAATGAACGGCCGCGTACTCGCCGAGCGCCATTGGATGGCGGCCCTCGATTTTCTGTTGAATTTCCTTCGGTTCCATTTGGCCGTCCATATTCGAAGCCAGTGTGTCGACATCGACAACCGCTGTCGTCATGCCGAGCAGGAGCATGTCTCTGGCCTCTGCCGCGATCGTCTCCCCGTCGGGTCGGTTAGGATGCGCGCCCAGAATCGCCGCCGCATCGCTCAGAGCGAGGGAGCTGACATCGCCGTCGCGCACGGCTCTGATCGTTGCCCGATCAATACCAGTCCGTTCGATCACCGTATCGATGCCGATCTGCTCGATCGCGTCCTGCATGACCTGGGCATATGTTTCGAGTAGGGCATCGACCGAGCCTACGCTGGCTGCGTCGATCTCGCCTCTGAGCATACCAATATCCTGGACACCCGCCTATTAGTGACTGTCCACAGCCGGATCGCTATAAGAAATCCCGAAACCGATCGATGACACCTGTGGAATCCGACCGAGATCGGGCTGAGAGTTCGGTTGTGACCCGAGACGGCGGGTCACTTCGATTCGGCTCTGTGTCGGTAGATGGCATGTGGGTCTCGATTCCCTCGCCGGTTGTCGTCATTCCGGAGTCCGCCGGCCCAGACGAGCGCCCGTACCCCTCGGAGCGGTGCTCCGAACCGCTCATAGCACTGTGGCGGTCCTCATCAGCGATCGTCTGAAATCGCTCCTCGAGAGCGGCGACCGCAGAGATCGCCTCGTCTGCTCGCTGTGCGACCGTGTCATTGACCGCCTGAACCTCACTTGCATACCCACGAAGTGACTGCGTCGCGGCGGCGACTTCATCGAGGCGATCTTCCAAATTACTGATACGTGATTCGAGTCGATCGATGCGGTCCGTCGGGGCGTTTTCGCTGGATCCTTCTCCATTCTCGCGATGGTCATCCTGATTGGTGGCCCGAAGCCGTCGGTTGAGATCCTCCATGGCGTTGCGTGGTCGTGTGATCAGTCTTGAATCTGAGGGCGGCTCCTCCTGGTTACCGCAGTAGCCCACCTCGATACAATCTGAGGTGACCCAACGTTGAAGACCGGCTGTCACGTCCCCGGCTGTATGAAGGTCGTCCTGATCGGGATCGGCCAGGCGGGGGGGAAGGTTACCCAAGCCCTGGCCGAGTTCGATTACGAGATGGGATTCGGCGCCGTCCAGGGTGCCTTTGCCGTCAACACGGCGGAATCCGACCTCCAGAACCTGGACATCGATACGATGCTGATCGGCCAGGATCGCGTCAGAGGGCACGGTGTCGGTGGCGATAACGAGCTCGGTGCCGAGATCATGCAGGCAGAGGCAACCGAAGTCATGGACGAGCTCGATGGCCGGGTCGCCACCGACGCGGAGGCAGTTGTCCTCGTTGCGGGCCTGGGTGGTGGTACTGGCTCTGGAGGCGCACCGGCACTCGCCGCCGAACTCCAACGAGTCTACGATCTACCGATCTATAGTCTCGGCATTTTGCCCGGCCGCGACGAAGGCGCCCTCTATCAGGCGAACGCCGGCCGGTCCTTGAAGACGGTCGTCCGTGAGTCAACGGCCACGATTCTCATCGATAACGATGCCTGGCGGGAAAGTGGAGAAAGCGTCGAGGAGGGGTTCGAGGCCATCAACGATCAGATCGCACAGCGGCTCGGAGTTCTGTTCGCCGCGGGCGAAATGGTTGAGGAAGTCGGCGAGACGGTTGTCGATTCCAGTGAAATCATCAACACGCTTCGCGGAGGCGGGATCGCGAGTCTCGGCTACGCAAGCGCCGGCGCGAGCGAAGAGGCAGGCGAAAATGTGAATGTTATTACGAGTCTGACGCGGAGTGCACTTCTGACTGGAATGAGTCTCCCGAATGCGGTCGAGGCGGAGGCTGCATTGCTCGTCATCGCCGGTGAGCCGTCACGTATTTCGCGGAAAGGTGTCGAACGCGCACGGAAATGGCTCGAGGAGGAGACCGGATCGCTCCAGGTCAGGGGCGGTGACTTCCCGTTGTCGACAGACCGGTTAGCCGCGTTGGTACTCCTCGGGGGCGTCGAGCGATCGACACGCGTTGAGGAATTCATGGAACGGGCCCGTGAGGCGTCTGCGTCGTCAGGAGATCGAGAGGTGGATCCCGGCGAAGCGTTCGCGAACGACGATCTCGAAGGGTTATTCTAGAGCCGCCCGAACGACATCACTTGGCCCGCGATACCCGTGCGATACGGCGTAGTCATCGATGTCCTGGAGAAGCTCCGCCGGCAGACAAACCTCGATCTCCTCGAATTCCGGCGCCGCGGCGTCGGTTGGCATACCCAGTAAAATTCGACCGCGGACAATAAGGCCCCGTCGGACTCGCGTCCGACACCGTGGGTCAAATCGCCATTTGAGTCTCCGCGACGGCTATATCGATGTCGGTCATGGATCTGATCGATGAGCGGGGTCTTTCCGATCAAAACGCCTGTCGAACGGGAGGGGAGCCGAGGCGCCCGGCTGGTCGATATCGACGAGCCGATCGCGGATGAGGTGTTCGAGGCGCTATCCTCCGGGACGACCCGGCAGATCTTCCGACATCTCCACGAGAGTCCACAGACAGCCACCGATCTCGCTGAACGGACCGATACGTCGCTTCAGAACGTCCAGTATCATCTCGAGAAGCTGAGCAATGTGGATTTGATCGAGGTGGCCGATGTGTGGTACTCCGAGCGGGGGACTGAGATGAAAGTGTACGCCCCGACTGACGACGCACTGGTCCTCTTCGCTGGCCGGGATGAAGGCGGCACAATCAGATCCCTCCTCAAACGGGTTGCGGCAGTGATTGCGTTTCTCGCCCCAGCGAGTGCCGCGACATGGTGGGTCACACGCACCCTCGTGGGTCGGCCTGCGGGACAGGCCGGCGGTGGTGACGGCGGCGAGGTGTTCGTCAGTGCAGATGGTGGAGCCGCGGCGCCAACGGCGATGGAAACGGCAGCTACGGCAGCGACAGATCCTGCGTTCGTCGCCGGAGCAGCCTTCTTCCTCGGGGGTGTGTTTGTCCTCGCAGTCGTGGTCGCCGCCTGGGTCCACCGCCAGAGATCCTAGCCGGAATTTGGACAGTTCTTGAAGAACGCTTTTTCGCATCCGGGACCACAACCACTTTAGAACAGTCGGTCAAGGAATCGGACACGTGGGCGGCAATGGAGAAGGCACTCTGGTACTTGCTTGCGGGCACACGCGGCGGCGAAAACCGTGCCCGGATCATCCGGTGCCTCCTTGATCGCCCCAGGAATCCGAACCAACTCGCGACCGAACTCGATCTAGACTACAATACCGTGACCCACCACCTCGATACTCTCGCCGACCATGGCGTCGTGGAATCCAGCGGGGAGGATTATGGAGCGGTTTATCTCGTCACCGATCAATTCGAACACCATCGGGAGACCTTCGAGGAGATCACGGAGGCCCTATAATGGCGATGAGCACCACCCTGATGGCGGCGACCGCCCTCTCGGGAGCGACGGTGCTGCTTCTCGTGGTCCTTGGCTGGATTTGGGTGCGGAACTACCAACGTTTCCGGACGCCGCTCGTCCTTGGCCTCGTGGGGTTTGCGGTCGTGTTACTGATCGAGAATCTCGTCGCGTTGTACTTCTACGTGAGTACGCAATCGCTGTACGCCATGGATCCGACCGTCCACACGACGGTCGCGATCATGCGGGCCTTAGAATTCGTGGCCGTCGCGCTGCTCGCGTACGTTACCTGGCAGTAGCCAGATCGGCCCGTTCGAGGGCGACATCGGCCGCAGCGCCGTCATGCACCACCGCCGAGACTGCCTCGGTGATGCCCGCTGGATCCTCGTGCTGGAAGATTGACCGACCCATTGAGACGCCGGCAGCACCAGCCTCGACTGCCCCGCCGACCATCGAGAGCGTCTCTTCATCCGTCCCCTTGCTGCCCCCTGCGATCACGACTGGGAGTCTCGTTGACTCGACCACGCGTTCGAAGGTGTCCGCGGAGCCGGAGTACGCCGTTTTGATGACGTCCGCGCCGACTTCCTCGCCCAGACGCACGGCGTGGCCAAGATCCTCAGCAAATGCCCCGGGATCGTCGTCGCGGACATCGTGGCCACGGGCATAGGTCATTGCGAGGACTGGCACGCCAAAGCGATCTGCCTCGCCACAGAGTTCCGCCAGTTGCGTGATTTGCTCTGGCTCGTACTCGCTGCCAACGTTGATGTGGAACGACACCGCATCCGCTCCGGCGCGGAGCGCCTCCTCGACCGTGGCCGTCGGGCGCTTGTCGTTTTCGTCCGGCCCGATGTCCGTCGAGGCATTACAGTGGACGATGTATCCGGCGTCGTTCTTGTTCGGATGAACTCTTGGTGCGATCCCTTTCTGCGTGAGGACAGCATCTGCACCCCCGCTGGTTACAGCGTCGATCGTGGACTCGATATCGACCAGTCCGCGGACAGCACCGAGTGTGATACCGTGGTCCATCGGGACGATGAGGTATCGGCCCCCGGTCTGGATCCGTTCTAGCCGCGCCGCCGTTCCCGTGGTCATCGTGGCACAGTGTGTCACGTCCGATTATTTGCCTTCCGGTTCCGGCGACCGGGCTGCACCGGCAACGGCCCCTTCTTTGAGTTCACGAGCTTTAGCTTCCAGCCGATCGGCAACAACATCCGTCGGATCATCGGATTCGACCCCCTCGGCGACGATATCAACGAGCGCCGACCCGACAATGATGCCATCAGCGCCAGCAGCGACGATCCGCTGAGCTTGCTCGCCGGTCGAGATGCCGAACCCGACCGCTTTCGGCACTTCCCAGTCGGCCACGCGCGCCAGGCTCTCGGCGGTTTGATCCGAGACATCTCCCCGAGCACCGGTCGTTCCGAGGCGCGCCTGGACATAGACGTATCCGGAGACGAGTTCACGCATCCGCTCCAGGCGGTCCCCACGTGTTGTCGGCGCGACGATGAAAACCAAATCCACGTTATGGTCATCACAGGCGGTCCGGAGTGGCCCCGCCTCTTCCACGGGGAGGTCCGGAACGACGAATCCATCGATACCGACTGCTGCGGCGCGCTCCACGAAGGGTCGGGGGCCCGCTTCGTCGCCGAATTGGTAGAGTAAATTGTAGTAGGTCATACAGACAAGCGGGACATCCACCTCGAGGTCGGCGACGAACTCGAAATACCGCGTCGGCGTCATGCCCGCCTCGAGCGACCGCACCACGGCCCGCTGGATAGTCGGGCCTTCGGCGATCGGTTCGGAGAAGGGGAGGCCGAGTTCGATCGCATCAGCGCCGCCGCGTTCGAGTGCCTCAACGTACGCGAGTGATGCCTCGTAATTCGGGTCCCCAGCGGCGAGGTAGGGGACAAAGGCCGGTTCATCGGCGAAAGCAGTCTCGAGGCGACTCACGCTACATCCCCCCGCCGACCTCACGGAACACGGAGAGATCCGGGGCAGTCGAAAGGTCGCGGTCCGCGGTTTCTTCGATGACCGTTTCAAGATCTTTGTCGCCACGTCCGGACACGTTCACCACGACAATCTCGCCGAGGTCGGCACCGCGTTCGTGGAGGTAGCCGAGTGCATGAGCAGATTCGAGTGCTGGGATCACGCCTTCGTCCTGAGAGAGTCGGTGAAAGGCCGACAGGGCGGCTTCGTCATCGACGTTCACGGCGTCGACGCGACCTTCATCTACAAGGTGGGCCAGTTCCGGCCCGACGCCGGCGTAATCGAGACCGGCAGAGACACTGTGTGATTCGACGATCTGGCCGTGGCCGTCCTGAAGCACGCGGGTCCGCATACCGTGGAGGATTCCCTCTTCACCGGTCGAGAGCGAGGCTGAGTTCGGTGCGACGCCCGCATCGTGATCCACTCCGAGCCGCTCACCGCCGGCTTCAACCGCATAGAGGTCTACATCAGCGTCCTCGACAAAGTCGTGAAACGTGCCCATCGTATTCGAGCCACCACCTGCACAGGCGAGGACGGCATCCGGCAGACGACCGGTCCGATCACGGACTTGTCGCCGCGCTTCCTCGCCGATCACCGCTTGGAAGTCCCGAACCATTGCAGGGAATGGGTGCGGACCGACAACGCTTCCGATGACATAGTGGGTGGTTTCGACCGTCGTGGCCCAGTCCCGCATCGTTTCGCTGATTGCTTCCTTCAGGGTGCCACGGCCGGCTGTTACTGGGGTAACCTCGGCGCCATTGAGTCGCATCCGGAATACATTGGGGCGCTGTCGGGCGATATCAGTCTCGCCCATGTAGACTTCACAGGGCATATCCAGATGCGCTGCAGCCATCGCCGTTGCAGTGCCGTGCTGGCCGGCACCAGTCTCGGCGATGATTCGCTCCTTGCCCATATACTTCGCGAGGAGGACCTGGCCAAGGGCATTGTTGAGCTTGTGCGCTCCGCCGTGCAGCAAATCTTCGCGCTTGAGATACACCTCCGTGTCGTAGCGATCCGAGAGCTGCTCCGCATGCTGAAGCGGGGTCGGTCGGCCACCGAAATCCGCCAACCGCTCGCGGAACTCGTCAACAAATCCCGCCTCATTGTTGAGAACGTATCGCTCATAGGCATCGGTCAACTCCTCGATTGCGGGCATGAGCGCTTCGGGCACATATTGCCCGCCGTAATTACCGTAGGTCGAGCTCATGGCTGCACCTCCCGTGATGCTGTGGCAAACGCAGCCGTTTGCTCGCGGACATCCCCTGCCATGATTGCCGACCCAATCAGAAGAGCGTCGGCTCCCGCCTGCCGCATGCGCCGGACGTCATCTTGCGTCTCGATCCCGCTCTCGGCCACGAGAAGCACGTCGGCCGGTGCGGATTCCGCAACCGCCGGGAACGTACTTGTATCCACCTCGAGGGCAGCCAGGTCGCGATTGTTGATACCGATGATATCCGCCCCAGCCGCGACAGCACGCTCGAGTTCCGCTCGGGTATGGACCTCGACAAGGACCTGAAAACCCCGTTCTCGTGCCGCCGACACCATGGACTCGAGGTCGTCGCCAAGGAATCGGGCGATCAGAAGGACGAGGTCAGCCTCGACGATATCAAGCTGAGCCTCCCGAAGAATGAAGTCCTTCCGGAGGACTGGGACATCGACCGCGTCCCGGACCCGACGCAGTGCTGTAGGCGAGCCGCCGAAATGCTCGGGCTCGGTGAGCACCGACAACGCTGCCGCGCCGCCTGCGACCATTTCGCGGGCGAGTGTGACGGGATCATCGGCTCGCTCACTGTCGGTGGTTGGCGAGGTGGGTTTGATTTCCGCGACAATCGGCACCCGCCCAGCTGCGGCCGCAGCCTCAATAGCCGCAGGAAACGACCGTGACTCGACCGTGATTCGGTCGTCACCGCCGGTTCGCTCCCGGGCCGTCGACAGTATCGACGCGACCGCCGGCGCGAGCTCATCGGTATCGTCCATTACCGTTCACTAATGAACAGAGATGTACATAAGGCTTGCGAGGGTGGGCGCCCTAAATTTACGTACCGGCGTCACGATTGGCGCGCATGGCCGCCGATGCGGGGATTTACGCGCGGGAGTTTCCATTCTTGGAATCCACCGTTCAGATCGGCGTTGCACAAGAACGGGTCATTTCGGTCAGTTTTCCTGCCCGGGCGGCCGAGGAGAGTGAGAGCGACCACGACCTCCTCGATCGAATCGAGGCCTATATCGAAGGGGCAGAAGACGACTTCGACGACGTGCCAGTGGCGTTGACCGTCCCGACGGAACAGCGGCGGGTCCTCGAAGCCGTCCGCGAAATCCCGTATGGTGAAGAAGCAAGTGTTGCACAGATCGCTGCAATGACCGCTGGGCTCGACGCCGAGGACGCCGCGGCCGAGGACCAAGTACGCGAGGCACTTGATGCCAATCCGACCCCAATTTTCATTCCCGATCACCGAGTCCGAGATGGTCCGAGTGCGGCGCCACCCGCGATCGAACAGCGGCTTCGCGCAATCGAAGGCCTCTAGGCTTCGTGGACAACGAACTCGAGCGTATCCACCACATAGTGGGCAATGACGACGACGCCGAAACTCTCCGTGAGTACGAACGCGGCTGCGAGGACCGCCCCGAGTGCGCCAGTCGCCAGTATGCCAATACGGCCCTGGGCGCCATGACCGAGCGCGAACGCGCCAGTCGAAACAGCGGCAAGGATCCACGGAGAGAGACCAAGTCCGGCCGCTGGCACACCGATCAAGGCAGCGCGGAAGAGTAGTTCTTCGCCGATAGCCACGACTGGGAGTACGACCAGGAGCATCCAGATCCATCCGACAGTGGAGCTCGGAGCAAGCCGCTCCCGCAACGCCTCGTCATATGCGACGCCTGCGGCGTCCGCAAGTCGGCTACCAGTCTCACTTGCCAGCCAGAGTGTCACACCAAGTGCCATGCCCTGGAGCCCGATCTGTCCGATATGGCCAGTGTCGATGCCGAGAGCACTGAGCGGAATCCCGAATGCAACGATGCCGGCAGCCAGAATCGCAATGACGACGCCCTGAGAGATAGTGACGTTTAGCAGGAGTGTCCGGGTCGAAAGGGAATCCGGAGTGACATCGGTAGCAGAGTGGGTATCTTGCGCCGTTCGCCGAAGCACGCTCGTAGAATGTCGCGCCAGCACCAATACCAGGATGACGAGCGCGATGGTGAGCCCGACAAACGGAACCCACCGAGGCACCTTACTGCGGGCGTGGACTGCCGGAGCTTCGACCGACCTCTTGTTCGAGCGCCTTTCCTGTGATGGACTTCAATCGATCGACGAGGGAGTCCTTCTCCGGTTCCCCCGCAAGGGCGACTTCGAGGACCTCACTGATGTGTGAGACGGGGATGATCTCGATCATCTCCTCGTATTCGTCCTCGATCATGACGTCTTGCTCGTTCGCTTTCGGGATGATGACCTTGTCGAGGCCGGCCTTCGCCGCCGCTTCGATCTTATGAGTGACACCACCGACGGGCAGGACATCCCCGCGCACGGATAACGATCCGGTCATCGCGACATCCTGAGCGATGGGGATATCTTCAAGCGCGGAGATCACAGCGGTCGCGACAGTAATCGATGCTGAGTCGCCATCGACACCGCCCTCGCCCACTTGGACGAATTGGATATGGATGTCCTTCTCGGAGATGTCTTCGTCGGAGAATTTCTTGATGATCGCCGAAACATTCTGGACCGCTTCCTCGGCCATCTCCTGGAGCTGGCCCGTCGCGATGACCTCACCAGGACCCTGAGAGGGTGTCACTTCAGCCATCACCGGGAGCACGATGCCACTGTCCTCGCCCATGACCGCGAGTCCATTGACTCGGCCAACCACATCGCCTTCGTTCACCGTCAGTTCGTAATCCTTCCGACGCTCGATGTAGTTGTCTGCGAGTTGCTGTTCGATCGAGCGGGAGCGGCGCTTGGCGCGGAGCACGTCCTCCCGAGTCGTCAGTTCACGGTCCTCCGACCGCGCGATATCGCCGGCAACCCGAACGAGGCCACCGAGATCCCGCAGTTTGAGAGTCAAGTGCTCTTTCCGCCCGGACCGGCGACGCGCTTCGAGAATGACCTCTTCGATCGCATCCTCGGTGAAGTGTGGGAGGCGACCGTCTTTCTCGACTTCCTGAGCGACGAAGCGGGCGTACTTCCGACGCATCTCGGGATCGTCCTCGATGGTGTCGTCCATGTACACCTCGTACCCGTACCCCTTGATCCGCGAGCGAAGCGCAGGATGCATGTTCTCCATGGCATCCAGATTCCCTGCGGCCACCATGACGAAGTCACACGGCACCGGTTCCGTTTGGACCATCGCGCCAGAGGAGCGCTCCGACTGGCCGGTGATCGAGAACTCGCCCTCCTGGATCGCCGTCATCAGCTTCTGCTGACTGCGGATGTCGAGCGTGTTGATTTCGTCGATGAAGAGCACACCTTTGTTCGCTTTGTGGATGGCTCCCGGCTCGACGCGGTCGTGACTCGGTGTTTCCATTCCGCCCGATTGGAACGGATCGTGACGGACGTCGCCGAGCAACGCACCCGCGTGGGCACCAGTGGCATCCTCGAATGGTGCCGTTTGCGTGTTGGCGTTATTGACCAGCAGATTCGGGATCATCGAGTCATTACCTCGCGATCCATACCGGAAAGCCAGGTAGATGACACCGGCTGCGAGGATGCCCAGCAGGATCTGCTGGACGATCAGAATCGAATAGCCGATGATGATCGCAATGATGATCCACATCAGGAACGTTCGCATCTGGTTGCGCTTCCGCGCCTCCTCTTTATGCGCGTCCACGATCTGTTCACCTTTTCCGGCGGGAACCGTGCGAACCTTCGGCTCGTTCCCATCGTCTGGGTTGTGGTAGACGAGAACGTCTTGCAGCTCCTCTTTCGGGAGCAGCTGGCTCATGGCTTTCGCCAGCATAGACTTGCCCGTCCCCGGCGAGCCGATCATCATCACGTGGCGGCGTTGTTTGGCGGCTTTCTTGACGATATCCCGGGCATGATCCTGGCCGATTACCTGATCAACCAGTCGGTCGGGCACCTCGATATCGGCCGAAGAATCGATCGAGAGACCGCCAAGGAGATCATCGTCCCCGACCTCCTCCACGTCCGGCTCGATTTCACTCCCTAAGTCGGTCCCCTCGGCCGGGTCCGGCGACTCCTCGCCGGGCGGTTCCTTAACGGGGCCGGCCTCCTCGGCGTCGGCTTCCCCGGTCCCGTCGTCGGAGTCGATTTGCTCACTCATGTAGAGATGGCTAACACCGAAATCCAAGGACTGTCGTGTGATATACTTTCTCCCAACGTGCGCAGGCATGACACCCGAAATCGCTAGCAAGCGGCGCCCTGCGACGGGACCGGGTGTATCGTCGATCCGGCTCGGGGGGTTTAAGAATCGGCGCCCCGAGGGCCCCGCCATGGCGACCACGAGGGGCCTGCTCGTCGGCCGGTTTCAGCCTTTCCACAACGGACACCGGGGCCTCGTTGAGCAGATCGCGGACGCAGTAGACGAGGTAGTCATCGGCGTCGGGAGCGCGGACGCCTCGCACACCGTCCGCAACCCGTTCACCGGCGGCGAGCGCATCGTGATGATCACAAATGTCCTCGAATCATTCGATGTCACGAGTTACGTCGTTCCGATCGAGGATCTCGATCGAAACGCCGTCTGGGTCAGCCATGCTGAAAGCATGTGTCCGCCCTTCCACGTCGTTTTCTCCAATAATCCACTCGTCGTCAGGCTGTTTACCGAGGCGGGATACGAGGTGCGAGATACCGACCTCGCTGATCGAGAGCGGCTCAAAGGCTCTGAAATCCGTCGAGAAATTATCGATGGGAACGCCTGGCGGGATAGAGTTCCCAATGCCGTCGCGGCCGCGATCGACGAGATCGATGGTGTCGATCGGCTTCGGACGGTTGCGCGGACCGACACCGAATGAGCATTTATTGTCGCTTGGAGGGAATAAGCCCCGAATGCTGACCTGTAGCTCGGACTTCGGATCGCCGTATCCCGCCGCTATGAAGGGAGTGATCCGATCGATCACCGATGCAGAGGTCATCGACATCGCGCATGACTTGCCACGGCAGGATATTCGCGCAGGCGCATTCTGGCTCGATCAAATCCTCCCGTTCTATCCGCCAGCCGTTCACCTGGTCGTGGTCGATCCCGGGGTAGGCACGGATCGGGCGGCGGTGGTCGTCCGTGCCGGCAACCACGCCCTCGTCGGGCCGGATAACGGCATCCTCCTGCCGGCGGCGCGCACATTGGCTGGAGAGAGGGATGTCGAGGTTTTCCGTATCCCCACTGCGGAGCCAGACGAGTCGGCGGCTCCCACCGACCCGTCGACCGCGTGGCCGCCGATTCCTGCCAGCAGCACGTTTCATGGGCGTGATGTGTTTGCGCCCGCTGCTGCTCGGGTTCACGATGTTGGCATTGACACGGCGCCAGAGACCCTGGACCTCCAACCGATGGCGGACTATACGAACTTCGAGCTCCCGGAACCGACACTCGAGGACGACCGGGCCGCAGGGAAGGCTGTCGCCGTCGATGGCTTTGGGAACGTCGTCACGAATATACCCGGAGACGTCCTTGAGGACACCTTCGGCTCGCACGTCAAAGCCAATGGTGTCTGGGCCGCCGTCAGACGGACCTATGCGGGTGTCGACGTCGGGCATCGTGTCGTGACGGTGGGGAGCCACGGCAACGTCGAACTCGCAGTCAATCAGGGACGTGGGGACGAAACGTTTGGCGTCGATGCCGGCGGTCGGGTTACACTCTCATGGTGATGGGATTGGGACCGCCGCATCGAGCCAGCCCTTCTCCAAAACCAGATTCCAGGCAACGGCCCCGCCAGGCTGTTCATCGTCAATCGCGTCGAGCGTCACACATGTATACCCAGCAGCGAAAGCGACGAGGCCGGCGATAATATCCGCGAATCAGGTGGCTACACCAGTCAGTTTTGCACGCAGCGCAGAAATCCCGGCGCCGTTCATTGCACACGAGACGATCGTAATCGCCACGGTGAGGGAGTCACCGCTCACAGCCTCCACGGCCGTTCAGATCACAAGAACCAACAAAAAAGTGGTCGCTGGTCGCGGCCAGTGTCTCAGCTTGACGAGATCACGTCGTCGATTCGGACGATCATCGTGGCCGACTCGACCGCGGATTCGACGGCTTCATGCTTGACTGCTGCTGGGTCGAGAACGCCCCGCTCGACGGGGTCACCGATCGTTCCAGTTTGGCCCTCACTGATGATACCGGCGCGTCCGGTTTCCTCGTGCTCGGCACGGAGGTCGACCAACGCGTCGATCGGGTCCATTCCGGTGTTGGCCGCTAGCGTGCGTGGCAGAACGTCTAGTGCGTCAGCGAACGCATCGACTGCGAGCTGTCGGCGGCCTTCAACCGCCGCGGCAGCCTCGCGGATATGATCGGAGATCGCGATCTCCGTCGCGCCAGCACCCGGAACGACGCCGCCCCGCTCGATCGCAGCAGCGACAACATCAAGCGCGTCACTTAGCGCACGCTCGAGTTCGTCGACGACGTGATCCGTGCCGCCGCGCGCCAGGAGCGTCACGGCTTCAGCAGCCGCACCGCCCTCAATGAAGACCAGGTCATCATCGCCGAATTTCTTGACGCTCACCGACTCCGCATGCCCGAGATCATCGTCCTCAATATCCGCCAGTGACCCAACACTTGCCGCGCCCGTCGCCCGTGCCACGGCCCCGATATCATCGTCATCGACATCCGGGAATGCAAGGACGCCGTGCTCGGCGAGATACATGCTGACGCGGTCATCGATCTCCCCTTCGACGAATGCCACATCGATGCCCGCAGCCGCGATATCGTCGGCATATTCTCGCATCTGCTGATCCTCGGCATCGAGGGCTCGGTTGAGGTCATCGACATTCGTCACGTTATACTCGGCGTCGATGTTGGCCTCTTTGACCTCGAGATCAACGTCGAGGAGCGCGATAGTCGCGTCTTCAACCGATCGTGGCATCTCCTCGGCGACGGGTTCTTCCTCAACGATGACCCCCTCGACGAGTTCTGTCGCGGACGAGGAGGCGCCCGTCTGCCCATGGATGGAGATGTTCTCGCGCTCGACGCCACCATCACGGACATGCTGGATGGCCGCCACGACCGTCTCGGCAAGCTCACCCGCGGCGACGTCGCCCGTGCCCTTGCCGGTCATGCTGGATTCGGCCACTTGGAGGAGTTGCTCCTCACTGACGTCGGCGTCGAGAGTCACCTCATCGATGGCCTCGCGGGCAAGCGTGGCTGCCTCGTGGTAGCCCTCTACGATCGTCGTCGGGTGGACGTCATCCTCGAGGAGATCTTCGGCCTGCTTGAGAAGTTCGCCGGCAAGCACGGCGGCTGTGGTCGTCCCGTCGCCGACTTCCTCCTCCTGAGTTTCGGCGACTTCGGTGAGCATCTGGGCCGCCGGGTGCTCGATATCCATCTCCTCCAGGATCGTCGCCCCGTCATTCGTGATGACGACGTCGCCACTGTCGGAGACGAGCATCTTGTCCATCCCGCGGGGGCCCAAAGTGGTGCGAACGGCTTCGCTTACCGCCTTTCCGGCGGAAATGTTGGAGGACTGGGCGTCCCGTCCACGGGTGCGATCCGAGTCTTCGCTGAGAATAAACATGGGCTGACCGCCCATGCGTCGCTGGCCGGACTGAGACATTGGTGTTCACATGAAGGTCGTTTGCGGTTCTATATAAACATACCGCTCTGCCCCCACGGACCGTATCGTTTTAGGGGGGACCCCGCCGATGCCGGGAATTGATGCTCGAATTAGAGCACGGGTTCCGGGTACTCGATGTCCATGTCGAGCTCGAGCCGGATGAGCGGCGGCGACGTCGCTCTGCGGCGGACCCGGCCGGGCTTGAGCGGGAACTCCATCAGGCGGGCGTCGTCCGCGCGCTCGTCTTCCCGCCGGAACGGGAGCGAGGGTATCTCAAGGCCAACAATGCCGTAGCGCGACTCTCCGTCGATCGCCCGTTCGTCACGCTCGCTCGAATCAATGGCGCCAATGATGCCGGCAGCGGACCCGGCTCCCGACTCCGTAATCTGACTGCGTCGAGGGCCGACCATCATACTGCGCCAGAGGATATCGAGCAGTACGCCTATGATGAGCGGTTCGCTGGCTTCAAGCTTCACCCCCCAGCAGATGGCCTCCCCGATGCTGAAGTGCTTGCGGAGCTCGAACGGGTCGGGTTGCCAGTATTCACACACGGCGGCCGCGGGTTTCCCCCGGAGGCAATCGAGGAAACGCTTCTGGCGTACGACGTCCCCGTGGTGATCTCACACTTCGGCGGCTATCCTCTCGCGGCAGATTTGATGAGCAACGCGATCGATCTCCTGGAGCGGCACGACGCCTGTCATCTCGACACGAGCTTCGTCCGATACCGGGACCCCCTGGAGCGTGCCGTCATGGAACATCCCGATCGTGTGCTTTTCGGCAGCGGCGCGCCAGCCAGCCATCCGAACGTCGCGATCATGGAGATCCTCACTCTGGACGTTCCAGAAGACGCTATGCGGAAGGTCTTCACCAACAACCCCGAGCGTGTTGTGGCAGAATTACGTCCCTGAATCGCGCCGGTCGTAGACTTCGACGGCCCGATCGGTCCGGCTCGACCGCCCTCGGGGATTCCGCCGCGGTGTCTGATCTGCTCGTCTGGCTGCGTATCCATCCCGGCAGCCGATCGCAAGATTGGTCGTCACGGTGCGGCCGGTTCCGAGCCAGCGTGACGGCCGAGAATCTCCACGCAGGACGCTTCGCAGCTCAGCGTATGCGTCCGCGCCCGCGTGCGAGAGAATCCGCCTGGCTACCGTCGGCCGCAGACCATAGTTTTTCGTAAGACGGTAGGCGAGCGAGCGGTACTTCCATCCCCAGTCCGTCCCGCCGCCGTCTGCACCGACTGATTCGCTCGCGCCCATGTCTTCCTCCCAGGTGACTTCATAGTCAAGGCCTGCAAGCCGGTGTGCGAGATCGCGGGCCCCGCCGACGGCCAGATATTCATCAAAGCCGTCCATTGCATCGAGCGGTTCGCGGGCAAACGCCACATTCCCGGCATCGAAATAGGTGACCTGCCGATTGGCAATCGTCCGTGTCTCCAGTGAATCCCTCACTGCCCCGATTCCGGTATGTGTGGGACCAGTGACGACGTCAGCACCATCCAGACCGTCGGCAACGGCCTCTCGCCATCCTGGCTCGATCGACCGAAACGGGTGAACGAATGCAACGGCATCTCCTCTCGCCGCCTCGATCCCCGCATTTCTGGCGGCATTGATCGTCCGGTCGGCGAGTTCGACGAGCACATCCACGTCCTCCCGCTCCCGGACCATGCCGGTCGTGCCGTCCGCGGATGGCCCATTGACGACCACCACCTCGGCGTCGGGAGCACGAGCCGCGAGGGCATCCAGACAGCCGCTGAGGTCCTCACGGGCATTGAGAGTCGGCACGACCACCGAGAGCATGGCAGTCGGTGGAACTCGAACGCGTAAAAACCCGACGGGCTGGGCTCAAATCCGGGCGTGCCAATACGAGACGGTCGCGAGCGGACGGCCAAGCGGCGTTCGCCGGACGCCGATATCGGCGCGTCGCAACGCTGATGCAAGCCGACTTGGCAGCTTCCGATACACGCCGTACGGCGCGATCCAGTCATGGTCAGCCTTCACGAGTGACAGACCTGCATCCGCCAGTAACCGGTCGACTTCACCACTCGAATAGAGCCGAGAGCCCATCGGGAGTGCCCAATTATATATCGAACGGGCGGAGAATCGATTGAAGGTATCAAAAAAGACGTCAGATCGTGACACCCGCCGCATCTCGGCGAGGAACCGATGTGGGGTGTCCGCGAGATGGAAGAACCGCATTGCGAGGACCGCATCGAAGCTATTATCCGGAAACGGCAATCTGCCGGCATCTCCTCGGAGCAGAGATAGCGTCCCAGCGGGTTCAGCCGTCTTGGCCTTCGCTCGGCCTTGCTGGAGCATCGGACCGGAGACGTCGAGGCCAACGACATCGGCCCCTGCTTTGGCGAGCATGACTGCGAACCGGCCCGTCCCGCAGGCGATCTCGAGGATATCGCGGTCATCCACAGGACCAAGCGCATCGAGGACGGCCTGTTTTTCGCGGCGGTCGATCAGCCGCCCGCCACGCGAGAATCGCTTTGCCTCGTAAGATTCAGCGATCTCGTCGGCCTGGTACCACTCCTCGCCTTTCACGACCCGCGGTCGGAACGGGGGCACCAAAACGGTACTGGAAGCGTCGCTGGGGTTTATCCCGGCCCGACCCCTCTCCGCTCGCCAATGGTCGAACGTGTGCGCATACCAACGGCGACCCGCGCTCCTGGTGGCGCGACGCATGCGCATGTGATCGGCGAGACGCTACTCGTCGACCCAGCCGGGACCGCCGACGCGCTCGACACCGCCATCACTGAGGCGGGAGTGTCCCACGTGGCAGTGACACACACCCATCCAGATCACGTCGGTGGTGTGGCACATTACGCACAACGTTACGACCTCACGGTCTGGGCCCGCGCAGGCCGCGAGAATGAGTTCCATGCGGCCACCGGAATACGCCCTGACCGCACCTTCCTGCCCGGGACTACGCTGCCAGGCGGTGTCCCAGTTCTCGATACCCCCGGTCACGCGCCCGAACACGTTGCCTTCGGGGCTCAACACTCCTGGATCACCGGCGACCTCGCCGTCGCCGAGGGGAGCGTGGTCGTCGGTGCGCCGGAAGGTGACATGCGGGCATATCTCACCTCGCTTCGGCGCGTGTACGCGATGGCACCGGAGCGGCTCTATCCGGGCCACGGTGCTATCATCGATAACCCTCGGGCGACATGCGCACGTCTCATCGGTCACCGACTTGCCCGGGAGGAACGCGTTCTCAAAGCGGTGGAAACTGGGGCAGAGGCCATCGATGACATCGTCGCCGCCGCCTACGACAAAGACGTGGCGGGCGTGAAAGATCTTGCTCGTGCGACGGTGCGGTCGCATCTGGAGAAGCTGGCGGTCGAGGGCCGGCTCGAATGGAATGGGCAGCGAGCCATCCCCGCGAACTTTTCAGGGTGAGTAGCCCACGGCATTCATGGAGTCGCTCGAGGACGAACTTGAACGCGCGAAGGCCCTCGCAGTTGACGATCTGGCCGACGCAATCGAGTCTATCGGATTCGAGTGTACGCGATGCGGCGCGTGCTGCACAGCTGAAAGCGATGGGGAGGCACACACTGCCACCGTGTTCCCTGATGAGATCCGGCAGTTGCAGCATGCATCAGATGCTGATGATGGATCGCCACGTGATTGGCGAGATGTTTCCAGACCGATGCCATATGGACTTGAGGACGGTACTGGGGAAACCTTTGAGTGGGCGCTACAGACCGATGATTGTGGAAATTGTAGTTTCTATACTGAGGACGACGATGGCGTCGGCACGTGTACCGTGCACAGCGATCGACCACTGGTATGTCGGACCTATCCATTCAGCGTTGCCGTCGCTGGCACCAGCCAGCCTCTCGGCGAAGCTGTAGATCGTGAGGGGATCGTCCGCGCTCACGAATGTGAGGGGCTCGGAAAAGACATCTCCCGTGACGATGCCGAAGACCTCGCGGTGGCGCTCAAGCACCGTGCAATCCGGGAGCTGGAGGAGGCAATTGGCGTTCGTGATGCCTATGAGCCGGCGGATCCGGAACCGGACGAAGTAGTCGTTCACGATAGCGAAGGTGCGAAGCGACCGGACGGAACACGCCGGTGACCCTGACGGCAAGGACTTTGACGGCGGCGGGCTTGGCCACCCATGGAGGCTAGTTTCGTGGAAATCTCGAACCAACTCCTGTGTCTGTTCAGCGCCGAGGTTTCGGCCGACGGCGACCGCTACATCATCGAAGTGCCCCGGCGAGAGATCGAGACCGGATCCATCGACCCCGATGAGACGTACCGAGTGGCACTCATAGATACCAACGGAGTCACCGAGCGAGATGAGCCGGTGACAGAGCAGGGGCCACCGGGTGAGCCCCAGCCGCCCGTCGAGGCTGGTGAAATCAGGTATGTCGAAGTCGAGGATCTGGGGAAACAAGGCGACGGAATCGCGCGCGTCGAGCGGGGTTACGTCATTATCGTTCCCGGTGCAGAAGTTGGCGAGCGGGTCAAGGTGGAAGTCACAGAAGTCAAATCGAACTTTGCTGTCGGCGAAATCATCGACGAGCTTTAGCCGGACGTACCAGCCTGGCCGCGGCACGCCCCCAAATTCGGTGGTAGATCACGCTTCTGACGGTATCGGCCGTAAGCGATCGTACCAAATCCGTGAAGGACCAGGCTGAATAGTATCTCTCCATGGCCGCAACAGCATCGGAGAGCTCCGGACTGAGTGAAAAGCAGCGCCGCATCCTCGCTTACCTCGAGTCGGCCGTCGACGAACAGACGTATTTTAAATCGAGATCAATCGGTGAGGCGCTCGGTCTCTCGGCAAAAGAAGTCGGCACGAACATGCGAGCAATCCGTTCGGCCGATGTCGGGCTTGAGATCGAAAAGTGGGGATACTCCTCAAGCACGACCTGGCAAGTTACAAACTAGACGAAGAAGAACAGCCTAACGCGGCTCGTATACCACATATTCTGGGGCCTCAGCTGCAAGGGCTGCGGCATCCGGCCCGAAGGAGTCCGCATAGGCCACAATGAGAACGAGCACAGTCGTCGGTTGCGCGAGTGTGTACCCGTCGTTGCGGTCGAGCAGTCCCGCGGCCTCGAGATCGGCAGCTGCAGAACTGATCGCCGGCCGCGAGACGCCGAGCCGGTCCGCGAGAATACTCGGGCCGATACCCGGCTCCCGGATCAGTGCGATCAGAATCCCACGCGGGGTCTCACGGCGGAGATAGCCCAGCGTGACTTGTTCCGTGTCATCGAATCGCCCGGCTGGAAAGTAGCGGCGAAAGTCACCGTCTTTCCGGGTTTCGAGCGTCCCCTCGCGGACGAGCCGACGAAGGTGATGCTGAGCCTCGCCGGTCCCGAGACTCAAATCATCTCGGATTTTCGAGAAATGCGCGCCCGGGGTAGCCGCGACGTATCCAGCAATCGCGCCCGGGGTGTCGCTGCCGCTATCGTCGGCGCTCGCGAGACCGACAAACGGGCTCGCAGCCCCTAACGCTGCAAATCGCCGCAGCGTTGCGCGTTTGTCCTCATCAACGCCCCCGGAGCCACCCATTGGGTCATTTTAGGTCAGCGGGGTCTAAACCGTGTCGGCCGCTAGCTCTGGTCCTCGTCACCCTCGCCTCCGGCGAACTCTTGGTCCATTTCCTCGATCACCTCATCGGGATCCTTGATATCCGCACCGGCTTCGCCCGCTTTGACTGCCTGTGCTTCCTGCTCCATTTGCTCAACATCGACGACGCTGTCCTCGTCCTCTAGTTCGCCGAGAATCTCCTCGATATCATCCAATCCAAGCAATTCTCGCGTCTCAGGATCGAAATCCAACCCTTCGAGCACTTCGCCGTGGCCGTCGACGTCACTCCCGGTGAGATACTTGCCGTACCGCCCCACGAGTGATGTAAGCTCTTGGGGCAGGACGAAGGTGGTAGATTCGCCTTCACCGATCCGCTCGAGGGATTCCATGCCTCGCTCGATGATCGCGCGTTCCCCCATCGACTCCGCTGATTTGGCGCGGAGGACCGTCGAGATGGCGTCACCTTGTGCCTCGAGGATTTGACTCTGTTTCTCGCCCTGGGCTCGGATGATGTTTGACTGCTTATCCCCTTGTGCTTGCTCGATCGCACTGCGACGCTCACCTTGGGCCTCAAGAATCATGGCCCGACGCCGCCGCTCGGCGGAGGTCTGTTGCTCCATTGCTTGCTGGACGTCAGAGCTCGGGTTGACCTCACGGACCTCCACACTTTCAACCCGAATACCCCACTCGTCGGTGGGCTCATCCAGTTCTTCCCGGATTTTCGCATTGATCTGTTGCCGCTTGTTCAGCGTGTCGTCGAGTTCCATGTCCCCCAGGACTGCCCGAAGCGTGGTCTGAGCGAGATTCGAGACGGCCTTCTTATAGTCATCAACCTCGAGAAACGCCTTCTCGGCATCCATGACTTTTATATACACGACTGCGTCCGCGGTCACCGGAGAATTGTCCCGGGTGATTGCCTCCTGCCGGGGCACGTCAAGGGTTTGGGTTCGCATATCGAACCGATAGGTTTTGGTTACATACGGTAAGACGAAATTCGCCCCCGGTTCGAGTAGTCCCTGATACTTGCCGAACCGCGTGTACGCCTCCTTGTCGTAAGCATCCACGATGACGACGCTTTTGTACGCGGTAACGATCGCAATCGCCAGCAGGATCAACGCAACGATCGGCATGGCGCCCGGGAGCTGCTGGAGAACGACGAACATGGCTAGCAGTGCGCCTGAGAGGAGAAAAATGGCAGGGTGCGTTTACCCCGCTCGTTCGTCGCTCCCCGCGAGTTCACGGTCGATAGCATCACCGGATTCGCCGATCGCCTCGACGGTAAGAACGTTCCCACCACCCGGGTCCATGACCATGACCTCCGTCCCTTCGGAGATCTCGCCATCAACCGATCGGGCCTGATAATACGGGTTGAAGCCACCGTCTTCAAGCTTGACTTCCCCATCGTGGCGCGTCACGCGGTCCGTCACATATCCAGTCTTTCCCCGTAGCGAACCGGAGTCGCTGGTTCGTCCTTCTCCGGGTCCGGAATACATGTCGAGCTCGCGATAGGCATAGAGTGTCGCCACCGCGACGATCATAACTACCGCAGCAAGGATCAACACGTTGACTGCCCCGAGGAAGGCCGGGAGAACAAGGCCGACGAGGCCCGCAGCAAACAGCGCCACACCGGCGACGAAGAAATGCGCGCCCGGTGCCAACGCCTCCGCGATGATCAGCGCCGCTCCCGCGAGGAGCAAAAGCATGGGCAGGTTGGATTGTAGCAGGTCGAGCGCGCCCGCCATGAATGCATATTCGGATGGCGGAGGGTTAACAGTTGCCTTGGTCAGCTCCCCGAAAACTGGCGCCTCGATAGCTAGGATAGCACCGCTGCCGTGCAAGTATCGTTTGTATGTTTGGCACGATTGCGATCCCCTCGGCAGTGAATTGCACTCAAGCAAACGGAGTTACCCTCCGGCTTCAGTGACTCAGGTCAATGCGAGAACGAATGCTACGAGCGTAATACCGGCCAGGATGGCGCCTAAGGCCACAAAGAGGGCGTTCTCAAGCTCGATCTCTCCGGGCTCGAGATGTTCATCCGGGAGGAAGGCACCGGCGATGTTACCGTCCTCGTCATCCGGATCGTCCGGCCCGACCTCCTCCAACGAGTACCGCCAGTCGTCGTCACCATCAGCCATGATTCACCAGTTGAGCTCCAGCGCAAAAAGCCCCGTCAGTGCGACGATGGTGCCGACCCGCGCCGGGCTTATGCCCTGACGGCCGCCACTGCCACACATGCGTCGTCGCCGGTTCCTCACCTTGGCCGGGAGCCTGCCGGCTATGGCCGGTTGTCTCGGCGCACCCACAGCCGGCGGCAGCCCACCGAACCGGCCACCGATCCCGCGGGATGTCTCTTTGCCGGTCCCGGAGTCGGAGATCATCCATGACCCATTCTCGGTGATTTTGGCGATTCAACAACCAGCTTTCGCGGCTGATTGGAGTGACATCCGGGTGAGAACCGAGACCGGGACCAAGTCCGCGTCATTAGCGGCCGATGCCACCGTTATCGGGGTGGAACGGGATGGTCGTGCTCGCGCATACCCTCTTTCGATACTACAGCAGCATGAGATCGTGAACGATTCGTTTGGAGGCCCGCTCTTGATCTCCTACTGTCCAATCTGTGCAAGCGGTATGGCCGCCGAGCGTCGGGTTCGGGGCGTCGAAACCCGATTTGAGGTTTCACTGAATCTATGGCGGAACAACCTCGTGCTGAGGGACCGGTTGACGCGGAGTCTCTGGAGCCAAGTGCTCGCGATGGCAATCAGGGGCGAGGTCACCGGGGATCGACTGGATCTCGTTCCTTCAACGATGACACGGTGGGAGACATGGCAGAAGACGTACCCCGATACGGAAGTCCTTCTCCCGCCACCGTATTCCGCGACGAAGTTCGGGAACGGGAAGCCAGGCCCCGTCGATCCATCGTATCTGCAGCGAAGTAGCCGTGTGAATCGTCGCGAAGACGGTCTTCGGACCATCGTGATCGGCGTCGCGACCGAATCGGGTGCACGGGCGTATCCATTCGACGCCGTCAGGAGAGCGGGGCCGGTGAATGACACCGTGGGATCGGTACCAGTAGTGGTGGCTGTTGCGGCTGGAGCCAACCTCGTTGCGTTCGATCGGCGTGTCGATGGAGAGATCCTGACGTTCGAGGCTGCTGGGGACAGCCATCTTCGTGGTGGCGGGTCAACGTGGGATGTCACGACTGGCCGGGCCATCGACGGTCCATATGCTGGTGAGCAGCTGCGGTCTGCGGCCTCACATCCACCAATGTACCGATTCACCTGGTTTGATTTTCACCCGGACTCGACGGTATTCGAACCTTAGCGGACCTTCGTTCCGGGTTCGCTGTCGCCCTGCGTCGTCAGCAAATCGGCTTCTTCACCAGCTGCCAATAGCATGCCATTCGACTCGACGCCGAACAGCTCCGCGGGCTCGAGATTCGCGACGATCACCACACGCGTTCCCGGGAGTGAATCGACATCATGGAGTTGCCTGATCCCCGCGACGATCTGACGGACGTCCACGCCGATATCTACCTCGAGTCGCACGAGATCATCCGCGCCATCGATCGGCTCGGCCGTACGGATCTCACCGATGCGAAGATCCAGATCCTGAAAATCTTCCACGGGGATTCGCTCATCTGCGATCGGTTCGTGGTCCCCAGCCCCGGCAGCATCGTCATCATCGGGTGAATCGTCGCTCTCATCGGCATCGGCCGTTGCAACCCGATCCCGCAACGCCGCTGTGAGTTCCTCGACGCGCTCGTCTTCGACCCGCGTGAAGAGTTCCGTTGGCTCGTCGAATGTTGCTGGCGGCGCTTCGCTGGCCGCCCTCAAGTCAACGCCGGCGACCGAGCCGGTTTCGCCGAGCTGACCCCAGAGTCGTTCAGCAGTTTCGGGCATCACGGGCTGCAGCAACACGGCACACGCCTTCGTCAGCTGAACGCAGTCCCTGATCACTCTCGCAGCTTCCTCGGGAGCATCATCGACCAGATTCCAGGGCTCATGGCGCTGGATATATTCGTTGCCGAAATCCGCGAGATCGACCGCAACTTGTCCGATGGAACGGATATCGTACTCGGCGACGGCCGCTTCGAACGCCTCGATCGCCTCGTCGATCCGATCGGCTACTTCCTCACCGACAGCTGCATCGGGCGTACCGTCGTAGTTTCGATGAGCGAACAGCAGCGATCGGTAGCAGAAGTTGCCGAGATTGCCGACGAGTTCGCCATTCACACGTTCGGCGAACCGATCCCAGGAGAAGTCGACGTCACTTTCGAGGCCCGAACCAGTAATGATATAGTATCGGAAGAGATCCGGATGAAATCCGGCCTCGAGATACTCTTCCGCCCACACGGCCCGATTCCGGGAGGTCGAGAGGGCCTTGCCATCGATGCCGACAAAGCCGGTCGCGAGAACCGCCCGCGGTTCGTTATACCCGGCACCCCGGAGCATCGCCGGCCAGAAGACAGTGTGGTGCTGGATGATGTCGCGCCCAATTACGTGAATGATCTCGCCAGCCTCTGCGGTCCAACTCTCATCCCATGACGTGCCTGGCCGCGTATCGCCATTCAGCTTCCAGGTTGCCTCCCAGTCGTAAGTGTCCCCACCGACCCGCTCGGAATACTGCTTCGTCGCCGCGACGTACTCGATCGGGGCATCCACCCACACATAGAGGACGAGCTCCTCCTCACCTTCGCCGGGATAGTCAATGCCCCAGTCCATATCACGCGTAATACAGAGGTCCTGCAAATCGCCCTCAATCCACTCACGAGGCTGATTTCGGGCGTTTTCGGTGCCTTCGAGCCGATCGATAAAGCCCTGGAGATAGTCCTGGAAATCGGAAAGCCGGAGGAATTTATGCTCTCGGGTGCGGTACTCGGCGGGATTCCCAGTGATCGTTGAAACGGGGTCTTCGATCTCCCCAGGCTCAAGGTGACGCTGACAGCCCTCGTCACACTCGTCTCCGCGGGCATGCTCGCCGCAGTACGGACATGTTCCCTCGACGTATCGGTCTGGGAGTGGCTGATCTTCGGCGGCATCCCAGGCGACCTGTATTTCCTTCTCGAAGACATATCCCTCATCGATCCAGGTCTCGACGAAGGACTGCGTCAGCGCGGTATTGGTCTCGTCATGTGTGTGGCCGTAATGATCGAATTCGACATTGAACCGGGGGAAGAGTTCCGTGTAGGTCTCGTGCCACTCGAGTGCGAACGTCTCCGGCTCCACGCCAGCCTCTGCGGCATTGACGGCGATAGGTGTCCCATGCATGTCCGACCCGCAGACGAACGCAGTCTGCTGGCCGACGCGGCGGAGCGATCGGGCGTACGTGTCCCCACCAACGTATCCCCGAAGATGACCAACATGGAGGTCCCCATTGGCGTAGGGCAACCCGACTGTAACCACCGCCGGGTTATCGGTCGGAAGCGGGTCGCGGCTCATGTGGCTCGAAACCGCCTAGCGAGCCAAAAGCCCGCCGATTCGGTACTGAACGCATCGGAGAGCCACCCGGCCGGCAAATTGGTCAGCCTCCCCTGTCCTGTCGATCCATCGCCGCCAGCTGCAAGCTGATTCCGGTTCATGAGAGTTATAGTTGTGCTCGTCAAATCCTCGGCCGGGATATGGCCGAGCAAGGTCGCGACCCCGGGAATCTGTTCAGGAGGGTCGCGATCCCCCCGCGATGAGAGTTTTTTCCTCCAAGGAGAACCGGACGAAAGGACTCCTGCTGATCGCCGGTCTCCTCGCTGCCGCCGTAGCCACGTATCTCCTCTTGCGAACATACGCGCCATTTGTCTTCGATGCGAGCGCGATGCGAGCATGGGTAGCAAGTTTCGGTCCAGCAGCACCGGCGGTCTTCGTGATCTTACAGGCGGCCCAGGTAGTGGTCGCGCCGATACCAGGCCAGCTGACTGCACTCGTGGGCGGATACCTGTTCGGCGCGGCGTGGGGCACGCTCTACAGCATGATCGGTGTCATGATCGGCAGTGCAATAGCATTCCTTCTCGCCCAGACGTTCGGCCGGCCAGTCGTCGAACAGCTGCTTCACGATGACCTGGTGAGCAGGTTCGACGGATTCGTCGAAGAGCTCGGCGTCCCTGGACTCGCATTGTTCGTCGTTATTCCTGGGCTCCCGGATGACGCGATCTGCTTTTTCGCTGGACTCTCACACTTCGGATTGGTCACCTTCTTGGCGGTGATTCTCGTCGCCCGGTCGCCTGCGTACATCGCAACGAACTTCGCCGGTCAAGGGCTCGCGAGCGGCGCCGTGATTCAAGCGGTGGTCGTGCTCATCGCGCTCATCGTGTTCTCAGTTGTGGCCTATCGGAAGCGTGACCGGATCCAGCAGTTTGTGAGCTGATGGACGCTGATGAACGCTAATACCAGTCCAGATCCGCAACAAATGAGCGGAGCATCGACCGGGTTACGTGAGGCATGCAGACCACTCGCATCTCACCGGCGCCCGTTTTGGACACCCGCCAGCCCCGCTCCCGGAGTTCGCCAGTCATGGGGACCGAGAGATCAGCCGCGACCAGTGGAAGCTCGGGGCCGATAACAGTGTGACCGCGCTCTTCCAGCTGCTCGGCCAGCCAGTAGGCGTTATCCATCGCACGTTCGTATTCGTCACGATAGCCCCGCTCCCATAGTGCCTCCATAGCGGCAACGGCACTCGCGACGCCTGCACCGCTTCGAGTTCCTGTCAGGGTGACTTGCGACGTGGATTCGAGATATGGCGTATCGATCGCGAGTTCGTTGAGGAGGTCGGCTGACCGAGTTAGAAGGCCACCGGCGGGCACGGCGGCCTGGCCCCCCTTGTGGGGGTCGATCGTCATCGTATCGACTGCCGCGTGGCCGAAGTGCCACTCATGGGCAGTGAACGGTAGGTAGAAGCCGCCCCAGGCGGCATCGACGTGACAGAGTGCGTCAACCTCGCTCGCGACATCGGCGACCGCCGGGATGGGATCTACCGCGCCGTATTCTGTCGAGCCAGCGATCGCAACGATGCACACCGTATCGTCGTCAGCAGCTCTGGCGATCGCTTCGGGATCCGCTTTCTTGTCGCTGGTCGGAGCCGTCCGTAACTCGAGTCCGAGCAGATTTGCAGCTTTCCGGATACTGAAGTGCGCGCTCACCGGTGCGACGACATTCGGGGTGTCGGTGCGTGCACGATTTCGGGCGATCCGGAGCGCTTGAATGTTGGCCTCCGTGCCGCCACCAGTAATGTAGCCGGTCGGGTCCTCAAGTCCGGCAATCTCCCCAAGAGTCTCAACGGCGGATCGTTCCAGTTGCGCGACCGTTTCGTATGTTCCCGGATCACCGGGATTCGTCGCGAGGAATTTGTTGGCCGCGGCACGTGCTGCTGGGTGGGGTTCCGTGCACATTGAAGAAAGCACGCGCTCGAAGTCCTGAGGTTCGGCACGTGCCGGCCGCTGCATACGCGGCGAAGCAACCGGACCCGCTTGAGGGTTTCGACGCTAGCGAACCGAATCGAGCAGGAGTTTCTGCTCGACCCGCTTCACCTCGTGCTGAACATCACGCACTGCGTCGATATTGGCGCTAATCGACGTGATACCGGCGTGGACGAGCCGCCGCACCATCTCGGGATCCGAGCCGGCTTGTCCACAGATTCCCGTGTCTATGTCGTGGTCCCGGCAGACCGAAATCGTCCGCTCGATCAGGTCGATGACGGCGGGATGGAGTTCATCGAAACGATCGGCCACCCGCTCGTTGTTCCGATCTACCGCGAGGGTATATTGTGTGAGGTCGTTCGTCCCGAAACTCGCAAAGTCGATTCCGACCTCCGCCATTCGATCGACACCGAATGCGCTCGCCGGCGTCTCGATCATCACGCCCCATTTGCGTCGGTCGACATCGATGCCGGCCTCGACCATGTGATCGCGTGCGCTCCGGACGTCCTCGGCGTCGTTGACCAGTGGAAACATGATCTCGACATTGTCATAGCCCTGGTCGTAGAGGCGACGGAAGGCCTCAAGCTCATGGCCAAAGAGCTCGGGATTATCAAGGCTCCGTCGGATGCCTCTGTATCCCAGCATCGGGTTGTGCTCGACCGGCTCGTCATCTCCACCCTCGAGTTGCCGGAATTCGTCGGTCGGCGCATCCAAGGTACGCACCCGCACCGGACGCGGATAGAACTCATCAGCAACACGCTCGATCCCGGAGACGAGTTTCGTCACATACGCCTCCACGCCTTCATCGGCCACAAATCGTGCCGGCGTTTTGCCAAGTGAGAGGATCATATGCTCCATTCGGAGTAATCCTACGCCGTCTGCTCCTGTTGCTGCGGCGCGTTCCGCCGCATCCGGGATCGAGACATTGACCTTGACTTCAGTCGCCGTCATCGGTTTGACCGGGCTCTGCGGACGGACTTCCTCGATAGCGTCGTGCTCGGTCTCCGTCTCCGTACCGACCCTTATCGTCCCTTGATCGCCATCGATCGTGACTACTTGGCCGTTCGTGAGTTCTTCAGTCGCGGATTCGGCGCCAACCACTGCCGGCACGCCAAGCTCGCGTGAAACGATCGCCGCATGCGAGGTCATCCCGCCCTCGTCCGTGATAATGCCCGATGCCCGCTTCATGGCGGGGACCATGTCCGGGGTTGTCATGGTCGAAACGATGATGTCGCCGTCGGCGACGAGATCCAATTCTTCCGCCGATTCGATGAGCTTTACCTCACCTGAGGCCTCGCCGGGGCTTGCACCGAGGCCGGTGAGGAGTTCCGTCCCGGCTGACTCTGCGACCCCTCCATCGGCGACACCACCTTCAGTGCTTGTGGCCTCGGAAATCGTCGTTATTGGACGGGACTGTAGCAAGTAGACGGAGCCGTCTGGCCCCGCCCCATCGCCACCGTCCGCGATCGCCCATTCGACATCCTGGGGCTCGCCATAATAATCCTCAACCCGCTCACCGAGGTCGAGCAGGGTTGTGAGCTCCGCATCAGTGAGAACCCGCTCCGAGCGTTGGTCCTCCGGCACCGGCCGCTCAACCGTCTCGCCAGTATCTTCATTCCGCACATGCATGACCTTCTTATCCGCGATTGACTCTTCGGTAATCTCGCCGGATGCGCGGTCTAAGACATAGTTGTCGGGCGTGACGGCACCGGAGACCACCGCTTCACCGAGGCCCCACGCTGCCTCGATGGTGATGACCGGAGCACCGGTCGAGGGATGACTCGTGAACATCACTCCACTCTTCTCGGCATCGACCATCTCTTGGACGACAACCGCTATATCGACGGCCGCGTGGTCGAAGCCTTGTTCATCTCGATAGTAGATTGCTCGTTGGGTAAACAACGAGGCCCAGCATTTTCGCACCCGATCCAGGAGGTCATCACGGGTCACATTCAGAAAGGTCTCCTGCTGGCCAGCGAAGGAGGCGTCGGGGAGGTCCTCAGCGGTTGCTGATGAACGCACCGCGACGGAAGCGTTCTCTCCGATCCGATCGTACGCGGTGAGGATTTCCTCACGGAGATCCGCGGGGAGCTCCGTGCCTTCGATTAACTCACTTGCGCGCTCGGCCGCGGTTGAGAGGGCTGCAGAGTCCTCCGCGTCCACGTCGACGGCTTCGAACAGCTCGGCCTCGATGCCAGTCTCTTCCAGGAAGTTGCGGTAAGTATCAGCCGTGACCACGAACGCCGGTGGAACGGGCAAGCCAGCTGCGGAGAGTTCCCCGAGCGAAGCGGCCTTGCCACCGACTGTCCCGAGATCCTCAGCCCGGACGTCGTCCAGCCAGAGTAGGCCCATAACCGTACGTATGCGGAGACGAACGACCCTAAAGAAGCTTCTGAACTGGCTAGGCCTCGACGATATCGTCGTCCGACCCCGTTGGTGGGACGGCGATCGTGCCCTCGATCGCGGTCGAACAGGGTCCACAGATCGTGGTCGGGTCGCCGAGACACACCGACAGTCGGGCTGGCCGGTCAAAGCGATCTCCCGCCTCGAAACGGATCGTCTCCCGGTCAGCGTCGAGGGCCCCGAAGCGTGTGATCGCGGCGGCGGCGCATGCCTCCGCGGCTCCTGTCGGCCGCCGATGGTCCCCCGTGCGCTCCAGTTCCACCCCATGAACATCCCGATCGACGTCGAGCGTGTCAAATGTAAACGCGTAGAGTGTCTCCGCCCCCGCCGCATCGAGCAGTGATGCCAGCGAGTCGAGATTCGGCTCGATCCCACCCAGGTGTTCGAGGAAGTTGACCGCCACAACGAGCACCCCAGCGCCTAGCGACGCCCGCGTTGGGGGTAGATCGGCTGCGACATCTCGAAGTGCCGCCGGATCTAGGCCGAGGGCGGCAGCGAATACCTCTTCGCCCTGGTCCGTGGGCCGACACTCCGGCCGTGGCAACGCAGCCCGGGGAGTGCCGTCAGCATCGAGCGTGACACGCCGATCCGCAGCACCCCAGTCCAGTGTCCACTCCTCGAATTGCTCGCGCTCCGTCATGGCGTGGGCCGCTGCCACCGCAGCATGGGGACCAGGGGAGCTAGATCCGGGGTCTGGCGAGCGCACCGTCGGTGGGTCGGCGCTCGTATCAAGTATCACCGTCGAGTGGTGCCCCATCTCTTCGGCCATTTGTGCCATTTGAGTTGGCGCCAAGTCCGATTCGTCGATGATGATTCCAACCGGGCTCCCCGAGAATGGCGCCGGTGCAAAAGCATCGATGACGGAAACGTCCCGCGAGTGCATGGCCGATCCGCGGACGGCCGTTACTTGAACGCGTCGGGGATGAGTTTGGTCATGAGCGCGATGGGGACCAGTCCGGAGGCCGATACGGTTGGGCCTTATTCGGCGGCCTCGGCGTTCGGATCCCGGATCCAGAGATCGCCGAAGCACTGGTCCTGATCGAGGACAACTTGACCGCGATGTGACAGGAATAATAGCCCCAAGAACGTCTCGACGCGGCTCCCGCCGGTGTCGGCAATTTCCTCGAATAAGACCTCGTCTCGGCCGGCTTCATACTGGTCAAGCAGTGCCGCCCACACCGCCGCGACGATGTCATCGACGTGCTCCGCGTGCGCAGTGCCAGTGACGTCGGCAGCAGTCGGCTCGTCGTCCATCCGCATATCATCAGCAGCACGATAGTCGAGTTCCTGGGTCCCTCGGCGGTAGCCTCGCGGCGACCCCGAGGTGTCGTATTCACGGGCCTCCTTCCACCAGGTATCACGTTCTGCCTCGCGAAGTTCGTGAACAAGCTCGTCGAGCGTCTCTGGCGTTCCCCGGACGCGTTTCCGCTCCAATCGGCGGTCCATTTCGCGCTCGAGTGCAGCAACCGGGTCCGGCCCCTCGATCGGCCCGGATTCCTCCGGTGGCGCCATCCAGGATTCATCACCAGCGGGCTCCTCCGCCTCTTCCTCGTCGTCGAGCATCGCGTCGGATTTCATTCGGAGAAGGACGCTTGCGTAGAACAGCGCCCGCCCGGAAGTCCGGAGATCAGCAGTGTCGATCCGGTCGAGGAATTTGTCGGTGACTTCCACAATATCGATATCCCATGGGTCGATCTCGCCGTCTTTAGCGAGTTGCACCAACACTTCGACCGGCTCGACTTCCTCCTCCTCGGGATCGGATGGGTCCTCGGGGTCATCGTCGCCCGCCAGTGGATCCGGCAGCTCGGGGCCCTCTCCTGGCGGCTCCCGGGACTCATGACCGGCAATATCGAGTGGGATTTCGCTATCGGACACCGTCGGCCTCCTCAGTCATCGGCTGGCACACCCGATTCGCTACCCGAGAGGTCGATGCCCGTCACAGCGGAAATGTTGTCTTCCTGCATCGTTACCCCGATCGCCCGCTCGGAGCGTTCCAGCATCGCCGACCGGTGGGTGACCACGATGAACTGAGCATCCCCCGCCAGTTCGTCGACCATCTCACCGACGAGTTCGGCATTTGAAGCATCAAGGAAGGCGTCGATCTCATCGAGGGCATAGAACGGCGCAGGATTGTGCCGCTGGATGGCGAAAATGAACGCCAGCGCGGTCAGCGATTTCTCGCCACCGCTCATCGCGTCCAACCGTTGAATCGGTTTATCACCCGGCTGGGCCTTCATTGTCAAGCCACCATCGAACGGGTCAGCCTCGTTCTCAAGATGGAGGTGGCCGGTCCCGTTCGAGAGCCGCTCGAAGATATCCTCAAAGTGATCGTCGATCGATGTAAACGCCTCCATAAAGGTCTCCTTCTTTCGGGCCTCGTAGGTCTCGATCCGGTCGCGGATGGCCGCTGCTTCTTCCTCGAGGACCGCCCGTCGCTCTTCGAGTTGGTCGAGTTCCGCCTCTACCTCGTCGTATTCCTCGATGGCGAGCATATTGACGGGTTCGAGCGCTGACATCTCGTCGGCCAAGCGGTCGAGTTCGGCTTCGAGTTCGTCATGGTCCGGAATTTCGTCAGGATCGTACTCCCCAACGGCGGATTCGAGTTCACCAATCTCCCATTCGAGGCGCTCGGCATCTTCGCGGGCAGTTTCCAATTCATCCGCGACTTCATTTACGGCCGTCTGTTGCTCGTCGCGCCGCTCCCGGGCCTCGGCCAGCTCAGCTTTGAGGTCCTCGCGCTCGTCCTTTAGATCCGCAAGTTCGTCTTCGAGTTCCGCCACCGCCTCCTGCTTCTCCTCAAGCGTTGCCTCCTTCTCGGCGACATCGGCTTCAAAGCTCTCGATGCGCTGTTCAGCCTCGGTCTTTCGCTCTGCGGCCGATTCAGCGGTTTGCTCGAGCTCTTCGATGGCTTCCTCGGCATATTCCTTCTCCAAGCCGTATTCGTTCAGATCGGCGTCTAGGGACTCGATCGCAGTTTCGAGGTCGTCGATTTCGGACTCGATCGACTCGGCCTTCTCGGTCAGCCGCGAGAGCTCGGAGTCTTCGATATCCGCTTGGAGGTCCTCGATTTCGGACTCGATCGCTGCGATAGTGTCATCCTGATCGGCGATAGCTGCCTCGAGTTCATCCATCCGTTCGGACACAGATGCCCGCTCGGACTCGATTTCGGCAAGATCATGCTCCAATGAGTCGATGTCGTCTTCGACGGATGCGATTTCACTTTCCGTCCGCTGGATCTCGGACTGGATGTCACGGACCTGCTGGGCCGCATCGCTTTCCTTGTCTCGTGCATCGTCAAGTCGCTGGTCGACCTCCCGGAGCTCGGCACGGAGATCGGCACGTTCCTCCTCGAGGTCGTGGATCCGTTCGGCGACTCGCTCGAGCGCGCCTTCACTTCCTGCGAACGAATATCGCGAGCCCGAAGTCGAGCCACCGGTCATCGCGCCAGATGTTTCGACGAGATCACCATCGAGCGTGACGGTCCGGAACTGGCCCATATACGAGCGGGCAGTCTCGAGATCCTCAACGACCAACGTATCCCCGAGCACATACGAGAAGACGCCCGCATATTCGTCATCGAACTCGACCAGGTTATACGCGAAATCGACCACGCCAGGATCGTCTGGCACGCTCGGGACAGGTCGCTTATCCATCTCCGTCAGGGGGAGAAACGTGGCACGGCCAGCATTTCGTGATTTGAGGTACTCGATACAGCGTTGGCCGACCCCGTCGTCATCAACGACGACGTTGGCTAGCCGGGCGCCGGCGGCAGTCTCGCAGGCTGTCGCTACATCGGTGTCAACGCTGCCCAACTGACCGACCGTCCCATGGACACCATCTCGGTCGGCATTGAGGATCGTCGTCACTGCCCGGCCGTAAGACGAGTCGCCGTTCTCACTGGCTTTGGCTTCCAGTTCGGCATACTCCTGTTGGGCGGCATTGAGATCGTCCTCGACATCGTCGATGGCATCCTGCAATTCCGATTTCTCCTCTCGGAGATCGGCGACCACCTCGTGGATGGTCTCACGGTTCCGCTCGGCCTTCTCGAGTTCATCCTCGAGATCGTCAATTTCAGCGCGAAGTTCAGGGATCCGGGCCTCGTGCTCCTCGATCTCCTCCTCGATTTCACGCTGCTCATTCGATCGACGGCGGGCTTCATCCAGCAGGCGATCTTGCTCGCGTTGGAGGTCGTTCTTCTCGTCCTTGGCCGCCTCTAAGGCCGCCTTCCGATCTTCGAGCTGGGCCTTGATTTCCTCGTATTCCGAGCCAAGCGCATCGATTTCTGCTTCGACAGCCGCGAGGTCCTCCTCCCGGTCTTCGATTTCCGCCGCGATGGAAGATTTCTCGACTTTGGCCTCGCGGATCTCCGATTCGAGCTCCGCTATCGTCTCCTGCTTACGGTCGATCTTAACGAGGGCTTGTCGACGTTCGTTCTCGGCACTCTCGGCAGCCTCCCTGGCGCTCTCGATCCGGTCTTCGAGCCGGGCGATATCACCCTTAATCTCCTCAATCTCGCGTTTGATCTCAAGCTGCTCGTCCTCGCCCTTGCGTTCGATTTCACGGTTCAGCTCCGCGAGATCCTCCTCAAGACGGAGAACGCGGCCCTCGCGCTCGTCGAGTTCGGCTTGGCGCTCCGAAAGCGTCTCCTCGAGGCGATCGATCTCGCCTTCAAGGGCCGCTAGTTCCTCCCGTTTGTCTTCTAGCTCCGCGGCTTTCCGATAGCTCTCGTATTCCGCGCGTTCTTCTTTGAGTGCCTGATATTCGAGTGCCGTCTCACGTTCATCCTCGAGACGGTCGAGTCGATCCTGCTTTTCATCGATCCGCAGCTCCGCTTCGTCGACATGGTCCTCGACGACCGCCAACTCCTCGAATGCTGCCTCCTTCTTCTCGTCGAACTCGGCCACGCCAGCGATCTCGTCGATGATCTTCCGGCGCTCCGCCGGCCGCATTTGAATGATTTCGGTGACGTCGCCCTGCATGACGACGTTATACCCTTCTGGCGTGACGCCCGCCTGTGCGAGGAGATCCTGAATATCTGAGAGATTGACCGACCGGCCGTTCAGGTAGTAATACGAATAATAGTTTTCAGCCGTTTCCTTGACCCGTCGTTTGACTCGAATCTCATCAACCTCGCCGATATCCTCCGATCCAGCGGCATTGACAACTTGGGACCGTGAGAGCGTCCCATCGGTGTTATCGAATACAACCTCTACACTTGCTTCCCGATCACCTTCGAAAGACTCCCCCTCCTGATGGCCGGGATTGTATATGAGATCGGTGAGTTTCTCTGCTCTAATGCCCGACGTTCGCGCCAAACCGAGCGCGAAGAGGACGGCATCGATGATGTTCGACTTGCCGGAGCCGTTCGGGCCAGAGACGGTGGTAAAGTCCTCGTAGAAGGGAATGCGGGTCCTGCGCCCGAAGCTCTTGAAGTTGTCCAGGACGAGCTCGTTGATGTGCATGGGGGGGCGCTCGAGGGCGGCTCCCGTCCTCAGGCGACGATGATCTCGGCCTCGGGGTCCTCCGCCTTTTCCTCGCCTGCGGCCGCCTCCGGTTTAGACCTATCGGCCTCTTCGGCCGTCTCGGTCGGTTCTGCGGCAGCGTATTCGGTTTCGACGCCGACTTCATCTTCGAGCTCACGGAGCCGGACCTTGCATTCAAGCAGCTCCTCGGTCAGTCCCTCGACCGAGGCCTCAAGCTCCTGCACCTGGGATTCCAACTCCTCCACTCGGTTGGCACACATACTGACAACCCGGCCCACGAACGGCCATAAAGTTACGTCAGACATACCAAAGAAATTCGAGAAATCTTCCTGCTAGTTCCCGTTGCCGCGGCTTCCGCCATCGGATTGGACCGTCTTCGAGTCACTGGTGGACAAGCCGGATTCGTCGGAGACTGTGAGTGTCACGGTATATGATTGGCCACCGCCGTGTTTGATTTTGTAATCGTGGCGACCTGATGCGGAGGTTCCCCCGATCGAGGATGATGTCGTATGACCGCTATCGAGCTCGCTTGTCACCGTTGCAAGATCCCCATCTGCGTCCGAGACCTCCCAATCGACCGTGATCTCAGCGTGAGGATTCGGGCTATCGGCAGTGGTGGCATTCCACGTGTCGATATCCGGTGCAGTGCCTGCACTAGTGTCTGTTGAGAAGCTCGCAATGGCACCAGTATCGTGGTCGCCATCACTCGCGCTCGCGACAGCGCGGAATTCATATTCCGTTCCGCTCGAGAGCGCGTCCACCGTTCGTGAGTAGCTTCCCGTCGAAGAGAGCGTCTCTGTCGCCGTGGTCGACCACGAACTCGTGCCTGATTGACGATACTCAAACCCGACGTCGGCCGAATTCGCGCCACCCAAGTCGTCCAATGAACCGGACAATGTCGCCGAGTTCTCGCCGATGTTCGTCGCGCTGCCCGTCGAGACAGCCACGCTGACGTCGGAATTCGTCGTGAAGGTCTTCGTTGAGCCCGTATCGCTATCGCCATCGCTCGCGTCAGCACCGGCTCGGAATTCGTACTCTGTCCCGCTCGACAGGCCGTCGACAGTGTGCGAAAAGGCACCTGTCGACGAGAGCGTCGTCGTTGTCGTTCCCGTCCATGTACTTGTACCGGACACGCGATAGTCGAAATAGACATCCACCGAACTCGCGCCGCCGAGGTCGTCTAGGCTACCATCAAGGGTGGCGGAGGTCTGCCCGACGCCCGATGAGCCGGTTGTCGAGACGGTCAATGCGGTCTCGGCCGAATTCGTTGTGAATCCGATCGTGGATCCGGTATCGGTGTCACCATCGGAGGCCTCCGCGATCGCGCGAACCTCGTATTCCGTGCCGGCGTCCAGTCCCGAGACCGAATCCGAAAAGCTGCCCGTGGAGGAGAGCTTGGTCCCGGAGGTACTCGACCAACTCGAGGACCCCGTTTGTCGGTATTCAAAGAAGACGGTGGCTGAACTCGCGCCGCCGAGATCATCAAGTGTCCCCTCGAATGTCGCGTCTGTGGCGGTCACGTCGGTGACACCTGACGTCGAGACGACCACTGCCGTGTCGGACTCGGTGGGAACCGCTGCCTCCACATCCACGAGCCCGGCGCCTTGCTCAGTACTCCCGAGACCGATATCCTCTGCTGTCTCGCTCAGGCGCGTACGAGCCTCTTCGTTGGTGTAGCCGTTGTCCATCAACTGGCCAGCGGCACCGCTCACATGCGGACAGGCCATCGACGTTCCAGACCAGCGTTCGTATCCCCCGTCCGGGACGGTCGAATAGATATATCGACCTGGTGCAGCCAGTTCGATTTCCGGTCCCGTGGATGAGAAGCTCGCCAGATCATCGTCGCTTTCCGTCGCACTGACAGCGACGACGCTGTCATACCGCGCTGGATAGAGCACGCAGTCCGAACAGGGCCCCTCATTGCCAGCCGCTGCCACCAGCATGACGCCATTCGAGGTGGCATACTGGCATGCATCCTGGAGCGTCGAGGAATCAGAACTTCCCCCGAGGCTGAGACTGCCCACGTCGTACCCTTGATCGGCGACCCATTGAACGCCGGCGGCGATATCGGAATAGTAGCCGTAGCCGTCGCTAGCGAGGACTTTCACGGCGTGGAGTGTCACCCCCGGTGCAACACCGATCGTGCCTTCGGTATTGTTGACGGCCCCGGCGATCCCGGCACAATGCGTCCCATGACCGTGATCATCAGACCAGTCGTAATTACACTCGGTTCCGCTGCAATCCGTATAGGCGACGCCATCGCCGACGTTCGCCTGAAGGTCGGGGTGATCATCATCGATGCCGGTGTCGATGATCGCAACGTCCGCGCCACCCTCGCCATCGGTATCGTCACCACCAGTCTGGCCATCATCGTGCACCAGCTCGGCATCCACCCGGTCGATGCCCCAGGGCAGCGTCTCGCCGATAGCCTGGTACCTGCCGTCAGGCTCGACGTATCGTACGTCAGGGCGTCGCTCAAGCGCCTCGAGCGCCTCGTCGGAGAATCGCCCGGAGACGGTCTTGCGTCCGCCCCCGAATTCGAGAACACGATGGACACTATTGGCCGCTGCCTGCGCGTCGCGTGCGGCTCGGGCAGTCCAGGTGCCGACGTTGTGCCGATCGGGTTGGTCTGCTGCAGCGGTGCCAGCGGGAACTGTGCTTAGCGCTCCAATTCCCAAAAATTGAAGCAAGCGTCGTCTGTTGAGCGTTGAGTCCATTGTTATTGGTCGTCGTCGCCGTCAATCGCGGCCGGATTCAACCGTCGAATCCCCATGCGGGCTCCGGGTTTCCGGTGATAACCGGTAAAGCCAGGCTACCGTTTATCGTTCTGAATGATAAAATTACGGGCAGCACACTTGATTATTTAATTTGAAAATGTGGTGCAACGAGGCTGCCTTCTATCAGTAGTTCCTGATTACGGATCGTTCACACCGACACCGAGCATACCCCCCAGTTCGCACCCGACGTCGTCGATCGATCCACGATGGCGATTCCATCAGATACGGTCGGTACTAGGCAAAGAGGACCGTTGGCGGTCGCGCAACGGAAGCCACCTCCTCCCCCGGTTCGATCGCTGGCAGCCGTATCCGTGCGGCCGTCCCAGGAGTGTTCGTACGAGGCTGGATGTCAAACGTGCCGGCATATCGGGTGACAATCCAGTTGACGAGCCAGAGTCCCAATCCGGAGCCATGGCGAAGCGCTGTTTCCTGGCCCGAGTCGATCACGCTGGCCTCGTCCTCTTCGATTCCCCAGCCATCATCAGTGACCGAGAATTCGAGCCAATCGCCGGCGTCCCGAACATCGAGCTGTATTACTGGGTCTCCGGCTGGATGGTGTTTGATCGCGTTATCGACAAGCTCGAGCGCAGCGCACTCGAATTCGATCCCAGCGACAAGGTCGCGATCAGTTTTCACTGTCGTGTCGAGTGTTGCGTTTGGCCAGTTTTCGACCCGATGAGTATGTGCCGTTTGGACAACGTCGTCTGGGTCGATCCGTACTGGATCGCGGTCCCTACTGGCGAAACGCTCGAGATCCCGAGCACGTTCCGTGAGCTCAGCGATATCCGTTGCGACATCGACAATCCGTTCGCCCGCCTCCTCCGGCGCGGTCGTCCCGTCCTGAAGCACGGAGGCCCATCCCAGGATCGCGTTTGCATCGTTGCGGACGTTGTGTCGCAGCACGCGATTAAGAACGCGAATGAGCCGTGTTGTTCGGGTTCGTTCCGTAATATCCGCCTGGAAACCGACGAAGTGTGACACGTCGCCCGACTCGTTCTCGACGGGGGCGAGCCTGACCTCATTGCGGAATGGGGTACCGTCTGACCGGTAATTGACCAACGCTGTCGCGGCCGGGTTTCCGGTCTCGATCGCATCACGAAGGACCGAGACAGCCTCTGTATCGGTCGCTTGGCCCTGCAGGAACCGACAATTTCGGCCAATCGCCTCGTCAGCCGGATAGCCTGTGACTCGCTCGAACCCGTCGTTTGCGTACACCAGAGGCGCATCCGGATCCGAGACGTCTGCGATCGAGATTCCAACATTGGCTTCGTCCATGGCGCGGTTCTTCAATCTGAGTTCCCGTTCGCGATCCTTTCGCTGAGTGATGTCACGACCGACGCCATGGATCCCCGTGACAGTTCCGCCGGACTCCACCGGTGTGGCGTTAACCTCGATCGTTACATGCTGTCCGTCCTCATGACAGAACGTGAGTTCGACGTTCCGAATCTCATCTCCATCAAGGACGCTTTCGTACGCCTGGATTGCCCGTTCAGTGGCTGCTGGCGGCATGAAGGCCGCGAAGGGCTGGCCCTCGATCTCGCTGGGGGTATAGCCCAGGATGCGTTCCACCGCCGAGGAGACATACGTGAACTGTCCTTCCTGATCGACCCGGAATATGATGTCCGAACTTGTTTCGGCGATCGCTTGGAAGCGTCGTTTCTCCCGACGCAGCGCGTCATTGCGATCCCGTAGCTCTTGCTCGTGTTGCTGTCGTTCGATCGCACTTCCAACGAGCTTCGCGACGAGCTCGATGAACACCTCCTCGGCCTCCGTAAACTGATCTTCCCGTGCCGTTTCGCCGGCAAAGCAGACGGTCCCATAGGCATGTCCGTCCACGAACACATGGGCACCGATGTACGCTCCGAGCCCAAAGGTCTCGACAGCTTGCCGATTGATTACTGAGGAAGCAGCTGCATCTTGCACGGCCAGCGGGTTTTCGCGGTCGATCGTCCGTTCACAATACGCGGACTCGAGCGGGCACGTCTCGCCAGGCTGAATTATATCGTGGTCGCCAACCGATTGTCGAATTTCCTGGACCCCATCCGCGATGTGTGTGAAAAACCCGATCGGTAGATCGAGATACTTGGCGCCAATCTCGAGGGCGTGATCGATCCGGGCCTCGGTGCTCTCCTCCTCGGCAAAAGTCTCGTATAACCGCTCCCGGTAGGCGCCAGCGGACATTTTGAGGTACACGTAGAACTGTTGGCCGAACGTGGTTCAACCACGGACCAATACAGTTTGGTGACCCGTGGTGCACATGGCTTATGCCGGGGCACGCCAAACGCCGGTCAATGACCGCACGGGCCGAGCAGCGCTCGGAGCTGGCCGTCGTTATCGGGCTCGAGGTCCACGTCCAGCTGGAAACCGACAGCAAGATATTTTGCTCCTGTTCGACGGATCTTGCCGATGCAGAGCCCAACACCCACACGTGTCCGACATGTCTCGGGTTGCCAGGCGCGCTACCCGTTCTCAATCGAGCTGCCGTAGAAGCGGCCGTCAAAATCGGGATGGCAATCGACGCAGACATCCCGGCACGAACGACGTTTCACCGGAAGAACTACTATTATCCCGACCTCCCCAAAAACTTCCAGCTCACCCAGTACGATGCGCCGATCTGTGAAGATGGAGAACTCTCGTTTGCCGTCGGGGATGAACGCAAGACTGTCGGGATCGAGCGGGCTCACCTCGAAGAAGACCCGGGAAGTCTGAAGCACAAGGGCGGGTCGATCGACACCGCGGAGTACACGCTGGTGGATTACAACCGCGCCGGTGTGCCGCTCATGGAAATCGTGACCGAGCCGGACTTTCGGGGGGCGGATGAGGTCCGGGCCTTCCTCGCGAAGCTCGAGGAGGTGCTCGAATACCTTGGCGTGTTCGATGCCGCCCGCGATGGTAGCCTCCGAGTGGACGCCAATCTCTCTGTCGTGGACGAGGCCGCGGTCGACACCGACGGTCGGATCGAGCCCGAGACGCTCGAGACCGCGAATCGGACAGAGGTCAAGAACATCTCCAGTCACAAGGGTGCGGAGAAAGCGCTTGCGTACGAGGCTCAGCGACAGAAAAATGCCGTCGAGCGTGGGCGCGCGGTGGAGCAAGAGACTCGGCACTGGGACGAGGCCCGGGGGATCACCGTGTCGATGCGCTCGAAGGAAGCGGAGAAAGACTACCGATACTTCCGTGAGGCCGATCTACCCCCGCTCGAAGTCGACGATTGGACGGAGACATTGGAGATTCCCGAACTCCCCGATGCACGCCGTGAGCGGTTCCGCCAGGAGTATGACCTCAGTGAGGAAGCGGCGGACAAGTTAACGAGCACGCGGCAGGTGGCTGACTTCTATGAGGACATCGCAGCAGCCTTCGATGCCGACCTTGCGGCGACATGGGTTGCGGACAACGTGCTTGGGGAGCTGAATTACCGGGACATGGCCGTGACCGACATCGAGGATCGTCTCGAGGAAATCCGGCGGTTGATCGAGCTCGTCGACGATGATCAAATCACCGCCAAAAATGCACGAGAGACCGTCCTCCGATCGATGCTCGACGAGGGAGAGGCGCCGGACGTCATCGTGGAACGCGAGGGCCTCGGAAAAGCCGGTGGGGATGAAGTCCGAGTGGCGGTCGAGGCAGCAATCGCGGAGAACCCCGAGGCCGTCGAAGACTATCATGCTGGGGAAGAGGGGGCGCTTAACTTCCTGGTTGGTCAGGTGATGCAGGAAACCGGTGGGAGTGCCGATCCGGGCACTGTGAATGCGCTGCTGCGCGAAGAGCTCGAGGGGTAGCTACTCCTCGAACAAATACAGAAACCCGAGCAACAGGGCTGCGACGAACTCGACGGTCAGTGAGAGGGTCTCGAACAGCCCCGCGAAGTAGTGATCTATCACGAACGACAGCGTGAGAGGATGGGATGTCGACGGTCCGAACAGAAGCAGCGGCCGGTGCCCCGTCAGGTGCCACAGGAAGTAGCCCAGGATGTACGTAAGCATCGCGAAAATCCCAAGCAAGTAGAATGGCCGTCTGTTCTCGGCCCGAGATGCAATATATAAACCGCCGATAATAGCGATACCAGATCCGACGAATGCTGGCCACCGGAAATCCGGTGGAATTAGCAGGCCAACAGCGGCATACCGGCTCCATTCGACGAGGCCCAAAGCCAGGTGGATTAGTGCGGCGATGAATACAAGCTGAGCGGCGGCGAACCGCAGGGTTGCCGCACGCGACTCGTCCCTCGTGGCACGCAGTGGTCGGAGGTCTTAGGTACACCGTCTCGGCCTCGCGTGCGCGTGTGTGAAAGCCTGACAGGTCCGGCCGTTGCGGCGTCGAAATGAGTGCACAGACGCGGATTCTTTTTACCGTCGCGCACGCACGCGGACGCGTCCGTACAAGCCTCCTCCGGGCTGATTTCGAGCGAAACGCTTAGAAGTTCTTCCCACCAAGATGCCGGCAATGATGTCCCCGCCAGCGCTACGAGGTGAGTCCTCGTGGAGCTGATCATTACGGAGAAAGAAAACGCCGCCCGCCGGATCGCTGAGATCCTCAGCGACGGTAGTGCCACGACAGAACGACGGAATGGGGTGGCTGTCTACGCATGGGGCGACACTCGAGTGGTTGGACTCTCGGGCCACGTGGTTGGCCTCGACTTCCCCGCGGAGTATGAGAACTGGCGGGACGTCGAGCCCCACGAACTAATCGATGCCGAGGTCGTCACCGAACCCACCCAGGAAAACATTGTCCGGACGCTCCGGGAGCTTGCGCGGGAGGCAGACCGCGCGGTCATCGCGACCGACTATGATCGGGAAGGGGAATTGATCGGTAAGGAGGCGTACCAGTTGGTACGGGAGGAGAGCGATGTACCGATCGATCGCGTGCGATTCTCATCGATCACAGATCGAGAGGTGCGGGAAGCGTTCGACAATCCCGATGAACTTGACTTTGATCTCGCTGCCGCTGGCGAGGCGCGCCAGATCGTCGACCTCGTCTGGGGCGCAGCGCTGACGCGGTTTCTGTCGCTATCAGCGCGGCAACTCGGTGACGATTTCATCTCCGTGGGTCGAGTGCAATCCCCGACACTGAAGCTGATCGTCGATCGGGAGCGGGAAATCCGTGCCTTCGATCCAGAGGACTATTGGGAGTTATTCGCCGATCTCGTCGCGGACGATGAGAGCTTCGAGGCGCAGTACTTCTACGATGATGATGGCAGCGAGGCAGAGCGCGTATGGGATGAGGAGATTGCGCAGTCTGTTCACGAGCGCCTGAATGCAGCCACGACCGCGCGCGTGACAGAAGTCCGCCGCCGTACCCGGACCGATGCACCACCGGCCCCCTTCAACACGACCGCCTTCATCTCGGCGGCAGGTTCGCTCGGATACTCAGCACAACGGGCGATGTCGATCGCCGAAGACCTCTACACATCCGGCTATGTAACGTATCCCCGAACTGACAATACGGTATACCCTGAGGACCTTGATCCAGTCGAGCTATTAACTGCCTTCGAGGGTACCGAACCGTTCGGCGAGGATGCGAGCGGACTCCTAGACCTTGATTCTCTCGAACCGACCGCCGGCGACGAGGAAACCACCGACCATCCACCGATCCATCCGACAGGCGAGCTTCCCACTCGCAGCGAGCTGTCCGATGCAGAATGGGAGGTCTACGAGCTCATCGTTCGGCGGTTCTTTGCAACAGTCGCTGAGCCAGCCGAATGGGCCCATCTCCGCGTTGTCGCCGAGGCCTCCGACTGTTCGCTCAAAGCGAACGGTAAGCGACTCGTCGAAGCCGGATATCATGCCGTCTACCCCTATGCGAGTACGAGTGAAAACTACGTTCCAGCCGTTAGCGAGGGCGACCGGTTACACATCGCAGACGTCCGCCTCGAGGCAAAGCAGACGCAACCGCCGCGGCGATACGGCCAGTCTCGGTTGATCGAGCGAATGGAGGATCGTGGCTTGGGGACGAAGGCAACACGACATACCACTATCGAAAAACTATATGATAGAGGATATATAGAAGGGGACCCGCCACGCCCGACGAAACTCGCCGAGGCTGTCGTCGACGCAGCTGAGCAATTCGCCGAGCACGTTGTCTCCGATGAGATGACTGCACAGCTCGAGGCCGATATGGCCGCCATTGCCGACGGGAACGCGAGCCTCGACGATGTTACAGAGGAGTCCCGCGAGATGCTCGAGCGAGTGTTCGCGGAGCTGCGCGAATCACGCGAGGCCATTGGCGAACATCTCCAGGAGTCTCTGAAGGCCGACCGACGACTCGGGCCGTGTCCGGAGTGCGGCAACGACCTTCTGGTCCGTCGGAGCCGGCAAGGCTCCTACTTCGTCGGCTGTGACGGGTATCCTGACTGCCGATTCACCCTACCGCTCCCCTCGACCGGGGAGCCACTCGTGCTCGAAGAGGTCTGCGAGACCCACGACACTCACCACGTGAAGATGCTGGCCGGCCGAGACACCTTCGTGCACGGCTGTCCCCGCTGTGCGGCCGAAAATGCGGACGAGAGTGAGGACATCATCATCGGCGACTGCCCGGATTGTGGCGCCAGCGAGGGTGGCGATCTCGCGATCAAACGACTGCGATCGGGATCCCGGCTGGCTGGCTGCACACGGTACCCGGATTGTGACTACTCCCTGCCACTGCCACGTCGCGGGGATATCGTCGTCACCGATGAACTCTGCGCAGAACACGACTTGCCAGCACTCGAGGTTCACGACGGTGACGGTGAACCCTGGGAACTCGGCTGCCCGATCTGCAATTACCAGGAATTCCAGGCTGAACGAGCGATCGACGGCCTCGAAGACCTCGACGGCGTGGGAGCGGCTACCGCCGAGAAGCTTGGCGATGCAGGAATCGAGGAGCCGACTGACCTCGTCGATGCCGATGCGGACTCCGTCGCAGCAGCAGTTCAAGGCGTCTCGGCCAGCCAGGTTCGCGAATGGCAGGCCGAGCTAGCTGGTTGACGGAGTCGCCATCCTCCCACGGCATTCCGCAAGGGTGGGAAGCAAACCGTTTGGGTGGCCTTAAGGCCCGGCAGCGGAAACGCCGCCCATGCACGAGCGCACGCACGCCGCCGCGGCCAGCCCCGGTGAGACGGTGACAATCAAGGGCTGGATCCACGAACGGCGTGACCTCGGAGGCATCGCCTTTCTCGTTCTCCGAGACGGCTCCGGCCGACTCCAAGTAAAAATCGAGAAGGAGGAGATGCCGACGGATCTCGTCGAGACTGCATTGGACGTCCGTCGGGAAAGTGTCGTCGCTATCACTGGACAGGTCGAGGAAGAGGAGCGAGCCCCGACCGGCGTCGAACTGGTTCCAGAGTCGATCGAGGTCATCGCCCCCGCCGACCCGGAACTGCCTCTCGATCCGTCCGGAAAGGTCGAGGCGGACCTCTCGACCCGGCTCGACAATCGCACTCTCGATCTGCGCAAGCCAGAAGTAAAGGCGATTTTCGAGATCCGGAGTGAGGTTTTGCGGGCGTGTCGGGAAGCGTTCCGAGAGGCGGGCTGTACGGAGATCACGACACCGAAGATCGTCGCAACCGGGACCGAAGGCGGCACGGAACTGTTCCCGATTACCTACTTTGGTCGAGAAGCGTTCATGAACCAAAGTCCGCAACTTTTCAAGCAATTGATGGTCGGTTCCGGTCTCGAACGCGTCTTCGAGATCGGCCCGATCTTCCGGGCTGAGGAACACAATACCCCACGACATCTGAATGAGGCCACGTCGATCGACTTCGAGTCGGCCTTCATCGACGCCGGTGGCGCAATGGACGTGTGTGAAGACGTGGTCCGGGCCGCTTACGACGGCGTCGCTGAACGGTGCGAGTCACAGCTTGATGCGCTCGGTCTCGCTGAGTCCTTTGCCGTTCCTGAGCCGGACTTCCCACGGCTCACCTACGAGGAGGCGATCGAACGGGTCAACGCAACCGGCGAGCTCGACGAGCCACTTCTCTGGGGCGACGATCTAAGCACCGAGGCCGAACGAGCGCTCGGGGCCGATGTCGGCCGACACTACTTCGTCACTGAGTGGCCGAGCGAGATCAAGCCATTCTATATCAAAGATCATGACGACGATCCCGAGATTTCGACCGGCTTCGACCTGATGCATCCACGTCTTGAGCTCGTGTCCGGGGGCCAGCGTGAGCACCGGTACGACCATCTCGTGGAGGGATTCGAGGCGCAGGGCCTCGAGCCGGAGGCGTTCGCCTACTATACGGAGATGTTCCGGTACGGAATGCCGCCGCATGCGGGCTGGGCGATCGGCGCGGAACGATTGCTCATGACGATGCTCGACCTCGAGAATATCAGGGAGGCAGTCATCTTCCCCCGGGACAGGCAACGCCTCAGCCCGTAGGAACGAATCGACCGACGCTCGCAGGGAGCCATGGGCGACCCGACAGCCGGGGCTCGACCGTGGGACACCCGCGCGCCCAGATTGCGGTATGGGTGAAGAAGCCATCCTCCGATGACGAGGAGTTGTACCTGGGGGGTCGGATTCACAACCTGCCAGGTGGGGAGTTGGATGCGGCCGTCCTCGGCGTGATGATTCTGGTATGTGAGTGCGCTTCTGACTTCGAATTTGCTGATTTGACGATCCATACCGACCGGCTCCAAGCGTCACCACTGTTGCTCCCGGGTGTGCCGGCCCGAGGCACAGGCTGACCGGCGGCGGACTTCATCGAACACATTGGCGAGCGATTACGGCGGTGTCAACTACCCCACCCTAAGCGCCTTCGGCGCTTTGAGGGTGGGGCTTGCGTGG
>JBDGPQ010000115.1:0-40525 GCA_042219595.1 Haloarculaceae archaeon
CTCGATTTGTGGGACACCAGCCGGTGATGGTGGAATGCCCGTGAGGGCGAATTCACCGAGAAGTTCGTTCTCTTCCGCGATCTCACGTTCACCCTGGAAGACACGGATTTGCACCTGCGTCTGGTTGTCTTGAGCGGTCGTGAAGATCTTCGATTCCTCCGTGGGAATCGTCGTGTTCTTCTCGATAAGCCGTTCGAAGAGCCCACCTTTCACCTCGACGCCGAGCGACAGCGGCGTAACGTCGACCAGCACGATATCGTCAACGTCACCCGAGAGCACGCCACCTTGGATCGCGGCGCCCAGCGCGACCGCCTCGTCCGGATTGACGTTCTTCTTTGGCTCCTGACCGACAAGCTCCTCGACTTTTTCCTGGACTTGCGGCATCCGCGTCGATCCGCCAACGAGGATCACCTCGTCGATATCGTTCCGATCATACCCGGCATCCTCGAGCGCCTGCTCAGTCGGACCGACGACGCGCTCGACCAGATCCGCCGTCAGACTCTCGAACTTTGCACGGGTGAGGGATTCTTCGAGGTCGAGAGGCCCATCATCGGTAGCCGCGATGAAGGGCAGGGTGATCGTCGTCTCCTTGCGGTTCGATAGCTCGACCTTCGCTTCTTCGGCGGCTTCGGTCAGCCGCTGCAAGGCTTGACGATCGTCACGGAGATCGATCCCATGGTCGGCCTCGAATTCGTCGGCCAGATAATCGATAATTGCTTGATCCCAGTCGTCCCCCCCGAGGTCATTGTCACCGTTCGTCGCCACAACTTCGTAGACACCGCCGCCCAGATCGAGAATCGACACGTCGAATGTGCCGCCGCCAAGGTCGAACACGAGCACGGTCTGATCCGTCTCATCATCCAGGCCATACGCCATCGCGGCGGCCGTCGGTTCGTTGATGATCCGCTCGACCTCAAAGCCGGCAATCTCGCCAGCGTCTTTCGTGGCCTGTCGCTGACGGTCCGAGAAGTATGCGGGGACCGTGATGACTGCCTTCTCGACGTCGTCGCCGAGATAGTCCTCGGCGTCTCGCTTGATCTTCTGAAGGATCATCGCCGAAACCTGTTCGGGCGTATATGACTCCCCGTCCAGGGTGACGGTGTAGTCTTCTTCGCCCATGTGGCGCTTGATCGACTCGACGGTGTTCTCCGGATTCTGGACGGCCTGATTTTTCGCGGGTTTACCGACGATCTGTTCACCATCGTCAAACGCAACCACCGAAGGTGTCGTCCGGTCGCCTTCGGCATTCACGATGATCTCGGGATCGCCACCCTCCATGACCGCGAACGCGCTGTTCGTGGTCCCAAGGTCGATTCCGAGAATCTTGTTGCTCGCCATCTTGGGCGTGTATACCCGATTGCGCCGGTTAAAAGTTGCTAGACGACCCGTCCCGGAATCCCCGGCGAGAGCCCCGCAACGTCACGTTTCCGCGCGATCCCCGGTCCAGATGAGTTGAGCCGCTCACCCGGTCTCCGCTGTCTCATTCTCGGCCGCTCCATCATCGTCATCGTCGGTGTCACCATCAGCAGTCGCTTCTTCCTCACTGTCGGCCGGCGCATCGGGACCCGTGCTGACGGTTACCTGTGCCGGCCGGAGGACCTTCTCAGCCATCTCGTAGCCTGGGCGATGCACGTCCACCACCCGACCCTCCGGCCTGTCACTATCTACCCGCATCAACACCTCGTGCCGATGTGGGTCGGTCTCGTCACCCGGATCTGGCTCGATCCGTTGGACGTTTTCGCGTTCGAATTCCTCGTCGAGTTGGCGCAGAGTGGACTCCACCCCTGGCCTGATATCCGCATCGGCATCCTGTTCGAGTGCTCGAGCGAGATTGTCACGGACGTCCAAAAGCCGCTTGATCAACTCTTCCGTTGCGCGGGCTTTCTCGTCTTCCAGGCGCTCCTGCTGCCGTTGTTTGTAGTTTTGAAAGTCCGCCTGCTTCCGTGCCAATCGCGATTCAAGATCGTCGATCTCTGCCTCTTGTTCCGCGACAGTTGCCTCGAGATCCGTCACACGGTCGCTGAGCGCGGCTAATTCCCTGGCAATAGTTTCAGCATCGGTTGACTCGACCCGATCGATAAGCTCGGCATCCGGCTCCACGTCCTCGGTCTCGATGTCTTCGTCGGCTAGCAACGCATCAAGTGCCGCATCGACGCCTTCATCAGGCGCCTCGGCGATCTCGTCGAGGTCAGCGACACTCTCTTCGTCGGGCTCATCGCCCCCGGCTTCCGGCTCGCTCATACACGACAATTCGGGTGTCGGCGAGGAAAAGCGTTCAGAATTCCCGGCGGCGCCCCTTCGGGACTTGTGACCGCAGTACACCCTGCGTAAACAGCCCGACGCCAATCGGCTCCGGCCCGCCAGCGATCTCGTGCGTGATGATCAGATATCCCCAGTCGCCGTCCCACTCGACCTCCTGATCCTTACCGGCCAGGAACGCGCGAGCATCGGCTGCCCCAAGATGCAGGACGTTCTTCGTGGCATGGTGACCGAACCGCTGCACCGCCTCGAGAGTGGGCTTCCAGTGTTCGCCGCGCGTGCGGAGAATGAACAGGCCGAGGGCTTCGATCGCAATCGGGGACTCGAGGGAAATGTCGGATCGCGCGGCCCAGATCTTGCCCGAACCCCGCTCCCAGAGATCGTGCGTCGCGAATACGTCGGGGGCGATGCCGAACCGTTCCGTCCACCACCGGAGGACCGCTTCCCGGCTCGGGGGATCAGCATCCGCCGTTTCGCTCTGTGGCAGCCGGTCGAACCGCTCGCCCTCGCTCATGAGGCATCCACCTCGAGCATCGCACAGAAGAATCCCCCAGTGTCATTCTGATGGGGATAGATCCGGCGCGCACGGGCGACGCTCGGGTCGTACGTTTCGTCTTGCCACTCCGTGATCCCACTGGTGCTCTCGAGTGGCAATTCGAGATCACAGAGATGACTATCGGTCTCCGCAAGCACGCGATCGAGAACGCCTTCGTTCTCCTCGGGCGCGAATGTACAGGTAGCGTAAACGACACGGCCACCGGGCCGGGTTGCCTCGACGGCACGGCGAAGAATGCCGGTTTGGACACCTGCCATCCCTTCGACTCGCTCGATCGACCACTCATCGAGTGTGTCTGGGTTCTTTCGTATGGTTCCCTCACATGAACACGGGGCATCGACCAGCGAGCGGTCGTATGCCTGGCCGCCGAATGGCGCAAGCGAATGGTGTTGAGCCTGTTCACGCGTCACGGCCACGTTGGTGGCGCCGAGCCGTTCGGTATTCGATCGCAACGCGGATAATCGACCGAGATTGGGGTCGGTGGCGGTCACCAATCCGGTGTCATCCATCAATGCAGCGAGCTGGGAGGTCTTGCTGCCCGGCGCTGCACAAGCGTCCCAGATCCGTTCACCTGGAGCGGGGTCGAGGATCCGGGCCGGCAGTGCCGACACTTCCTCCTGGCCGTGGAGCCAGCCATGTACGTACGGCCAGTTCGCTCCAGGCTGGGAGTCAGGCAGTTTGAACAGGCCGGGATGCCAGTCGACAGCATCGAATGCTATACCGGCCTCGTGGAGTCCCGCCTGGGCGCGATCGACCGAGGCCTTGATCGTATTGACCCGGACGACCGAAGGGAGCGGGCGGTTACAGGCCGCTCGGAAGGCTGCATAATCGTCGATGATCGACTCGTACCGGGCGAGAACATCCATTCCGGCGGTGTTCGACGGCGCGTGGGTTGTGGGTTTCGGAGCGGGGATTAAGGGCCGCCGTGGCATAGACCTCAGTATGGCACATATCGAGGAGCACGTTGCGGATGTTGGCGTCGAGTCGCCGTACCTCGTCGAGGGGCTGCCTGGCGTCGGGCTCGTCGGTAAAATCGCGGTCGATCATCTGGTGTCCGAGTGGGACATGACTCACGTTGCGTCGGCCCACTGCGAGGGAATCCCGAATGTGTCGGTCTACCGAGACGGGGCATACGATCTGGCGCCTCCCGTTCGAATCTATGCCGATAGCGAGCGGGATGTTCTCGCGCTGCAAAGCGATGTTCCTGTGAGTGCCGAGGCTGCGACTGAATTTGCGGGCTGTGTCACAGAGTGGTACGCTGGCTACGACGCCACACCGATATGCCTTGTCGGAATCGCGGCCGACAAGGATGGCGTCCCTGACGTGTTCGGTGTTGCAACTGGTGATGGAGCGGATATGCTGTCGTCGCATGACATTCAGCCTCCGGGGGACTCCGGGATGGTAGCGGGGCCGACCGGGGCACTCCTCTCCGAGGCTGACGGGAGAGGGATCGCCGGCGTTGGTCTTGTCGTCGAGTCAAACCCGCAGTTCCCCGATCCGGAGGCTGCACGCGTCCTGTTGACCTCGGGGATCGGTCCGATCGCTGGGGTGGAAGTCGATACGGAAGCGCTCGTAGAACAGGCCGAGGAGATTGCCGATGCGCGCGAACGACTGGCCCAACGGATGCAGGAAGCGACGGAGGAGAGTTCGCGGGCCCAGCCGGTGGGGATGTACCAGTAGCCCAGCAACGTGGCTACCACACTCGTCTCAGGAGGAGCCGGTGTCATCTTCGGCCTCGCGCTCGCGGCACCCCCCGGGCCGATGAACGCCGTCATCGCAGAGGAAAGCGTTCTCCGGGGCTGGATGGCTGGCGTCCGGGCCGGCCTCGGAGCCATGAGTGCCGACGCCTGTTTTCTCGTGCTTTCACTCGCTGGCGTCGTGGCCGTCATCCGCGACATCCCAACTCTCCGTGCCAGCCTCACCCTCGCCGGTGGCGTTGTCATGTGGTACTTTGCGGCTGGTGCGGCCCGGGGCGCAAAGCAGACGCTCGACCCCGGCGGGGCTCCCACAGGGGAGAGCAAAGGCTTCCGGAAGGCCTTCGTCCTCGCGCTCACGAACCCGTATCAAATCCTCTTCTGGCTGACCGTTGGGGTGGGATTGCTGGCCCCTGGTCAACTCGATCTGCTCTCACACGTCCCATATATCGGCGAGCAGTTGACCGGGTTTCTCGTGGTTCAGACGGGATCACCAGCACTCATCATCGGCTTTTTCACTGGTATCGCGGTCTGGGTGGCCGGATTTCCAGCAGCGCTAGTCGCCGCCCGGCGGCGGGTTGGCGCGCTGGCGCCGGCGATCGCCGTGGCGAGCGCCGTGCTCCTCGCGGCCTTCGGGACAGTCTTCCTCCTCGACGGGCTGGCTGGGCTACGCTGAACCTCGATCGGGTGCCTCGATGCCGGCGACCTCGGCCTCCAACCACTCTTGGAACCACTTGACCCGCTTCAACCGCCGATGGGCGACGTCCTGGGCAGTCTGACTCCGGACCCGTTCTTTCGCATCCTGACCACGCTCGAGGACCCGACTGACCATTTCAGCCGCGTCCATATGCGTGCGGGATTCGTAGCCCATCCGCAATAACATCAAAGCCGTGCCATTCGCGCCGACTTTGTCGAGCAAGTCGGCCTCGATCAAGCACTGGGTCTCCAGCGAGACGTCTTCGAGGGGGCCCTGGTACGAGTGGGCTTCGATCGCCGCACAGACCTCGTCGATGAACGAGGCGGGGTAATCGCCATGACTCGTGAGGAATTCGCGCGCGATCCGGGCCCCCTCCTCTGCATGAATATCCTGCTCGACCTCGAGTTTCGCGATATCATGAAATAACGCCGCTACTTTGGTCACATCGACGTTCGCGCCTTCTGCTTCGGCGATGTCCGCAGCGATATCGACTACGTTCCGGATGTGGTTGAAGCGATACTCCGCTGAGTGCCATGGATACCACCGCATCCGTCCGCCTTGGTCCTCGCTCTCGACGCTTGCAGTCAGATAATCCCGGACGAAGGCCTCCATCTCCTCGTAATCGGCCTCCGTGACTGGGGATTCCCTGATCTCAATCCCCACAGTACCACCTCACCGACGGGGGCGTGCTAGTCATGTTATCCGCATGAACGGCCGAATCTCTCTTTAGCGTTACGACGCCACCAACGCCCGCCCTGGCGGGGCGAAATCGGGCCCGCCCACGTTTATGCCGCCGGCTATCCTACCCAACCCATGGAGATCCGCGAGGCCCAATTGGCCGATCGCCCGGCGATCCGTGATGTCGCACGGCGGTCGCTGCAGGCGTCCTACTCGATCGACACGACGACGATCGTCGACGCCGTCGATGAGTGGTACGACGAACATCGATTACGTGACCGGATCGGTGATGAAGCCACGGTGCTATTGCTGGCAGTTCGAGATGGCCAGGTAGTCGGCTTCTCGGATAGCGAAATCACCGGCGAAGACACTGGCAAGCTCTCCTGGATTCACGTTGACCCGAATTACCGCTCGGCCGATGTCGGCGAGACGCTCTTCCAGCAGACACGCGACCGCTTAGCCGAGCGTGGCGCCACTCATCTCCATGGCCGCGTGCTTGCTGATAACGTCGGCGGCAATGAGTTCTACAAAGATCATGGCCTCGTGAAAGTGGGCGAGGAAACAGTTTCCATTCAGGGCACGAGCTATACGGAGAACGTCTACGCGGATCCCGCCGCCGAGGGACTGGAGGCGGTGGCCGAAGCTGGCCAGACCGTCTATATCGACCGTGCGACGCGCGAAACCGGGTCGATCGCCCCGTTCCATATCGTCTATACCGACGAGGAGGCCAAGGACATCTACGGGTACTGGTGTACGCAGTGTGAAGATTTCGCGAATGCGATGGACTCGATGGGACGCATCCAGTGTGACACGTGCGGCAATACTCGCAAGCCGGAGCGCTGGGACGCGGCTTACCTCTGACCGCCTTCGATTTCCTCAAGGGCCGTCTCAAAGGCATCGCTTGAATTGCCAACCTCATCGGCAAGGTCCGCCATTTCAGACCGCTCCTCAGCGATCCCGGTCGTTACGAGCAGGCGGAGGCCAGTAGACACGCTCATATCGAGTTCGGTGATCTCCTCTGCTGGCACATGTAGCAGCCGACCTTGCGTCGGGTTCGGGCTGCCGGGAATGTAGATATTATAGGTCTCGCTGCCCGTTTCCGACGAGATTGCGCGGGAACTCTCGCCGGTAACGAATCCGAGGCTGTAGAGCCCTTTTCTGGGGAATTCGATCATCGCGACGCGCTCGAACCGGGACTGCTGGCTGGTCAATGCGTCCGAGACTTGCCGCACACCGGTATAGACGACGCTGAACACCGGGACCTTTGCCAGTCCACGGTCGACGAGGCCGAACACGTACGCACCGACGCTTCGTTGAGCGAGATATCCGAGGAGTGTGATCGCGAGCACCAGCAGCGCCATCGCCATGATCTCTGCCAGATATGGGACATCGCCGACGATGGCGCCGAGGCCCGTTGCGGCGACGATCGGCCTGATCAGGCCTCGCGACCACGAGAACAACAGTTGGAACGCAATGATCGTGACGAACAGCGGCGCGACCAGAACCAGGCCGGCGACGAATCCGGTCTTCAACCTGTCGACGAGTGCCATGTCGGCCGCTCCGCCGGCTGAATCAAAAGCCTGACTGCCAGAATGGCGTCGAAGGACCGGCACTCCGCTACCGCGGATTCGTGGCTATTCACTGTACCAACCCTTTTGGCCCCGCCCCGCCGATCCGGCCCGACATGCAGACCAGCGCTGATGTCACCGTTGTCGGCGCCGGCATGGCGGGGCTCGTTGCTGGTATCGAGGCAGCCGAGGCCGGTGCCGACGTCATCGTTATCGAGAAAGCCCCCCGGCCTGGCGGCTCGATGTATCTCTCCGGTGGCATTGTCTGGACACACGAATCGATGGAGGAGATGCGCGCCAGGGTTCCAGATGGGGATGAGCGGCTCCAGCAGCTCGTCCTCGAGTCTTTGCCAGCTGGGTTCGAGTGGCTCCGGGACCATGGCGTGCGGCTGCGCGAGCCGGAGTCCGATTACTCGGCGCTGGCGGCACAAATCGATCCCATCGCTGCGACGGAGACGCTCGTGGACCAGCTTGAGGAGGCGGGCGGGACACTCACAACCGAGACGCCGATGGAGGGGCTCCGAACCGCTGAGGATGGAAGGATCGACGGCGTCACGGCACGACAGGGTGAGAAGACGATCGAGATCGATGCAACTGCGACGATCATCGCGACCGGGGGTTTCCAGGGTAACGAGGAGCTGCTCCAGAGATACGTGACCGAGCATACCGCGCGGTGCTGGCTCCGATCGAATCCATGGAGCACCGGCGACGGCCTCACAGCAGCGATGGAGGCGGGCGCAAAGCTGACAGATGGGCTCGGGACGTTTTACGGACATTCATTGCCTGCTCCACCCGCTGAGTTCGATCTCACGGAACTCGTTGAGGTGACCCAATACCAAGGACCGTGGGCAGTCGTACTGAACGAAAGCGGTCATCGATTCGTCGACGAGTCGCTCTCCGAATCCGAAGAGCACATCGCTCAGGCCACCGCGAAGCGCGCAACCGGTCGGGCGTATTTCGTCATCGATGATGCGCTGTATCGATCACAAACCAGCACGAACAAACCGATCCGACATATCGTGGATGCGGCAGCTGAGGCAGGCGGTCGCGTCGCGTCTGCCCACTCGCTTGACGAGCTCGGTGATGCCCTCACCGAGTGGGGAGTCAACGGGACCACTGCGGTGCAAACCATCCGAGAGTTCAACGATCATGTGCGCAGTGGACGGATGGATGCATTGGACCCCCCGCGGCAGGCCCACCGATTTACGATTGACGAACCACCGTTCCGTGTTGTCGAAGTCGCGCCAGGACTCACATTCACGATGGGTGGGGTGGATGTGACTGAGGAGATGGCGGTCGTCCGTCGAACAGCTTCGACCGCGACTGTCCGGCATTATCCAACCGACCCGGCGGGGACCGCAACGGTGCCGATCGAGGGTCTCTTCGCGGCGGGGGTTGATATCGGGAACGTCAACCACCGATTCTATATGGGTGGACTCTCGCTCGCACTCGTCTCTGGCATGATCGCCGGCGAGAATGCTGCCGAGGTCGCTTCGTTGGGAGGCTAGGATTAACAATGCGGGTAGCGAACGCACCCCATGGCCCGCGATCCTGAAGCGGCGATAGCCCGCCTCAAGTACCGATACCAACGAGCGATCGATGAAGACGATACGGACACACTTCTCGACTGTTTCACCGACGACGCGGTGATCGATCACGTCGACGGTCGGGGCACGATGACCGGCCGGGAAGAATATGCGGAGTGGTGCCGGGACACGACGAGTGGCGCGATGAACTCGATGCACATGGCGATGAACCCCTTGATCGATGTCGATGGCGATGAGGCGGCAGCGAAGTGGAACTACCTCGTCATGATCGAGGAGGGCGATCACTTCGAGTTCGGCCAGGGCGAGTACCGCGACGAATACGTCCGGGTTGACGGCGAGTGGAAGTATACGCTTCTGACGATCTGGCGCAACTTCACGATCGATATGAGTGATTTGGATGTGCAAGTCGGCCGCGGTGATAGCGTAACTGATCGAAGCTAACACTGCCGGCCCATCGCGACAGGCTGGATTCGGGTAACGTATCGGCTCGGCAGAAGCACTCCTTCGATCCACAGAATGGATCCCAATCGCTTTGGTACAGCCACGAATTTGCCCCAGCAATGGCTATTGACACGATCATCCGCGGTGGGACCATCGTGCGCGCATCGGGCCGAGAAAACGCCGCCATCGGGATCGATGACGGCGAAATTGTCGGCGTCGGGCGCCCGGACCGACTCCCGGATGCCCACGAGACGATCGATGCCAGCGGATTGCACGTCCTCCCTGGGTTGATCAATTGCCATGTTCATTATCGCGAGCCAGGGCCAACCCATAAGGAGGACTTCACGTCGGGATCGAAGGCGTCCGCAGCCGGCGGGTACACGATGTTCATGGACATGCCGAACTGCGACCCCGTCACGAACACCCTCGAACGCTATGAGGAGAAAGTCGCCCTCGCCGACCGGAAGGCCGTGATCGATCACAACAGCTGGGGCGGTGCAACCGACCCGGACGCCGTTGAGGAGATTTACCGGAACGCCGGCAACCTCGGCTTCAAGATCTTCATGCACCGCCACCCCGAGGTCGAGTTTCCATATGTCCCCGAATTAGCAGTGCATGACCGCGGAGACCTCTACCGACTCTTCCGTCGATTCGTCGAACTGAATCCGTCGATGCCCGTTTCCCTTCACCCATCCGACGTTTCCCTTGCCGACGAGTTATATGAGGATCTCGTCGAGATGGGCGCGAACGACTACGCGGCGATTCGCGAAGGGAAGGACGGGATGAACATGACGCTCGGCGCCTTCGAGGCGGCCTTCCTGGCGCGGATTACGGGCCTTACCAACCTCAATTTGCTGCACCTGGGGTTCAACGAACGCACGGAGGATCCGTACCTGGAATTCGACGAGCGGGAAACGACCGTGGACCTGGTCGATCGCCTCAAAACCGATGGCTGGGAATTCTACGGCGAACTCGAAGCGTCGACAGCCCTTGCCCGGGAGCGTGACGCCGAGGTTGATTGGAAACAGCGGTGGTACACGCCGGACAATGAGAAGCTATGGGCTGCGCTCCGGGAAGGTATCGCAGATATGGCCGTTATCGAGCACGCACCCCATCTCGAAGAGGAAGCCGACGCAGAGAACGCGTGGGACGCCAATTCGGGATTACTCGGTTCCCAAGAGTTCCTCCCGCTCATGCTGACTGCCGTCAATGAGGGCAAACTCTCGCTTGAGCGGCTTGTTGAGGTTACGGCCCGCACGCCAGCCGAGTTCCTTGGTATCCTCCCCGACAAGGGGGCGATTAGGACGGGTACCGATGCGGACTTAACGATCGTCGATTTGGATGCTGAGTGGACGATCGACGGCGAAGAGACGTTCTCGAAGGCCGGGTGGTCAAGTTTCGATGGGTACGAGGTCACCGGCGCGGTTGACCGAACGATCGTCCGTGGCGAAACCGTATACGCCAACGGTGACATCCACGTGGAGCCCGGCTTCGGTGAGTACGTCCATCGCGACGAGTACCAGTCCTATTGACGAGGGGCACGGCATCAGCAAATTAGATCGCGACCCTCGGCCTCCTTCTTGGCTATCGGATCGTGGGGGAGCAACTCGGTCCGAGCAGCAGGCGAACCTTGTAGTCGCCGCCGGTCTAATCCATACATATGGCTCAAGAGCCAGCACAAGGAGGCGAATCGGAACAACTCCGTACGATCGCCTTCAGGATGCGGGAGATCCAGCGGCTCATGGCCGTCCGGGTTGAGCAGGAGAATCGCCGACTGGAGGCCGAGGGGCTCGACCCTGTTGAGGGCGGCCGGTTCGTCGGATCGGCATCAGAGGAATCCACCGACTAGTCTTCGGGCTGGGCTTCCGGCGCGCGGGCTGCCCCTCTACATGCGTGACAAGTCACAGTGGGGGGTGAGCGGCGCCGAGGTGAGGTGAGAACGGAAGACCCAACGGTCGTTGATTGCTGTCTGAACCCTGCGGTGTCCAAATTTGCGCCCGTTAGGTGGAGGATAGTCCCGGGCGGATTCGAACCGCCGTCAGTGGCTCCAAAGGCCACTATGATTGGCCGCTACACCACGGGACTGCATGCGGGTGTTCGAACGGCCGCTACAAGAGGATTTCCGCTTCTATTCGGCCGGATCGGCGACGGCCACTTCACCCTCCAAGTCACGTTTCGATGCAGGGCTGATCGTGATTCCCGCCGCCTCGAGGTCATCTTTGAGCGCGGTTGCGACTGCAGAGCGGATCCGGAGTTCCTCCTGGCGTTCGGGATCCGCGATCCAATACTGGAGCCGCAGTGCGACCCAGTCCGACTCGAAGTCCTCAACATACGCTTTCGGACTCGGTTCATCGGCGATGTCGGGATGGTCCTCCGCGACCTCTTGAAGGATCGCCATCGCTTCGGACGGGTCGTCGTCGTAGGAGATCCCGATGCGATGGAGCAAGCGGTACCGCACTTGCGCGTAGGGTCGCCGGATCGGGCCGTCCGTCAGGACGGTATTGGGAACCGTGAGCAATTCACCACTCGGCGTGATGACTCGCGTCACTCGCAGCGTGATGGATTGAACCCGGCCACGTCCGTCGTCCCATTCGATATAGTCCCCGACGTTGAATTCGGGATCAGTTACGAGAACGATACCGCTGACGAGCGAGCCCAGTACGGTCTGCCCTGCCACGCCCACCGCCAGTGTACCGGCTGCGATCACCAACAGTGAGTCGCCGATAATATAGCCAAACCCTGCCGCGGCGACCCCGATGAGGAGGGCAACGCAGACGATCACCAATCGCAAATATCGTGTGACAACGTCCTGAATCGTCGGATTGTTCGGGTTCCGGCCGCGGACAACACGGCTCAGCAGTGGTTCGACGATGAACCAGCCGACTAGGATGACACTCAACGACGCGATGAGAAACAATGCGAGTTGATAGAGGATCGGAACGTAGTCGAGGAGCTCACCGGGTCCGACTTCAGGCGTGGTGGCACTTAGCCCCGTCAGTGCCAGCACGCTGAGTTTCATGCCCCCTGTCATAGGCCGCCCACGGAAAAATTCAAGGCGTCAGTCGGCGCCCGCCTCGTACTCGATCAGTGCACAGACGTCCGCATCTGGATCGAAACAGTCCGGACACTGCGGTTCACGCTCGATAATCGTGTCCAGGCGCTCGGCGACGGTCTCGTCGATGACGGGCTCGAGCTGTCGAGCTTCGCTCCGGAATTCCTCGACGTCGAGGACCTCGAGGAGGAAGCGCTCGATGATGCAGTAGTTTTGGAGCGCCTCGCGAGCCCGCTCGATTCCGGCATCGGTGAGGTCGACGCCTTTGTACTTCTCGTGACTGCACAGCCCATCAGCTTCGAGTTTACCGATCATTTCGTTTGCGCTTGCGGGGCTGACGTCGAGTCTGTCAGCGACAGCGCCTGTCGCCGCCGGGCCGTTCTCGACCTGCTGGATCAAATAGATCGCTTTCAGGTATTGGTCGGCGGTGTTCATTCTTCAGCCTCCATGAGTGCTGTCACCTCTTCGACACCCTCCGCCTCCTCATCGCGGATCGATTCGAGTTCGGTCACGAGTCGCTCTCGGTCAATGCCGAAGCTGGCGTCGGAGCCCTCAATGGCCGCCAGAAGATCGTCGTAGAACTTGTACGCCGTCTCCTCGTTACACAACTGGTCGTAGAGCACGTCATCGAAGTCCCGCTCAGCCTCGTACCGCGCTTCCACCAGTTGTTCCACTTCTTCGAAGGGAATTGATTCGGCGTGAAGGTCGTCGATGAGTGCTTCGAGGCGGTCGCGATGGTTGGACGACTCCGCTGCAGCCTCCTCGAGAAACGCCCGCACCCGTGGCTCGAGGTCGTTCCCCTCCCTGGCATGTTTGGCCGCACGAGCCTCGACGACCTCCTCAAGGACGACCCCGATCTGGAGCAGTCGCGCGAGTTGATGATCCGATCCGACGGGCGATTGGAGGCTCACGCTCTCTCACCCGCGGTCGGAGCACCGTACATGAGCGTCGGTGAGCCGCGCTTGGCCTTAAACCGTTCCCTCACCCGAGAAGCCATCTGATCCCCTCCAGGAATCCGTCGGCGTACCCATCATCAGTCACGTGGTCCGCAGCGGCTTTCGCCGGGTTGTCGGCACTTCCGACTGCGACAGCCCGGGTCACGACGTTAAACAGCGACACATCATTTTCTGAATCACCAACGGCGACGAACTCGATCGGGTCACGACCCAGTTCCGCAGCGAGTGTCTCCAACCCGCTACCCTTTGAAACAGATGGCGACACCACGTGGTAGGCAAATCCGGTATCAAGGACGACCAGGCCGGCAGTTTCCGCGGCCGCCTCGACAACCTCGCGCGGCACCTCCCTGCTGACCGCGAGTTCTGTCTCTCGCCACCGGTTGACAAGATCCACTTCTCCCCACCCCAATCCCGGTGCCTGCGCCTCGAGATCTGCAGCGACTGCGGCTGCCGCCTCTGGATCACCGGTGAATCGGAGCGGTCCATCTCGTCCGGCGAGAACGACGCCACCGTTTTCCGCAATAACCGCTGGGTCGAGCCCGAGAAATTCGCACAGCGCGACCGGATATGGAAATGCTTTCCCTGTCGCAATGGCGACCGGCGCCGGCCAGCGTTGGAGCACCGCCGCCGCTCTTGGATCGATGACCCGGTGCTCATCTGTCAGTGTCCCGTCGATGTCAACGGCTAACGGTGGTGCGGTCTCCGGCGTCGGGACGTCCATGGAGTGGGGTACCTGTCACTGCTGAAGGCCGTGTCGGATTCGGAGCCGGAACCGGCCCTGTGTCGCTGGAGCCTGCTACCGGGGCGATTCACTCTGAAAGTCGCTCATACGCTGATCGGACGCGACGGAATGCAGCTTCATCGCCCCCTTCGGTATCGGGGTGGACCTCCTTGATCCGGTCTCGATACGCCTCTCGGATCGCTTTTTGATCGGCGCCAGGCTCCAGTCCTAGGGCCTCGAAATCCGCTCGGCGAGACGTGTTCCTTGCGTGGACACCTTCGGATTCGCGGCCACCGACTCGGCCGCCACGCGGCCGTTGCCATTCCTGTCGGGGACCGGCGCCGAACCCGCCACGACCGGCCCGAGCTCCCCCGTCGACGGCCGCCCGCCGTTCGACGCGTTGGTAGACTCGTCGGGCCAGCCGGCCCGATGCCTGATAATACATGATCGCCGCGACGCCAGCGAAGACGGCTGCCAGAATCAGTACTGCCGGACTCACCACGAGACCCACCACAACGAGGGTGAGACTCAGCCCGGCAAAGACAATAGTTAGCCCAGTTACAATGCGGCGCCGTCGCACAGCGAGGTATTCGGTTTCCGCCCACGTAAGCCTCCCGCCGGCAGAGCCTTCTTGATTCGGGCGGCGCTATCGTCATTATGAGCGTCTCGAGCCCATGTGAGATCTGCCATCGGGGGGAGGTAGAGTTCACCTGCGATCGTTGTGGACAGCTCGTCTGTGAGGAGCATTTCGACAAATCAACCGGCTACTGTGTCGAGTGTACGGCCGACGTCTCGGGCGGCCGGTCGGAGCCGAACCGGCCCGGCGAGGACCTCCCGGATGGAGTCGACACCTACCGTTCCTAGCGGGCCTGTTCGAGCTGTTGGCTGAGGCGCTTGGCTGCCTCGCCGGCGGCGGCGAAGTACCGATCAGCCACGTCCGCATCGACGTCCGATCCGGTGACACCGACGGCGTCCTCGCCAGCGAAAATTACGCTCCGCGCGGCATTCACCAGTCCGACACCATCGACGAGACCGTACTTCACAGCCGCTTCAGCGTCCCCGCCCTGGGCACCGATACCCGGCACAAGAAATGGCAGATCCGGGACCGCCTCTCTTACTCCTTCGAGTTCTTCTGGCACCGTTGCGCCGACCACAAGGCCGACGTTGCCGTTCGCATTCCAGACGTCTGCGAGGGCTGCAACCCGTTCGTACACCGATTCACCCGACGACAATTCGAGATCCTGGAGGTCCGCGCCACCTGGATTCGAGGTTCGACAAAGAACGAAGACACCTTTTCCGTCGCGCGTGAGGAAGGGTTCGACGCTGTCCCGACCAAGGTACGGATTGACCGTGATCGCATCGACATCATCGAGCAATCGGGCGTACTGACGAGCCGTTGAGCCAACGTCACCACGCTTTGCGTCCAAGACCACGGGAACGTCCTTGCCGTGGGCGTATGCCACGGTTTCGGTGAGTGCCCGCCAGCCCTCAGGATCCTCATAGAATGCGGCATTGGGTTTGTACGCGGCGACATGCTCGTGAGTCGCATCGATGATCCGACGATTGAACGCCCATCGCGGCATGTCCTCACCCCTGACGACGCCTGGGAGCCGGTCTGGATGGGGATCTAGCCCGACGCAGAGGACGCTGTTGACGGCCTGGATCCGCCGCCGAAGGTCCGCAAAGAAGCCCATCGGCGTCGACTCGCTCGCCGGTCACCAATAACGTTCCGCCGGACATCTGATGTACCGGGGGCACCAATCAGAAGTGAATGAACCCGACGGCGGTCGTGTTCGATCTCGACGGAACGCTCGCTGTCACGCGACGGGACCGTCAGACGTTACTCGATAAAGCGACCCAGGCGGCCGGGGTTCGCGATATCGACCGCGCGGAATATCTCGATGCACACGGTCGCGACCTCGCCACGGAGACACGTGCTCCGATATTCGACGCGATTCTCGACGACGGCGATCCGGAGGTCGTCGCTGATCGATATCTCGACGCTATTGCGAGTGACCTCGAGCCAGTCCCCGGCGTCGAGGAGCTCCTGTCCGATCTTCGCGAGCGCTATCGCCTCGGACTCTTGACTGACGGACCGGTTCGAGCCCAGTACGATAAGCTCGATCGACTCGGCTGGCACAATCTCTTCGATGCGGTCGTCGTGACGGGCGAACTTCCGGCGGGCAAACCTGATCGTCGGACCTTCGAGCGAATTCTTGACGAGCTTGGCGTTGGACCAGCATCGGCAGTCTATATCGGCGACAATCCAGAGGCAGATATCGCGGGCGCAGCCGATGCAGGTTTGGTGGCGGTGCAAGTCCTTGACGGTGATGACGAGGCTGCACCTGCCGCCGACGCAACGGTTCGCGCCGACTCGTTTGCGGCCGATCTACGGGCACTCTTACTCGCTTAGTCGATCGCAGCCCGGATCACGTCGGCGGCGTGTTTTACTGCTGCACCCGTTTCGACAATTAGCTCGGTTGCGTCGTCGCGCCGGAGGCCAGTCCGCTCCCTTACTGACGTCTCGAGAATGCCATCCTCGAAGGATACAAACGCTGCCGATTGGTCAAAACTGACCGACGCAATCCGCCGTCCATCGTAGGCGATCCAGTAGGCGATATCGCCGGCCTCTGCGTCGGGATCCGCATCAACGACCCCGACGGCCGAGAGAGACCCCGTCTCGAGTCCGTCGAGTTCGCTCGCGAGAAGCTCCGCGATCCGACGACCATCGGTGATTCGTTCCTTGATCATCATTCGAACCCGGTCATTCCGGTGACGATCTCACGGATATCCACATCCTCGCGCTGCGCGTGGATGACGGCGGCTGCCTCGAGCGTGACGCCGAGTTCCTCCTGCAGTTTGTTCGTCTCAGCGACCGCGGTCCGCTTTTCGAGGCCGGCTGCTGTCATCGCCTCGAGTAGTTGTTCGAAGGCTGACCGTCCCCTGAGAACCGACTCGTCCGGTTGATACCCGTGGGGTATCTCCACATCCGCCACGTCAAATGTCGGTTCAAGGGTTTTTTCGGTTCGTTCGAGGAGGCCATCGGCGACGGCCCTGTCGATCAATCGTTTGGCTTGGTCCGGCGAAAACCAATCCCTATCGAGCGAGAGGGCGACAACGAACTCACTCTCCGGGAGTGACCGCGTGCCACGATCCCGAAACGGCGTCGCGGTGGCTCGGCGAAGGCTCATTACCTGGGAAGGACTCACCATAGAGCCTAAAGATATCGCATCGATCCCTTGAAGTACGTTAGCCGGCATCCATCGACCATGCAGGACCAAGGACGCTCGCCCCGGAAGCGAACCGGGGGGCGCCGGCGGCGGGCCCGGAAAAAGCGGCTTCACGAACTCGGCGGCGAACCCACAGAGACACAGGTTGCCGAGCGCCGGTTCAAAATCGTCGATGCACGAGGCGGGACGGAGAAGGTGCGAGCTATTGCCGCCGACACGGCAAATGTCGCGACCGCTGACGGAACGGAGGCCGCGGATATCGAAAACGTGGCAGAAAACCCCTCAAATCCGAATTACGCCCGACGTAACATCATCACCCGCGGCGCTGTGCTCGAAACCAGCGTGGGCCGGGCACGCGTAACTTCACGACCAGGTCAGGACGGTCAGGTCAACGCAGTCCTGATCGAGGAGTAAGGCTACGGCCGGGGTGCAGCTTTCTGGAGTGCGGATTCGGCGATATTCCCCCCATAGTCCGCCGTTCGCGAGAGGGAGTCAACGACCAATCCGAGTACTTGGACCGTCTGGGCGTCGAACTCATACAGCTGTTGGTCAACCTCACGAACGGTCTCGTCGACATCCTGAATTCCCTGGCGAGCTTCCGTCGCGAGCTCGGTGGCCGCTTCCGCGTCATCCGTTAGAAGTGCGTCCATAGCGGTATCCGGGACGGCGCTCGCTTCGGCATGCAGCTCCCTAATGGGCCCAGCGGCGCTATCCGGAATCGCACCGACTTCCAGCGCGAGTTCTGCGATTTTTGTGGCGTGGTCAGCGATCCGCTCAAGCTGTCTCGCACCTGACTGGAAGTCGAAACAGGTGTCGCGAGGGAAGCCGATCTCGGCCGCCTCGGAAGGATTTCGAAGGATCGTCCGAAAGACCCGGGACACCATATACCAGAGCCGGTCCACATCGTCGTCCCGTTCGATGACATCTTGGGCGAGCTCGTCATCGTCCTCGACGAGTGCTTCGACCGCATCCTCCAGCATCGTCAAAGAGACCAACCGCATCCGCGTGATGGCATTGGAAACCGATAGCTCGGCGGAGTCCAGTAGATCCTGCAGCACCACACGTTCGCTGGTTTCCTCGATCACTTCTAAACCCACCAGTCGCTGTGTGGCCTCACGAATCGTCCGGCGCTGGTCAGCGGTGATTCGGCTGGTCTCCAGGTTGATCACATCGAACCCGCTCACGTACATGGTCATCACAGCGCGAGTCAACTCATCCGGATCCGTGAGACCGGTTATATCGAGGGTCCCTTCGGTGTGGTCGTCTTCTGCCTGTGGCGTCAGCACAAGCAATTCATCCTCGTCATGGAACTCTACGACGCTACCGGCGGTCACATCGTTCTCCGTCGCCCAATCTTTCGGCAATGAAACAGTGTACGTCGACCCACCCGTGACCTGGACCTTGCGGGTCTCCATTACCGAGGATTACGAGCGGCCCACAATAAATTTGACCATATCTATATACGTGATGGCAAACTCTATGGATCAGTAGGCTGTGTTCCTCTCGCGGTCGGGCCGAGCGCGGCAATCGGCCCCGAATCACCGGTAGCAATGGCCGCGGCCCGGGCTGGTCGGGTACGATCGGTGATGGCAGTACTTGCGGCGGGTATCTCGGGCCTCCTCGCTGGGACGGTAGACATTCGATCCGAAGAACCACATTGGTCCTGGAGGCCAGTACAGGGAAGCCTCTTTTAATACATAGTAATATATAGTTCTACATGGATATTGGTTCACAAACTACTAGTCACTGCGCACTTGAAACGGTGGTAATGCCACGCACCGATTACCAGCACAGCCTTGAGGAGATCCGTGAGGACGTGCTCTATATGAGTGAAATCGTCCTCGAACGGCTCCGAATGGGCCTCGATGCGCTCGAAACCAAAGACGAGGACCTCGCATGGGACGTCATCGAAGGGGATCACGAGGTAAACGAACTGTACCTTGAGCTCGAGGCCGATTGCATCGATTTATTGGCCCTCCAACAGCCAGTCGCCGGCGATCTGCGGTTTATCGCCGCGTCATTCAAGATCATTACCGACCTCGAACGCGTCGCCGACCTCGCGACAAATCTGGGTGACTATACGCTTGCCGCTGAGGATGACGTCTTTCCGGATGTCGACGTGCAGGAGATCGGCACCGCCGTCGGTGAGATGGTCGAGGACGCGATGCAAGCGTACGCCGACGAGGACATCGAGGCGTGCTACGATATCGCGGATCGAGACGAAGTCGTAGACGAAATGTGCGAGGACGCGTCGGAACTTGTCGTGCGTGACCTCATCGAGCGCGAAGACGTCGAAGGGGAAGTCGAGGTCGAACGAACGATGCAGGATGTCTCCCGGCTTCTGCTGACGATCCGAGATCTCGAGCGGGTTGGGGACCACGCCGTCAATATCGCGGCCCGGACCCTCTACATGGCGGAGAACGACGACGACCTGCTCTACTGAAAAATCGATGGACGCTCTGCGGGGAAGTCTCATCCTGGGGGTCGGAATCACGACCTTCCTTGTAGTCGCTGCCGTAGTTACCGGCATTCTGGCGGCTACCATCGAGTTTTCCGTCTTCCTGGGGATTCCCGCCGGTGTAATCGGGGGCGCGATTGCGACACTTATTGCGGACCGTGTCCTTCGTACAGCGCCATCAGCCGGGACGGTCGCCCTCTCCGCTGCAATTGCGGCCGACGGCTACACCGTGCTTGCCGGCTTCGCGCTTCGATACACCATATCGGCGACGCGGGCCACGCTTACGCCCGCCGTCATAGGGGGCTCCAGTCTCGTCATTGCAGTTGTCGTTGGACTCGTGGTATACGTCCGCCGCTCCAGATCACCGTAGCTCGATTATCGCCGATCGGCCGCTGCGATACCGGCGTCGGTGATCCGGAATTGGGCCGTATCGCCAGCCTCCTTTGCGTCGTGTTTCTCAAGTGTTGCGCGGCGGTTGCCTCCGCGGAAGCGATCCAGTCTGAGGATCGCCGACGACCAGTGGTTCAGTGTATGCCCGCCGAGGGCCCGGACTCCATCGGACTCCGGATCAGTATACACCTGATTTGTAAACGCCACCGCAAGGTCATGCTTGCGGGCAAGCGACAACAGATGGGTGATCTGGCTCGCAACAGCTCGGAGTGCTTCTCCTTCTTCCCGCTCTGTCCGAACCAGTCGATAAAAGCCGGTTGCACTATCGAGCAGAATTAAATCAACCTCCTCCGCCAGGTTCGTTGCGTCTTGGACGGCCTCTCGCTGCTCCTCGAAGCCATGCGCATCGGTGATGATCAGTCGGGCAGCGAGCTCGTCCACGTCCATGTCCGCCATCCGGGCCCGCGCACTGAGGACCTGCTCCATCCGGTCGGCCGAGAGCCCTTCGGTGTCGATATAAAGCGCAGATTCGCCCCGGGCCGTCGTCTCTGCGGCGGCCGAGAGCACGAGGTTGGTTTTCCCGGCGGCAGGCGGGCCGTACACCTGCGTGGCCCCACCCCGAGAGAACCCGCCACCGAGCAGGTCGTCGACGGGCTCGCAGCCTGTCGACACCGGTTCACTCACCCGCGTAGCTGCGGGGGTCGCACTGATAAGCGCTCGTACTCGTTAAGGTCTCGGGTACCTATGGTTGAATTGTGATCGTGGTCGCGACAGAGGATTTCGAGCTTTATCATGGAGCTGTAACTGCCCTTCGTGATCGCGACCTCGACTTTACTACAATCACACCCGAGGCACCGCTGCCCGACGCAACTACCGCAGTCCTCGCGGACAGGACGGCGGACCTCACCGTCGAGAGCGACATACCGGTCGTTCGAACTGATGCAGACGAAGTGCGTGCCGCGATCGAAACCCTCCTCGCCCGGTTACGGGATGGGACCGGCCGCCTTGTCATCGGGATCGACCCCGGCGACCGACCGGGCATTGTCGTGCTCCGCGGCGGAATGGTTGTTGCGACCTTCCAAGTGCCGCCAGATCGGGTTGGCGAGGTAGTCGCGGCGGAGATACGTGACGCAGAAAACCCGCTTGTGCGCGTCGGCGACGGCGCCCGGTTGGTCGGGGCACGGCTTGTCGAAGACCTCCCCGATGTCCCCGTCGAATTGGTCGACGAAACCGGAACCACGCCATATCTCGGGACAGGAACGCGGGGAATGGATGACGTGCTTGCTGCAGTGAATATCGCCCAACGCGAGGGCGACCGAGTTGACGAGCGCACGATCGAGCCCACGACCGGCGAACTTCAGCGGATCAAGGACCGATCCCGCGCCGAGAGCGAGACGAATCGGGCGATCGACGACGCCCTCGCACGGCGGGTGGCCTCGGGCGACCTCACGATTGCGGAGGCGCTTGCCAAGCACCGCAACAAGTGACCTGATTCGGTCGCCGCAAGCGACCACCGGAGATCACTTGGTGAGCAGCGTACGTTGAAGATGTATCAGGGCTCTCGGGCGGCGTCCTCGGCGAGCCGCATGACATGTCGCACCGGCTGATCGGATGCACGAGCGACCGCCATGGCGTCATCAAACTCAGCGCTGATGTCGAAGACTTCGTCCCCAGCGAGCCCGATTTTGACACCAACTTCGTACGTATCGCCATTAACATCGATTTCTACGATTTGGCGTTCGCGGTCGGCCACCCAACGGTGACCGCTGCCATGCTCTCGCACCCCCAATGTCCCGGTTTCCTCGGCAAGGCGCCGCGCAACACGCTCGGCGTCCTCCGGGGCGACAACGACACGGACGAGGTGGCCGGGCCGCGACTTCTTCATCGTGGTCGGAAGTACTGAGACGTCGAGTGCCCCGATGTCGGTAAGTGTATCCTGGAGCCCGCCGAGAAGCTCAGGGCTGGCATCATCGAGATTCGTTTCAAGCACAGTAATCGGCTCTTTCGCCATTGCTGCCGCGGCTTCGCCAATCACTGCACGCAGTACGTTGGGCCGATCGTCGAGGACCATGGATCCGGCGCCATAGCCCGAGGCGTCGATGGCCATACTCGGCAGCCCGGGTACGCCGTCGGCCACCTCTGCGAGGATCGCGGCACCGGTCGGCGTCAGTAACTCCCGTTCGATTGGGCCGTGTCGCAGCGTCCAATCCGCTCCCGATGCGAGTTCGACAACTGCCGGGGCCGGAACTGGATACGTCCCGTGGGCTGTCTCGACTTCTCCGCCCCCGGCTGCAAGCGGTCCGGTAACCACTCGATCAGGTTCGAGATCCGCAAGGAGGAGACACGTCCCCACGACATCGGCAATTGCATCATCGGCACCCACTTCGTGGAAGTGTGTCTCCGCCAGTTCCGTTCCGTGGACAGCTGCTTCGGCCTCGCCTAGTCGCTCGAAGATGGCCAGGGTTCGATCCCGGACCGGAGATGGGATGTCGAGGCCCTCGACGACGTCCACGACCTCACCATACGACCGGTGCGGGCCGTGCCCTTCAGCCTCGCTGCCGTTGTCGAACTGCACATCGACGGCGGTAGCTGCGATGCCGGCTCGGTCGACACGCTGGACATCATACTCGATCGGCAGGTCGTCTTCGACGGGAACCAAAGCGGCCCGATCAGCACCCGCTGCAAGGAGTGCCCCGAGTAGCATGTCGCCGCTCGCACCGGTTCGTCCGTCGAAGGCGAGCGTCCGCATGAGCGAATCCTCGGCGGGCGGGACCATAGCCTCCGTGGAATCCAGAGCCTAATATTGACATTATCTTAATTAAGGTCCATTATTTGGGTTTAACAGTCCCTGACCCATTGATGGTTACCCTCTTATGGCTCGGGGTCTAGCAATTCCCTAACTATGAGCACGGGTCACACGGACGGTCGTCAGGGCCTTGCCGACCCCGGCGACGCGCGGTCCAACTGCGGGGTGGGCGTCGTCATGGACCTCGATGGTGGCGCCAGCCACACCGTAGTACAGGATGGTCTCGAACTCGTCGAGTGTCTCGAGCACCGAGGGACCACGGGTGCGGAGGAGGACACCGGTGACGGTGCCGGGATCATGCTTCAGATTCCAGACGAGTTTTTCCGGGCACAACTCGATGTCGAGCTTCCGGACCCGGGAGCATATGCAGTTGGAACGGTGTTCCTGCCGACGGACGACCAGGCCGCGGCAAGCCTCAAAAAACGGACCGAGTCCGTATTTGCCGAGGAGGATCTCGAGGTGCTCGGCTGGCGTGATGTGCCGACGAATAACGCGGATCTCGGACAAACAGCACTTGACTCCGAGCCCCGGATCGTGCAGGTCGTCGTCACGTCGATGACCGGCGCTACCGGTGAGGATTTCGACCGTCAACTCTACGTCGGTCGACGGGCGCTTGAGAATGCGGTAGAAGCCGACGAACCACCGGGCCATGACCGCTTCTATGTCGTCTCACTCGACAAAGATACGATCGTTTACAAGGGTCTTCTGAAAGCCGATCAGCTGGTCGACTATTTCCCGGATCTCGAGGATGAACGGCTGCGCTCCACGTTTGTTCTCGTCCACGCTCGCTTCTCAACGAATACCCTCGGGGCTTGGCATCTCGCACACCCGTACCGGAATATCATCCATAATGGCGAGTTCAACACCATCCAAGGCAACATCAACTGGATGCGGGCACGGCAGACCGACATCACGCACCCGGCCTTTGGCGAGGACATCGAGACGATCAAACCAATCATCGACGACCCGGAGCAGTCGGATACAGCGAGTGTGGACAATGCCCTCGAATTATTGTTGATGGGAGGGCGCGACCTTCCACACGCACTGCGGATGCTCATCCCGGAAGCGTGGCGTGGTGAGGACAACGATGTCCATGGCCATCGGCGGGACTTCTACGATTATCACGCTTCCATCGTCGAACCGTGGGACGGCCCGGCGCTTGTCGCGGCGACGGATGGTGAGCGTGTTGGTGCCGTCCTCGACCGGAATGGTCTGCGGCCCTGCAGATACGATATCCTCGAGAACGACACCCTCGTCATGTCCTCAGAGGCTGGCGCGCTCACCTATGACGAGAGTGAGATCCGGGAGCGCGGCCGCCTCCAGCCCGGACAGTGTTTCCTGGCTGACCCCGATGAGGGCCGAGTGATTCCGGACGCGGAAGTGTTCGAACGCCTCGGGGATGACAAATACGGCGAATGGGTTGCGGAGCACCAACTTCAGACGGCGGATATCGCCGCCGGCGAGGACAATACCACCCAGCGCCCTGTCGATGGACTCCGAGCCCATCAGGCCATGTACGGCTACACGTACGACGAGGTCGATCACCTCCTCGAGCCGATGGCCGAAAAGGGCAAGGACCCCGTCGGGTCAATGGGTGATGACACGCCATTGTCGGTACTGTCTCAGTTTAATCGGCCACTCTTTACCTACTTCAAGCAGCTGTTCGCGCAGGTGTCGAATCCACCCCTCGACTACATCCGGGAAGAGCTCGTCACGAGCTTAGAGACACGTCTCGGAGAGCAAGGCAATATACTCGGCGAGTCTCCCGAGCATGCCCGTCAGCTCGTACTCGACTCGCCGATCCTAACGGACGAGGAGTTGACTGGGATCCGCGAGCTCGATGGGACGACGGGGATGACGAGCGCGGTCATCGATATCACGTACGACCCCGACGGGTTTGACCTCGAAGGGGCTGTTGAGAGGATCCGCAAGCGTGCCACCGAGGCAGCCGGTGAAAACGATATCATCATCCTGTCCGACCGAAATGCGAGTCCGGATCGGGTCCCTATCCCGAGCCTGCTGGCGGTCGGTGGTGTCCATCACCATCTCGTCAGGAACGGCATGCGAAACCATGTCGGCCTCGTTCTCGAGTCTGGTGACCCGCGGGCAGTTCATCACTTCGCCACTCTTGTGGGGTACGGCGCCGGCGCGATCAATCCATACCTCGCATACCAGACGATCGAGGATTTGGTAGCGGGACCAGACGGGGCGGATCCAGAAGTGGCCATTGATGCATATATCAATGCGATCGAGGACGGACTCTTGAAAACGATGGCCAAAATGGGCATTTCCACCGTCGAAAGCTACCAAGGTGCCCAGATTTTCGAGGCGGTCGGCCTGTCAACCGACCTCGTTGCCGAGTACTTCGAGGGCACGGAGAACCGAACAGACGGCATCGATCTCGAGGAGATCGAGTCGGACTTGATGGATCGCCACGCGGTCGCATGGGGAGATGATCCCGAAATGCCCCGTGTCGGTGAATACGAGAACCGCTCGGGAGGGATTTTCCACCGGTGGAACCCACAAACGGTGGGCACGCTGCAGCAGGCGGTCAGGCAGGGGGACTGGGAGACGTATCTCGAGTTCGCCGAGCAAATCAACGACCAAACGACGGACCTTCACACGCTCCGCGGCCTTCTCGAATTCGATGGTGAAGACCGCGATCCGGTGCCGATCGAGGAGGTAGAACCGGTCTCCGAGATCGTCAGCCGGTTCGAGACGGCAGCGATGAGTCTCGGCTCACTCTCACCCGAGATGCACGAAAACAACGCCATCGCGATGAACCGGCTCGGGGCGGCGTCGAACACCGGTGAGGGTGGTGAACCGCCGGAACGGTTCGGGACCGAAAAGAACAGCCATACGAAGCAGGTGGCATCCGGCCGATTCGGCGTGACGAGCACGTATCTCGCGGAGGCAGAGGAGCTTCAAATCAAGATGGCGCAGGGAAGCAAGCCGGGTGAGGGCGGTCACCTCCCTGGGAAAAAGGTGAACGAGATGATCGCTCACGTCCGGTACTCAACGCCTGGCGTCGGGCTCATCTCGCCGCCGCCATTGCACGACATCTATTCTATCGAGGACTTGAAACAGCTGATTCACGATCTCAAGGCGGCGAATCCAGATGCCGATGTCAATGTAAAGTTGGTGGCAGAGGCTGGCGTCGGAATCATCGCGGCTGGCGTCGCGAAAGCCCAGGCGGACAAGGTCCATATCTCGGGCGACTCCGGCGGGACCGGCGCGTCACCGAAAACCTCGATCAAGAACGCTGGCGTGCCGTGGGAACTCGGTCTCGCAGAGGCCAATCAGCTCCTGCGGGCGACCGGGCTTCGCGACCGGATCACCGTTTCGACAGATGGAGGACTTATGACCGGGCGCGATGTCGCCATCGCCGCACTGCTCGGTGCTGAAAGCTACGCCTTCGGCACGGCCTCGATGGTGACGTCTGGGTGCGTCATGGCCCGGCAATGTCACGAGAATACCTGCCCGGTGGGCGTCGCCACGCAGAACGAGAAACTCCGTGATCGCTTCCCTGGCGAGCCCCAGCACGTTATCAATTACATGACGTTCATGGCACAGGAGCTCAGGGAGATCATGGCGGAACTGGGCTTCCGCTCGGTCGATGATATGGTCGGCCGCGTGGACTGTCTCCGACAACGGGACGACGTCTCACAGCCAAAGGCGAAAAAGCTCGATCTCTCGGACGTCCTCGTCGAACCGGAGAGTGAGTACGATGTCGACCGGTTCAAGACACGGGAGCAACCCAGTGAGGTCGATGAACAGCTCGACTGGGAGATCCTCGATGAGGCGGGCGACGCGATCGAACGTGGGGAACCGGTCACCGTCGACCTCGACATCACGAACGCCGATCGTGCGGTCGGGGCGACGCTGTCACACCGGATCTCCAAAGCGCACGGTACCGACGGTCTCCCGGAAGACACGATCACTTGTCGGCTATCTGGCACGGCGGGGCAGAGTTTCGCCGCCTTCCTTCAGGACGGAGCGACATTCGACCTCGTCGGATCGGCGAACGATTATGTCGGCAAAGGGCTCTCGGGAGGGAAGCTGATCGTTCGGACGCCGTCCACGGCTGGATACGAGGCGGCCGAGAATATCCTGATTGGCAATGTTGCGTTATATGGCGCCACCCAAGGCGAGGCGTACATCAATGGCCGAGCGGGTGAGCGATTCGCGGTTCGCAATTCGGGAGTGCGTGGCGTCGTCGAAGGTGTTGGGGATCACGGCTGCGAATACATGACAGGCGGGGCGATCGTCGTCCTCGGGGAGACCGGCAAGAACTTCGCAGCCGGGATGTCGGGGGGCATCGCGTACGTCTACGACCCCCACGGCGACTTCGCAGAGCGAGCGAATACCGGCATGGTCACCCTATCCACCGACCTTGAGGATGGCGACCGGGCGATGATAACGCGGCTCGTCGAGAATCACCGTGCATATACCGACTCCGATGTTGCTGCCGAGCTGCTCGAAAATTGGGATGAGGAGCTCGAGAACTTCACTCGCGTGATGCCGGATGCTTACGCCGAGGTGATCGAGGACCGGGAGCGCGACGACGTCCGTAATGATATCCCAGCCGCCGCAGAACCGCGTGCCGGGACGACAACCGGCGTCGAAGTCGGAGCGACGGACGACTAAGCGCACCCCCCGGGTCGTCGGTCTTCGCTCTCGACTATTGATCGCTATGCTCCGGCTTGCTTCCGGGCCGGGGCCAGTTCGCGCGTCCACGATCGGGGCCGTCCGGATTCGACCACACGTGCCTACGCCGGGGGACCGTCTGCCCGGCGATCAGTGGAGGGTATCGGCTAGTTTGTTCTTTGGCTTGGCTCACTTCCAGAGGGAAAAGCGTGGATGTGGGGCGACGTGCCCAAGCTTAAGCGCCCGGCTGCCTCGGTGACATTATGGACCGGCGTTTCAGCGGGCCGATTCTCGCGGGTGCGACGTGGATTCTCCCGCTCTCTGGTTCCGCAGTTGCCGCTACCACCCCGTCTGAAACAACTGCCGGCGTCGCCAGCGAATTTGGTGTTGGCTCTGTCATTCTTGTCGCTATAATTGTGATTGGTGCGCTGTGGTACTGGCGCTACCGTAGAACTGCGTGACGTGCTTGGTCGGGGTAAGCGATGTTCCGTGCGATCCCAGTCCCACCGCCGAGCAACGTAATGGTGTCATCAATCGCTTCGAAGTGGGGAACCACTCGTCGCATCTCCAGATCGACGATCCGGCAGAAACGCCCGCATCATCGGCCGGCACATCGCCCTGGAGGACCGCCATACGACGGTCAGGAGTGCGATATCGTTGCTGGACCCATCCGCTGGATCGGACTGATCAGTGCGGAGGCGGGGAATCGATCGTATCAAGATAGGCCCGCCCCCGGCTGGTCGGCGGGATTGACGGGGTGGGACTCAGTCCTGAGAGCCGTCGTAGAATCCAACTGGGGAACCTCGTGGGGCCAGTAGATTCCCCGGTCCATGAATTACAGCATCAGGCGCGTACCGTATCACGAAGGATTTTCACCCCGGCCTGCGATCCACCGTCATGTTCGACAAGGAGACGTGGATCCGGCTGCCCCGGAACGTCGTGGTCGGTCACGGCGTGCTCGACGAGGTAGCAGCCGCTGTTGGCGAGCTCCACCTCTCCGGTCAGCCGCTTGTCGTGACGAGTCCAACCGCCCGGGACGTCGCAGGCGACGCCGTCGCTGAAGAACTGTCGACGCTCGGCCCCGATGCGCGCATTCTGGTCGTTGAGGAGTCAAATTTCACGACGCTAGAGCGGGTAATCGAGGTCGCTCGTGAGGCGGACATCGGCTACGTCGTCGGAGTTGGCGGCGGCAAAGCGATCGATCTCGCGAAGATGGCCGCAGATGACCGTGGTCTGGGGTTTGTCTCCATCCCCACTGCCGCCAGCCACGATGGCATCGTCTCGGGCCGAGGTTCCGTCCCCGAGGGCGATGCCCGCCATAGCGTCGCCGCGGAACCTCCGATGGCCGTTGTCGCGGATACGACTGTGCTTGCATCCGCTCCCTGGCGGCTGACGACGGCCGGGTGTGCCGACATCATATCGAACTATACTGCAGTCCGTGATTGGCAACTCGCTCATCGCTTGAAGAACGTCGAGTACTCCGAATACGCCGGAGCACTCTCTCGTATGACCGCGGAGCTGCTGGTCAGCCGGGCGGATTACGTCAAGGAGGGACTCGAAGAGTCCGCGTGGATCGTCGTCAAAGCGCTCGTCTCGTCAGGCGTCGCCATGTCGATTGCTGGGTCATCCCGGCCAGCGAGCGGCGCCGAACACCTATTCTCCCACCAGCTCGACCGCCTTGTTCCGGATGCTGCCCTCCACGGTCACCAGGTTGGTGTCGGTGCGATCATGACCGAATATCTCCATACCGGCGAAGACGGCCGGTGGCGTGACGTTCGCGACGCACTCGCAACGATCGGCGCACCAACGACTGCCGCTGAACTCGGCGTCGAGGATGAGACCATCATAGAGGCGCTCACGACAGCTCATCGGATCCGGGACCGGTATACGATCCTCGGTGACGGGGTGAGTGAGGCGGCGGCGCGCGAGGTTGCCGAAGTCACTGGCGTACTGTGAGATACCACGCACGATAGCTTCGATAGTTGCCAGGTTCCGCTCGGCCTCGCACCCACGGTTTCAGGATGCAAGCGCCACGTGGTTCTCCTGTCCAACGGACTCACGCCGCTGCCACGGCATTCCAGAAATTCCTCCGCTACGAGTGGGGGTCGTTCAGAGATGCTCGTCGAGAAAGGTGATTACGTCCGTATACGCCTCGATCCGATTGTCAAGTTTTGCTAATCCATGACCCTCATCGCCAAAGATCCTGAGCTCAACCGGTACACCCTGCTCCCGCGCAGCGTCGGCGATCTGTCTCGCCTCCCCGACCGGCACCCGAGGATCGTTCTCGCCGTGGATGACGAAAAGCGGTGCGTCGATGGCGTCAACCCGATTGATCGGACTGATCGCCTCGAGTAAGTCCCGATCGTTTGTGAGGCTGCCATACTCCGCCTCCCTGAGCTGCCGGCGCCAGTCGCCGGTGTTCTCAAGGAAGGTGACGAAATTTGCGATGCCCACGATGTCGATCCCGGCCGCCCACCGATCCGGGTATTCCGTCATCGCTGCGAGGACCATGAATCCGCCATATGAAGCGCCCTTGAGAGCGACTCGATCCGCGTCAACCCCGTTGTGATCACGAAGCCAGTCATGAGCAGCGGCAAGATCAGCAACCGCGTCCAACCGATTCTCGATATCATCGAGAGCGGCGTACTCACGGCCGTACCCGCTCGACCCGCGAACATTCGGTTCGAGGACGGCATATCCCCGTGAAAGGAAGTACTGAGTCAACCCCGAGAAGCCAGGCCGGCGCTGGCTTTCCGGTCCGCCATGAATATCGACGATCACCGGCGCACCGCCGCCTGGAACTTCGGTCGGAGAGGAGAATAATGCCGGGACTTCGAGGCCGTCGAAGGAGTCGAATCGGACAAGTTCCGGCGAAACGAATCCATCTGACGAAAGTCCGGCCTTGGCAGCCCGTGTCCACTGCGTCGCCCCAGCATCGTCCGTACCGCCATCGACGATACCCGCTGCGACGGCTGGTCCGCCGACCGTCGCTGACCCCTCATTGTCGGCGAGTTCGACAACGTATACGTTTGGATTCACGGTACGGCCGGCGACAGTTAGTGCGAACCGATCGCCATCAGGGGCGAAGCTCACACCTCCCGCCACCCCACCCGGGAGGACCGGCATCGTTCGGCGCTCGAGGCGGCCATCGACGAGCCGGCCCGCCGTCAACTCCGTAAACCCCTCCACGTTCCGTGAAAAGACGACAGCTCCCGACGTCCGATGCACGGCAATGCCATCGATGTCGTAGTCGCCCCCATGCTCCACGATCGATAGCTCGCCCGTCGAGATGGTGATACGCGCTAATTCGAGCGTGTCCCTGTTTTGGTCAGTCACGCAATAGAGTGCCTCCCCCTCGGGTCCCCACTCGACACTCAGGAATCGGACACCCTCGGTATCGGGTGTCAAGTGGGTCATCGACCCATCGAGCGCGAGGGTATACACGTCTTGATCGTAGCTCCCATGTGCCTCCACGACAGCCAGCCGATCGCCAGTAGGGCTCCACCCTGCCACTGTAAACCAACCGTCGGATTTCCGAACGAGACGAGCCGCCGCGCCCTGCTCATCTCGGCCCTGGACATAGATGTCGAACACCGATCGATCGCGGCGATTCGAGGCAAAGCTAAATCGCTCACCATTCGGGCTCCACCCGCCCCATCGGTGCTTGGCATCCGGCAGATCAGTCAGCGGGAGGATGTTCCCATCAGTATCCAGCCGGAAGAACTGCATTCGTTCGTTCCCGCCTGCGTCCCGGCCGAAGACCCATTCGTCATTTGTGGGTGAAGCGTCGACGAAGGATACCGGATCGGCGCCGACCGTCCGTTGTTCGGGCCACGTGCCCGGTGCATCGACGGTCCATACTTGTGCTTCGCCAGTTGCGTCGTAGAGAACGGCAAGCTCGTCGGGCGCGCCGAGGCTCGCACCAGAGGCGCCGTGAACCGAGAGGTACCGCCTGAGGTCCGCGCTCACTCTCGCTTAGAACGGACCCACCGGCAAGTGACTTGCGAGCGGACCGCAGGGATTTTTGAGAGGTCGCGGCGACCGGCCGCACATGCGCGTCGCGCTGGTCGCGTTGGAAACCGTCCACCACCGCGAGACCCGCGGCGCCTGCCGCTTCGATCGGATTGCGACGCAACTGGCGGACGCCGGGCATGACGTGACGGTATTCTGCGCGCAGTGGTGGTCCGAAACGGCGACTCGTCGCGTCGTGGATGGCGTCAAATACCGCGGTGTCACACTCGGCCCAGCCACGGCCGCGTTCTGTACCCGCCTTCCCCCGCTGATCGCGGCGGAACAGCCCGACGTGGTACACGTACTGGCTGCCCCGCCTATCCAGGTGGTTGCGGCTCGCATTGGAGCCACACTTGCTCGGGCGCCACTGATCGTCGAATGGTTTGGGGATGAAGGGCTCGATCCGGAAGCCCGCCTGACGCGCCGGGTGGTGTCAGCCCCATCCACGATCGTAACCCCATCCGAACTCGTCCGAACTGAGGTTCGCGAGCTCGGTGCGTCCACTGACGACACGGCCGTCATTCCCGAAAGTATCGACTTTGACCGGATCGAGGCGACTGATCCAGCAGAGACGGTTGACGTGGTCTTCGCCGGCCGACTCGATGATGGAGCCAACATCGAGGACTTTCTGCTCGGTCTCGCTGAGTTGCGCAACCGCGGGTGGCGGGCGACCGTCGTGGGCGATGGCCCTCGCCGTGCAGAATATGAAGCGGAAGCCGCCGACCTCCGTATCGAAGATCGTGTCACGTTTGCTGGGCAGTGTGATCGTGAAGAGCGGCTGGCGATTTATCGGGGCGCCCACGCATTCGTTCAGACGGCCTATCGCGAACCGTTCCCGTTGGAGCTGCTCTGGGGCTTAGCGGCCGGTTGCGTCGGCATCGTCGAGTACCAGGCCCGCTCGGCAGCCCACGAATTGGTTGAGAACGATGATCGTAGCTTCCGAGTGACCGATGCGCAGGAGCTTGCCGATGCTATCGTTGCCGCCGGAGATCTCGAGCGGCGGAGCGTTGACGATCGCTGGGCCGAATACGATCACGAGATCGTCCGACAGCGGTATATCGAACTCTATGACCGCCTGGGCTAGTGATCGCTCAAGAGCCGCTCGGCAGCATCTAGCCCGCTCCGTAACGCGGCGTGGATCCGGCCGGCGCCGACGACGCCGTCGCCTGCAAGATAGAGGCCCTCCTCCCGGGCAGTGTCGCGAACCTCGGCACTGACTCCGCCATCAGGGAGTGCCGGTGCCCAGCGGCATCCGTCCGTCCATGTTGGGGTGGTGAGTCGCTGCTCATCGAGCAGCGCTGCACAATGGCGGGCGAGCTGATCCTCGATCCACTCGGCGGTCTCGTCGTCATGAGCGATGGTCCAGTCGTGGCTCGCCTGGACGATCAGGACACTTGCACCGGTAGGCACGTGGCCAGGCTTGCACTCTTCTCGGGACACCCAGGAGACGGCGTGCTCGCCGCTGGTGTCAACGAGCGCGTAATACGGGCGATCGAGGGGAAATTTGTAGCATAGCACTGCGGAGTATAAATCCCGAAATGGGACGTGCGCAAGCTCGTCTGCAAGCCGTGTCAGTGACGGACTCTCTCCGGCAGTGAGCAGATCGGCGGCCGCCGGTGCGGGTGGCGTCAGGACGACCCCCTCATACGGCCCACATCGCGGTCCCGTCTGCAACTCGACACGCCAGCCGTTCGCCGAATTGTTGATCTCGCGGACTGAACACTCGAGCTGGACATCGGCAGTCGTTGCACCGAACAGCCGGCGACTCAGCTCGATGAGCCCCGATTCATACGTCCACTTATGTTCATCTGCGTCCCGGCCGGGCGCAATATCACCACTTTCATCAAACGTGTAAACTGGGTCCGCGATGTCGACGAGGCCCGTCGTGTCAAGCTCTTCGGTAACGAGTGCGGTCACACGCTCGTCGTCCGCCTTCAGATAATTCGCACCATGATCGTAGACGACCTGACCCCGGCGCCTGGTGGCCGCGCGACCACCAACCCGGTCACGCCGCTCGAAGACGTCGACAGAGAGGTCAGCGGTGTCAAGAACGGTCGCAGCACCTGCACCAGCAACGCCCGCGCCGACGACGGCCACGCGTGTCATTCTTCGGGCTGTCGCGACCGCTGGGCGGCCCTGACAACGTCAATTGCAGCCCGGTTTTCGGCCACGTCATGAACGCGAACCACGTCGGCGCCACGCTCGGCCGCGATGGCTGATGCAGCAATGGTTGCGGGGAGTCGGTCCCCGGCATCCGTTGCGACATCCGCAAACATCGATTTCCGCGAATGGCCAACAAGAACCGGACAGCCGAGGGCGTGGAACTCCCCGAGTCGATCGAGCAGCGCGTGACTCTCCGCAGGCCGCTTTCCGAAGCCGAGGCCAGGATCGACGAGAATCTGGGATCTATCGAGACCTGCACGTTCAGCCATGAGCACTCGTTCTCGAAGTTCATCGATGACGTCGGTGACCACATCGTCGTACTCCACCCTTCGGTCGGGATTGACCGGCGTCTCGATCGAGTGCATCATCACCACCGGTACGTCGAACTCGGCCGCAAGCCGGCGCATGGCTGGGTCCTCAAGGCCAGAGACATCATTGAGAATATCCGCGCCGGCATCGAGCGTCGCCTGGGCAACCGCCGGTTTTCGGGTATCGACCGAGACGAGCGCGTCTCTATCGGCGATGGCCTCGACGACTGGAAGCACCCGCTCAAGCTCGGCCTCGGCGCTAATCGGCTCCGCACCCGGCCGCGTGGATTCCCCGCCCACGTCGATGATATCCGCGCCCGCGTCGATCATTGCATCCGCCTGCGCGACGGCGGCGTCCGGGTCGTTGAACTTCCCGCCATCGTAAAAGCTGTCGGGCGTGACGTTGAGAATTCCCATGATCGCAGTTCCCGGCCCGCTCCACGGATACGGTCCTTCTTCAGGGCGAACGCCAATACCAAGCGCTTCACGGAACTCGCTCGCAAGACCGGAGAGCCCGTATGGTTGCCCTTCCAACTTTTCGAGAAGGCGGCGGAACTGCGCGAGCGTCCCCATGCAAAGGACGGGGACGTTCTCCTCGGTATCTGCGTCGAGGCCTGAAACGGCACACTCGCCACCGAGCGAGAGGAGTTCTTCTTTGAGATACTGCGCCTGACGGGGGCGGACGCGGGTGCGGAGCGCGCGATGCACTGCTTTCCCGCGCATACGCCATGTTCCGGCGTCAGTGACGTCGGTCCGATCGAGTGCCGCCTCAGCTGTGGCGATCGAATCGATATCGGTCTCGATCACTGACCGGCTCCACCGAGTGCGAGCCTCTCCAACCGTATACAGCGATCCAACGACCAGGACCACGTCGTTCGGATCGGCTGCCTCGATGGCCCCATCGACGGCACTCCGGACCGCGGTCCGACGTTCGACGGCGGCGTCGGTTTCCTGTTCGAATGCGCGTGCCAGTGCGGCTGGGCTCGCGGCCCGCTCTCGGTCCGGCCGACACGTGGTCACCCGGTCAGCATCTGCAAAGGCGGCCGCCATGCCACGGTGATCTTTATCGGCCATCGAGCCAACGACGACATGCAGGGAGTCGTAATCAAACTCCGCGAGCGTTTCCGCAACCGCCCGGCACCCGCCTGGATTGTGCCCCCCATCGAGCACTACCAATGGCTCACGTCCGACCACCTCGAACCGGCCCGGCCAGTGCGCGCGGCGGAGGCCCGTGGCGATCGTCTCCGGATCCGTCACGCCGACTTGGCGCGCGAGTGCGACTGCGACGCCGGCATTCCGGGCCTGGTGGGCGCCAAGGAGTGGGAGTCGAGCATCGAGTGCCCACTCTTTGCCCTGTACTTCGATCTGCCCCTCGAGTCCGTCTCGGCCATTATACGAGACCGATAGATCCGGCTGGTCGGGGCCATCATCACCATTCGCTGCATGCGCTGCCAGCGCAGGCCCGGCACCGCTAACGGTGAATATCTCCTCGATTTCGTCAGTGATGGCGGTGAGTGCTGGCCCGGTCGCCCCGGTGACGAGCGGCCGATCGACGGGCGCGACTTGGGCCTTGTCGCGGGCGATCTCCTCGATCGTTTCACCGAGGATGTCGGTATGTTCCAATGTGACGGCCGTCACCGCGGCGGCGATCGGATCGACGGCGCTCGTCGCGTCGTATCGGCCACCGATCCCAACCTCGAGAACGGCAATATCGACACTTTGCCGGCCGAACTCCCACAGGGCCAGTGCCGTTACAGTCTCGAAGAATGTCGGTGCTGCGCCATCTGCCGCCTGGTCAGTGAGGTACGGCTCGACCGATTCGACGAATTCCACGAGACTTCCTTTCGTCAATGGCCGTCCGTTGACTCTGATGCGTTCGCCGAGGTGGTCGAGATGCGGTGACGTATAGAGGCCGACATCGAATCCGGCCGCCCGAAGGACTGACGCAACCATTCGTGCCGTTGATCCCTTGCCATTCGAGCCGGCGATCTGGATGCAATCGTACCCGGTTTCGGGATTTCCGAGATGGTCCAGGAGAGCCTCGGTTGCCGCGGTTCCGGGCCGAGGCGCGAAGCGCCGTAGATCGAACAGCGCGTTCGCCGCCTCGTGATACTCCATGTCTTGGCGTGACCGCACCAGCCGGTTTCAACCCTTCGGACGGATCAAAGGCTGCGACGCTCGATATCAGGGTCGATGCCCGCTGCCTTGAGATCCGCTCGAATTCGCTCCCGTAGAGGCGTCGGGACCGTGGCACGGCCGACAGGGACGGCGGTATCGCCCGCGTCGTCAGGCGGGACCTTCCAGTACAATACACACTCACTCGGCTCGTAATACTCGACGCTGAAGCGATCATCAGCACCGCTGTAATGGACACGGGCTGCGCGACCTTCGACGTGCCACCCCTCGCGATTCGCGAGGCCGGCCAGATCGGCATCCGTCATACCATCCAGGCCGTGCGGAGATGATGTACCGGTTTCGACCGGCTCGTAGCGGCTACGGATTACCGCAGCCTCATCGGCGATCAGATCACTCTCTGGCGGAAATTCCGTGTCCTGTATTGAAGAGCCGCATCGGAGCGGGTTGGTGTCCGTTCTGGTTCTGCATATGACTTCGCACCTCGCGAGTCGGCTCCGCATCGCAGTCCAGCACCTCAGCAGAAATGGATGACCTAATCGTGTCGAAAGCACCTGACGCCCGTGAACACCATCGCCATATCGTGGGCATCGGCAGCTTCGATAACAGAATCGTCATTTTGTGAGCCGCCAGGCTGGATGACAGCCGCAATCCCTGCCTCTGCCGCCCGCTCGATGCCGTCAGGGAATGGGAAGAACGCATCGGATGCCATCACCGCTCCCTCAGCGTCCTTGTCTTCCGCGTGTTCTTCAGCTTTCATCGCCGCCAGCCGGACGGCATCCACCCGTGACACCTGGCCCATTCCGATCCCCACGGTTTCCGTACCATCTGCGAAGAGGATGCCATTCGACTTGACGTGTTTGAGGGTGTGCCAGGCGAAGAGCATCGACGCGATCTCGGAGGGGGTTGGAGAGCGCTCCGTTACAACATCGAGGTCCTCTCTACCGAGGGTTTTGAGATCTCGTTCCTGGACGAGTCGGCCCCCGACAAGTGACTTTTCCGTAAGCGTCGCTGTTCGATCGCCAAGCGAGCCGACATCTAGGACGCGGAGATCGTCTTTTTCACCGAGTGTCTCGAGAGCCGCATCGGTATAGCCCGGCGCGACGACGACTTCTTTGAAAGACTCGATAATCTGCTCGGCGGTAGCACTGTCACACTCTCGGTTGAGGGCGACAATGCCCCCGAAGGCACTCATTGGATCGGTTCGGAGTGCTTTGTCATACGCCGCCGCGAGCGAGTCGGCGACAGCGCATCCCGCGGGGTTCGTATGCTTGATCACCGCGGCCGCTGGTGCGTCGAATTCTTTGATGAGGTTCAGGGCGCCGTCAGCGTCATTGTAATTATTGTAAGAAAGGGCCTTCGCGCCCGTATTCAACTGATCCGCCTGGACGACGTTTGCCTCCTCGACCGTATAATCGGCATAGAGCGCCGCGTCTTGATGGGGGTTCTCGCCATAGCGCAGGTCAGCCGCCCGATCGCCAGCAGACAGCCGCCGTGCGGGAAACAGGCCACCAGTATCCCCCGCGATCGTCACGGTATCCGCGCCCTCAGAAACGGTGACCCGGTCCTCGGCGAACCACTTGACGGCGCGAGGATACGCCCTGAATTCGCCCTCGTACAGCACCCGCTCTTTCAGCGTGTCCGCATCATCTCCCTCGTAGATTGGAATCGGTTCTTGGGTCACGATCGGGCCAGCATCGATCTCCGCCTCGATGACGTTGCCCGCCTCGTCGGTGGCATCTGTCACGACATGGACGGTACAACCAGTGACGGATACGCCCGCATCAATCGCATCCCCCCAGGCATCCATACCGGGAAAGGCCGGTAATAGTGCGGGATGAACGTTGAGTGTCGTCGGTGAAGCATCGAGGAACGTATCCGAAAGGATGCGCATGTACCCGTCGAGACACACGATGTCGGCCTCGTATTCCTCGAGGGCCGTCAGGATCCGACGCTCGTGATCCCGACGACTCTCGCCATTCTCGCGGACGACGGTTTCCGTAGGAATACCCCGGTCGGCCGCCCCATCGAGAACCGGTGCCTCGGCAACATTCGTCAAGATCGCGGCGAATTCGGCACCGCCGGGCGCTCGATCCGCGATGTTCAGGAGATTCCGGCCGCGGTTCGAGGCCATGCCCACGATGTCCATATAGCTCTCCGGGGATGGGGGGTGCAAAGGCGTTGTGTCCGAGGGTCACGAGCAAGCACTGATTCAGGAGGTACAGTGGCTATCTCGATTCCCCTGACCATACCACGTCAGTGAGCAGCCGACCGGCAGGCTTTTTCAGGACTCGGGCGGAGTTCTGGCCATGACCGACCGCGGACCGCTCGGCGCGGTCACGCCGCTCGACGGGCGCTATGCCCGATATACCGAGCCACTGATCCCGTATGTAAGCGAGCGGGCACTCATTCGTGCTCGCCTCGAGATCGAGGTGGAATACCTGATCGCACTCGCGGATATTTCGGAGGTCTCACTCGATCTAGAATCTGGGGAGAAGGAGGCCCTTCGCCAGCTATACGAGTCCTTCGATGAGGCGGATGCACGACTCGTGAAAGAGCTCGAGACCGAGGGTCATGGACCATACGGAGCGACGAATCATGACGTGAAGGCCGTCGAGTATTTCCTTCGACTCCGCCGGCCCGAGCCCTTGAACATCGATCAGTGGATCCATTTCGGTCTAACGAGCGAGGATGTCAACAATCTCGCGTACCGACTCCTTCTGTCGCGAGCGACCACCAATGTCCTCCTCCCGGCATTGCGGGCATTGCGGGACGACCTGGTGGACTTCGCCCATGAATATAGCGACCTCGCGATGCTGTCGCATACTCACGGACAGCCTGCGACACCAACCACCTTCGGCAAAGAGATGGCTGTCTATGCCGCACGGCTCGGTCGGGCGATTGGTCGGATCGAGAGTGCAACAGCCGATCTCGCTGGAAAACTCGCGGGAGCAAGCGGAACGTATGCCGCTCATGCGACAGCGTTTCCGGATGTTGATTGGCCAGCGTTCGCGCAGGCGTTTGTAGCTTCACTTGGGCTCGACCACGAGCCACTGGTCACACAAGTCAATCCGAGTGATGACGTCGCGGCACTACTCGACGCATACCGTGGTGCCAATAATGTTCTCTTGGATCTGGACCGCGACGCGTGGCTGTATGTTTCGCGGCGGTACCTCGGACAGGCTGCCACGGCTGATGAGACGGGCTCGTCGACGATGCCCCACAAGGTCAATCCGATCGACTTTGAGAACGCGGAAGGCAATCTCATGAAAGGGAACGCGGACCTCTCATTCCTCGCTGATACAGTTACTACGTCACGGCTGCAGCGGGACCTCTCGGACTCAACTGTGAAGCGCAACTACGGCGCAGCACTCGCGCATTGTTTGATTGGCTATCAAAAGACACAGGATGGCTTGGACAGTGTCGTCCCCAACGAGCAGGTCTTAGCAGAGGATCTGGCCGCCCATCCCGAAGTGATCGGCGAAGCTGTGCAGACGATCCTCCGTCGGGAAGGCCACGCCGATGCGTACGAGCGAGTGAAGGAACTGAGTCGAGGCCGGACGGTGACGATGGACGATTTTCACGAGTTGTTTGCCGAGCTCGACGTCCCGGCGGCCGTCCGCGAGGACCTTCAGACGCTCACGCCAGCAACGTACACAGGTCTTGCGGACGAGCTCGTCGACCGGCTGGAGTAAGCACTCACTCTCTGTCAAGGTAGAGCAAGATCGCGACACCATAGACGACCAGGATGACCGAGATGGAGATGAATAGTGAGGCAAAGCCCAACGTGGCGAGTATCGCACCGAGGAGCGCCGGCGCGGCGGTTTTCCCTGCCTCCTTGAGCACTCTGAGGCCGCCCACGACGCCGTTCCGATTGCGCGGTCGGACCATCGATGACGCCCCATCATTGATGATCGGATCGAACAGGGCGTCACCGAATCCATACACGACCGCAAGGCCCGCAAGCCACCAGACGTTGGGTACGAACGGGATCAGCGCCAGTGTCGACAACTGGAGCACGACCATCCCGAGCAAGGCTTGTCGACGCGAAAACCGTGAGACCCACCAGCCGGCAGTGGGACTCAGAAGAATACGGATGCCTGAGACCGACAGCAGTAAGCCGGCAACTGAAGGACTGGCTCCGAGAACCCGGACCGCAAATATCGGGACGAATGTAAGAAATCCAAACAACGAGTAAAACCGCACGAAC
>JBDGPQ010000115.1:40535-51298 GCA_042219595.1 Haloarculaceae archaeon
GTCGGGAAGGTGCCGATCCCGAGCAATCCGAGTGCGAGTGCGCCACCGAGAACGACGAGCAAGCTCGGGTTACCAACCTCGGAAGCGATCGACCGGACGTAATTGCGGAGTGTTCCACGGACGCTTGGGGCGTCCTCACGGTCGGGTGCTGTCTCTGGGACAGCTACAAAGACCGCAGCAGCGCTGATGAATGGAATGCCATAGAGAAGGAAAGGATATTGCCAGCCGATCCCCGCGAGCACACCCGCGACCAGTGGCCCCGCAGCGAGCGCAATTCCGGCGGTGCTCGACCGCATGCCCTGCGCAGTCGTCCGCATCGACCCTTCGTAGAGATCACCGAGCAATGTGACAGTGAGTGGAGCGATCCCCGCCATGGCCACACCTTGCAGGGCGCGGAGTACCAGGACAACAGGAAACGTGGGGGCAACCCCCACGGCAACTCCGGCCGCACCATAGAGCAGGAGCCCCGGGACAGCGATTGCTCTCCGACCAAACATATCGCCAGCGACCCCCATGACCGGCGCCAACAGCATCGGCGGCAGCGTGATCGCGGTGATGACCAGTCCGACGCGGGCATCCGAGACACCAAGGGCCGTGGCCATGCCGGGCAGCGCCGGCGAGATTATCACACTGATCGGGAGCGTCATCGCGATCGACATCACCGCGAGAAAGTCTGCGCGGCGAGCGAGCGCGGCCAGATCACCACGTGTGGTCGAGCCGCCCGTACCGCTCATCGTCCGGAGCCACCCCCGGCCAAACCAAAGGTTTTGGCTTCTCTGGCCGACGCAGGCCGCGGCTACCGTTGGTGCACGGTCCGCGCGCCTCTCAGGGTTGCTCGAGTCGGATTACGTCACCCATCGTCTCGCGACGGCGGACCACCTGCGCAGTGTCGGCCTCAAGGGCCACCTCGGCCGGCCGTGGCTGTGAGTGAAACTGATTGGCCAGCTCATATCCGTACGCGCCGGCGTTGCCGATGGCAAGAATATCCCCGCGTCTCGGTTCAGCGATCGGGCGGTCGGTGCAGAAGACATCGGCACTCGTGCAACACGGTCCGCCGACAGATGACGGGACGGTATCACGGTCCGGTGCGCTGATGTTCCGGATTGGGTGATACGAGTCGAACATCGCCGGTCGAATCAACGTCGCCAGTGAGGCATCAACGCCGATGACGTGACGCGACCCCGCCCGTTTGATCGTGTTTACCTCGGTCAGGATGAGTTCCGCATCCGCCACGATGTACCGGCCCGGCTCGAGATCCAGCCGGATGTCGAGGTCCTCAACCGCAGCGCGGACCCGCTCACCGACCGCAGTCATATCGAGTGGTGCGTCCTCCTCACGATACGGCACTCCGAATCCGCCACCGACATCGACGAATTCGAGATCGTGGCCCGCGTCGAGAACATCGCGTGCGATGCTAGCGATCCGTTCGATGGCCTGGAGGTGGTCCTCGAGGTCCGCCTCCAAAACACCACTACCAACGTGGGCGTGGACACCAACGAGGTCGAATCGGTTCGCGATGCTCCCGGCCACGTCGATGACGCGATCCGCCGGAATGCCGAATTTCGCATCGGCCCCAGTAGCGACCTTTTCGTGGTGTCCGGTGCCAATACCGGGATTCACACGCAGCGCAACCCGCCCGTCGACCCCACGCTCTGCCAATCGATCAAACGTATCCTCCGCACCGGCGGTGATCGTAAATCCCGGATTATCGGCCGCAAGATCGGCTGCATAGTCGAGATCACGGTCGGGTGGGTTCACCGCGGTGTATCGGAGGGTGTTTGGGTCGGCACCGGCATTGATCGCTCGTTCGAGCTCGCCCATTGCCGCGCACTCGAGGTCTCCACCGGCGGACAGCACGGCCTCTAAGACCCGTCGTCCCGCGTGCGCTTTCACCGCGTACATGACGTGTGCATTCGGGAATGCGGCATCGAACCGTCGATAATTCTCGCGCACCCGCGATGGATCCAGGACGTACAACGGCGTCTCGTGATCGGCGGCGAGCTCGAGTAACCGATCGTGGTCCCAATCGGCGAGCCGGCGGACCGGCGGGGTGGCGGCCGTCATTGGGGAGTGACCGCACGCCGACGACTCAAGGATTCCGCTTCGGCCAAGGTATTTGGCCTGACCCATGAAAGGAGCGGCTATGCCGCCCGAGACACGGACTGCGGTCGCCGCGGCGGCGGTGCTGTTTGCAGTGCTTGCCGGGTTCGTCCTAGCTGATCTGTTCGGCACCGTACTCTTCGCAATCACCGTCGCGTTTGTCCTCACGCCGGTACTTTCGTGGTTCCAACGGCGTGGGTGGTCACGGCGCCGAGCGAGTATCGCCACGGCAACGGTTGCGGCCGCTGCCGTGGTAGCAGCTCTCGTCCCCCTGGCTCTCGTGGCCTACGAACGCACCGGGCAAGTGACCGCATTCCTCTCAAACCTCCCGGCGACGATCGACCTTGGAGCGGTTGGACTGGAGGTAACCGTCTCGCGGGGGGAATTGATCGACGCATTGCTCGCGTATCTTCCGCCGCTCGCTGTTGACCTCGCCGTCTTTCTCTCGGCCGCGAGCATCAAGCTCGCACTGTTCGGAATTCTCGTATTCGGACTTCTGCTTGGTCACGAGCGGGCCCGGGCCGCAGCGATTGCCCCGGTGCCCCCTGATTACCGGCCATTCGTTGACGCCCTGGAGGACCGTGCCCGGGAAACGCTAACATCGATCCTCATTCTCCAAGTTGGAACCGCCGCTGGCGCGTTTCTACTCGCCTTACCGCTGTTCTTCGTACTCGGCTATGAATACGTTCTCGTTCTCGCAGTCATCGCCGGTGCGCTACAGTTCCTTCCCATTATCGGCCCGATCGTCTTGGTCGCGGGTCTCGCCATCCTTCAGGCCACGGCTGGTGACTTGCAACAAGCAGGCATCGTCTTGATTGCTGGCGGACTGGTGCTTGGCTGGCTACCGGACGTGCTCGTTCGTCCGAGGCTCGCTGCGTATACCGGGGCAATGCCCGGGAGTCTCTATTTTGTCGGGTTCATCGGCGGGCTTACCAGTCTCGGGATGATCGGCATTGTCGCCGGCCCTCTGATCGTGGCTCTTCTCGTCGAAGCTACGTCGCAGCTCGCCGCAGAGATGCCTCACACGGAGTCGGTGGCGGCGACCGACCGGTCATGAGCCGAAGCGCCGCAGCCAGGCGGCAAGGCGGCTGCTCCCGCGTTTGATCGCCCGGCCAGCTCGCTCGAGCGCGCCACCGAGCATCTCGCCGCCAACCTCGATGGCGTCCGAAAACTGCCGGATGGCTCGTTTCGCTGCGCTTTTTATAACTGACCGGGACAGCGTCCGCGCGAGTCGACGGCGAATATCGCCTCGCATGAGGAGCGTTCGCAGCGTCTCCGCTGCCTCGTCTGCAATCTCTCGCCGCCGGATGCCCACGCCGACGACCGCCGCAAAGACGATCAGGATCAACAGGATCGCGAGGGCGACAGGCATCACAGAGACACCAGCACCCGATGGGGTCGATTGTTGCGGTGAGGATGGGTCAACCGGTGCCAAGGTCGGTGTCGGCGTCCCGCGGGCAAGAACGCTGTAGCTGGCGGTAGCGCGATCTGTCGCCCCGCGATCGTCGATAACCACTACTGCTGGATCGTATTCGCCCGGCGCCCCCGGTTCATACTCAATACGATCCGTCTCGGTGCGGGCTTCCGCTGAACCGTCGCCATTCAAATCCCACCGATATTCTGCGATGGCCTCCTCGCGATCCGTCGACCCACTGGCATCAAGGAGGAGGCGTTCGCCAACCATTATCGATGCTGGTGATGCGGTTAGCGTGGCCACCGGTGGCTCGTTCGGCGCGACCTCGATGGTCGTCTCACTCGTTGCCGTCGCCCCGTCGTCATCTATTACAGTCAGCGCCACGGCATATTCGCCGGGATTGGGAAATCGCGTTTCGATGGTTTCACCGCTGGTGTTCCCAGCTGGGAGCCGCCAATTATACCCGACAATGCGACCATCGGGATCGGTGGCATCCGCTGCTGAAATCGTGACCGGCTCGTCCGGGCGCGGTGCCGCCGGTTCCACCGCGATGGCCGGCTCGGGTGGTTCGTTCGCAACTACGGAGAGTTGCTCAGTGGCCGTGTCTCGCTGGTTGCCTGCAGTGGTGATTCTGAGGGTGATCTCATACTCTCCGATACTGGAATAGGTGTGTTCGATGACACAATCATCCGCTTGCCGCTCGTATTGTCCGTCGCCATCGACATCGAACTCACACCCAACGATGGTCTCTCCACCGCCGCTCGAGTCTCGTCCATCGAGGAGGACTGGCTCCTCCGGATGGGCTGGATTCGGTGAGATGGAGAGGTCAGCAGTCTGGGCTGCGGCGAGTCCAACGATTACGCATGATGTAACAATACCGAGGAGAAGGAGCCAACGCATGGTCCGGGTCGCTTGCTGCCAGTGGGGCGTGGCAACCCGGGCTCGTGGTCCCATTCTCCCGTTTTCGACAACGCCAGCTCCCAAAAAGGTACGTCCCGCTAGTCCCGAAGGGCGTCTTCGCGTTCAGTGGCCTCGAGCGTTTCTTGTTCCACGTCCGTGGCAACGACCGCGGGCTTGTATGCGCGGCCGTCGATGAGATCGTGCTCACCGACGGAGGATTCGACATATCGTGCGAACGCTCGCCGTTCAGGTGGAAGCCGGCCGTATAGTACCGACTCATCGACAAGATCATAGACCGGTATTCGAGGAGTGAGCAACGTATTTTCGCCGACTATTGAGCCTTCACCGACGACGAATCCGGAGGTGACCCGACACCCAGCACCGAGCGAGACATCGTCTTCAATAACAACTGGCGCCTCCTCGACGGGTTCGAGGACACCACCGATAAGCGTGTTTGCGCCGAGCTTGACGTTCGCGCCGATCTGTGCACAGGAGCCAACCGTGTCACAGGAGTCCACGAGCGTCCCGTCCCCGACATGTGCCCCGATATTCACGAAGCACGGACTCATCAAGATCGCATCGCTTCCGACATGCGCGCCACGTCGGATGACCGTTCCATCGGGTGTGTTGCGCGTGCCTCGTTCACCCAGATCGGCCGTGTCCTGCAGCGGCAAAACATCGTTGTATGTTACCCCGCCATATTCGTGGGCAACCGTCTCATGAAGTCCGAAGGTACAGAGAATCCCTTGCTTGACCCAGTCGTTTGCAATCCAGTCACCGTCACGCCGCTCCGCGGCCCGAATCTTCCCAGTCTCGAGGGCATCGAGAAACTCCGCCAGCAGCGCACGGTCTTCGGACGTCGTCTCGGCTGCCGCTAATCCACTCTGATACCGGGCGTAGAGATCACGGATGTCGTCGTCGAGACTCATGTCTCATCGATGACGTCGCCGAATGTATACCATCCGGGGTTTTGCTCCGCGAGCCAGACAGCGGCATCAAGGGCCCCAGCCGCGAAGACACCGCGATCTTCCGCGCGGTGAGCAATCGTTAGCACTTCATCATTGGCACCGAGTCGGACCTCATGTTCGCCGCGGACATCACCCAGCCGGCTCACGAGAACCCCCACCTCGTTATCGCTTCGGGGCTGGTGGCCATTCCGCCCGTAGACTGGTTCGAGATCACGGTGATCACGGATCGTCTCGAGGATTGTATTGGCCGTTCCGCTCGGGGCATCGACCTTCGCGTTGTGATGGGTTTCTGCCAGCTCGATGTCATAGCCCTCGAGGGCTGCGAGTGCGGGCTCGAGCGCTCGAAGAAACGCTTGGATGCCACGTGCGAAATTTGCCGCTTTGAGCACCGGTATTTCCGCGGATAGGGCTTCCAGACGTTCCAGCGCGTCCGTGTCGAAGCCGGTCGTTCCGATCACCAACGGTACGCCGGCATCAGCACAGACTGTTGCTAGATCCAGCGTCGCCTCCGGTACGCTGAAATCCACGATGACATCGGGAGTGTATGACGCGATGGTCTCCTCGAGTTCTGGGGGACCTACTACTGGCGGCCCGGTGGTTTCCTCGGGGTCATCGTCGATGCCAAAGGCGACCTCCACGGCGTCACGCTCCTCGGCGGCAGCTGAGACGGCTTGCCCCATTCGTCCGGCGACGCCGTTGATCCCGATGGTGATCATCGGGCCTCGACGGGATCCGCTGCGAGGTCCTCGAGAATCGCCTCGAGACCCTCTCGGTTCTCGGCTGAAAGGGGTGTAAGCGGTGAGCGCACCCGCTCCGGTCCATATCCTCGGATCTCCATCGCGGCCTTCACCGGAATCGGGTTGGTTTCCCAGAATAGCGCCCGGAAGAGTGGTCCAAGCTCATGATGGATCTCTCGGGCAGCTTGATAGTCCTCGTCGAGCGCGGCCCAGACGAGACGCGACATCCGCTCTGGTTCGACATTGGCCGCGACCGAGATACACCCCGTCCCACCGACCGAGAGAATCGGGAGCGTCTCGCCGTCGTTCCCAGAGAGAACATCGAAGTTCTCGTCACGCGTGCGCTCAACGATTTCGGAGACTACATTGAGATCGCCACCGGCGGCCTTATAGCCGCAAATATTTTCGTGCCTTGCAAGTTCGACCGTTGCGTCGACGGGGATCGCTTGGCCGGTTCGTGAGGGCACGTTGTAGACGATCTGCGGGACGTCCACCGCATCGGCGATGGCTGTATAGTGATCGATGAAACCGTCGTGTTCGGGCTTGTTGTAATAGGGCGAGATCAGCAACAAGCCATCAGCACCCGCATTCGCGGAACGCTCGGACAGCGAGATGGCTTCGCGTGTGTTGTTTGAGCCGGACCCGGCGATAACTGGGATGTCGTCGACGGCGTCAACAACTGCTTCGACGACCTCGACATGCTCGTCATGGCTAACCGTCGCGGATTCACCGGTCGAGCCCATCGGCACGAGGCCGTCAACGCCAGCGTCCTCAAGCCGGCGGGCATCCGTCTGTAATTGGTCAAAGTCGATGCTACCGTCGTCGGCGAACGGCGTACACATTGCGGGGTACACGCCGCCGAAGGTGTCGTATTCGGACATTGTGGTTGTATGGTATCGGGGGATCCTGTCGGTTGCGGTTCGAGAGCCGGTGCTCTGGTGATGTAGAATCGACCCGTGACGGGTGTGCTACGCCCGCCCCGAGTCCCGCTCAGCGTTTGCGTTTGGCGTCCGCGACGCTCACGGCGCCCATCGAAAGCAGTTGGGGCTCCGCAGCGCCGGGTCGCATGAATAAAGAATCGTGAGGGTTTCACTTAATCGTTATGACCTAAGCCGAGCGGTCACCCATACACTCACCGTGGCTCCGCACGATCCGGCGACTGCCTTTTCGATATATCGTCCGTGACTGGCATGGACCCCTTTTGATGTGATTCGGAGTCCGCACACCGGATCGGTCATTTCACATCCAGCCGATCGCTGTCCCCACTGGAACAGCGTAGACCTTTGACATCGACCGGCAACTCAGCGCCTACCCAGACGGAATTCTGGCGAGTTCAAGGTGGCATCCACAAGAGAGTGCTGGCGACAGCACCGGAAGGCATGCGCCCTCCCTCGGAATCGCTGCATATCAGCTATCAGGTGAGAAGTCGTGGCGGCCCATGCATTCTGACAGGGAGACAGGGAAGTGCTGGTATTATCGACGCGATGGTCCGTTCTCGAGTGCCGTCGACTCGACGGCAGGTGATCGTCCTGTGATGCCCCCTCACGGATCCGATAGCTTTTGACGATCCATCTCCTATGAGCGCGCATATGGTAGGACATTTCGGCCTGAAGCTCCGGATGGCCCTCGCCGGATCCATCCTCTTTGCCTTCTACGCGGCGATCGCTGTCGTGGCGTTCGCTGTGTGGGGACAAGGCGTACTCCCGCTGGTACTCCTCGTGAGTCTGCTGTTTGTCGGATTCCAATACAAGTTCGGGAAGTGGGCGGCACTCAAGAGCGTTGGCGCCGAGGATATGCCCGAAGAGGGCGAGTATCGGCGGATCCACCAAAAAGTCGAAGAGCTGTCACGTGAGATGGATATCGAGAAGCCCCGGCTGATGGTGGCCGAGATGGGCGTGCCAAACGCATTCGCGGTGGGCCGTAAGGGCAATGGGACCGTGGTCGTGAGCGAGGAGATCGTCTCCTTGCTTGATCGTGAGGAACTCGACGGCGTGCTCGCTCATGAGCTGGCGCACATTCGCAACCGCGACGTCGTCGTGATGGTTATTGGCCAGTCAATCGCGTCGATGATCGGGATCCTTGTCCAGTTCGCGGTCATCTTCGGTGGCGAGCGGAATATTGGCGCGTATATCTTCGGCATGATTGCCGGGCAGATCGCCCAAATGATCGTGATGATCTTCGTCATGGCGATCTCGCGCTACCGCGAGTATGTCGCCGATGAAGACGCTGCCGACGTAACCGGCAATCCAGCAGCGATGGCGCGTGCGCTCGAAAAGATCAGTAATGGCGCGGAACGGGCACGAGAAGAGAACCAAGCCGCCGCACAGGCCGGGCTGCAGGGCGGTCGCCGACGCGGCAGGAGCCAGCGCGAGCAGGGGGTCGGCCTCGACCGCGACAAAACCGTTGGCGCGCTGTGCATCAACAACTCGAGTCGCGGACTCCTGCAGACGGTCTTCGCAACTCACCCGCCAATCGAAAAACGCATCGAGCGACTCCGCTCGGCGTGAACCTACGGTCTGGACACGATCGCTGTGAATACTGAACCGGCGGAATCACGGGAAGACTGGCCCTCGGAGACCGATGGATGACAGAAGTCCATCCGGACCAGCGTGTCGCCGTCTTGGCAGACTCCCAGAACCTCTACCACACTGGTCAGAGCCTCTATTCGCGAAATATCGACTATGCCGCACTTCTCGAGGCGGCTGTCGATGGCCGACAGCTAACTCGGGCGATCGCATATGTCATCCGAGCCGATGCGCCCGAGGAGGAGAGTTTCTTCGAGGCACTCGAGGATATCGGCTTCGAAACGCGAATCAAAGACATTCGAACCTTCGGCGACGGCTCGAAAAAGGCCGATTGGGATGTCGGGATGAGTCTTGATGCGGTTTCGCTTGCGAAACACGTCGACACGGTCGTCCTCTGCACGGGCGACGGTGACTTCGCACGCCTCTGCCAGTACTTGGTCCATGAAGGGAACCGAGTGGAGGTCATAAGCTTTGGCGAGTCGACCGCGGACAGTCTCATCGAGGCCGCCGACGGCTTCACAGATATGGGCGCCGCAGGTGAACGGTTCCTGCTGTGATGGACGAGACTGATACCCGCACGCTTCGCCGTGTGGCGAACTATCAGTTCGGTTCTGGAGCCGGTATAGGACTTTTTTCCGATCCGGAGGAACTCACGGTCACCCACACCAATTCCGGCCGGCCCCGACAAGTGAAGGCCTCTGCTGGTCGCATCGCTACCTATGGGACTGATGGCCGGCTCAGGCTGGGGCTCGAAGGTGGCAGACGGCTTCAATCCACACTTGCCTCGCCAGCGTATCGGGTCGTCGTCGGTGACGAGAGCGAGCCATACGTTCGTTCGGGTCGGAACGCAATGGCGAAGTTCGTGCGCAGCTGCGATCCAGCGATCAGGCCACTCGATGCCGTTATCGTCGAGCATGAGCGAGGCGAATTGTTGGCCGTGGGGCGGGCGGAACTCTCCGGGACCGGCATGCAGGAGTTCGAAACCGGTGTCGCTGTCTCCGTGCGGGAGGGCACGGCTTAATCCGCGGAAGGCGATCGCTAGTCGGTTTTTAAGCTGAACTCACGGCTTTACCGGTCGCTTGCTCAAGGGAGCGTGAGGGCCCGTTCTCGATTTCTTCAGCATTCTACATGCCTGTGCGCTCCCGCGACTACGCGTCAATGAAGCCCGAAGGACAGCCAACGCAGCCCTTTTGCCGGGCGGCCGAGAACCTCGCGGTATGTTTGGAGGCGGCGGCGGTCTCGACCCGAGCAAGATGAAGCAGATGATGGAGCAGATGGGTATCGACATTCACGAGGTCGAGGCCGAGGAGGTGATCATCCGGACGCCAGATGGGGATCTCGTCTTTGATGACGCGGATGTGCAACGGATGGATGCCCAGGGCCAACAGACCTACCAAATCGTTGGCCAGCCAGAGGAGCGTCCGCGCGGTGAAGGCGGGGCCGAACGCTCCGAGGAGACCGCCCAGACCGAAGATGAAAAGGGTGGCGCGATTCCCGCTGCGGACGTCGAAATCGTCGCCCAGCGAACGGGTGCGAGTGAGGACGACGCCCGGGAGGCGCTCGAGGCTGTCGACGGGGACCTTGCAGCTGCCGTTGCCAGGCTGGAATAGTGGGTCTGCTGTTCGTCCGCGATGATCGGGAATACGTGCTGGAGCCTGGCGAGACGCTTGAGACGGATCTCGGGGTTCTCGAAGTACCGGAGACCGTCGAACCGGGGGATGTAGTCGAAACGCATCTTGGCGACGTATTCGATGTCCGCTCGCTGCGGATTCCTGACTGCTTCGAACATTTCGAGCGGACGGGTGCACCAATGCTCCCACGAGATATCGGGCTAATTCTCGGCGAGACTGGTGCTGGGACGGGTGACAACGTCCTCGATGTCGGTACTGGGACTGGAGTATTGGCAGCTGCGTTAGGCCAAGCAGGTGCTAGTGTCATCACCTACGAGCGTGATGCCGACTTCGCGGCAGTTGCGCGATCCAACATGCAGCTCGCTGGCGTGGCCGATCGTGTCGATGTTCGTGAGGGTGATGCGCTCGATGCACTCGCGGCACTTGATCAACGCTTCGATGTCGTCACTCTCGACACAGAAGACGCCCCTCGCATCGCTGAGGCTGTG
>JBDGPQ010000105.1:0-40427 GCA_042219595.1 Haloarculaceae archaeon
TCTCGAAGGTACTGATCCACGACAACGTCGAGACCGAGCGGATGCACTCGCTCGACCTCATCGACATGGGGGCCATCCCGGATGACCGGGTCATGTCCGATCTTGAAGGCGACGTCAAAGCCATCGTCCCGACCCACGGTCACCTCGACCACATCGGGGCCATCTCGAAGCTCGCCCACAGATATGACGCTCCGATCATCGCCACCCCCTTCACAATCGAACTGATCAAGCAACAGATCCAGGGGGAGGAGAAGTTCGGCGTTCAGAACGACCTGGTTAAGATGGAAGCCGGGGGGACCACCCGGATCGGCGATCGGACGGAACTCGAATTCGTCAACGTGACGCACTCGATCATCGATGCAATAAATCCCGTCCTTCACACGCCCGAGGGCGCCATCGTTTACGGACTTGACAAGCGGATCGACCATACGCCTGTCATCGGTGATCCGATCGATATCGACCGGTTCCGTGAAATCGGTCGCGAGGGTGAGGGTGTTCTCTGCTATATCGAGGACTGTACGAACGCTGGTAACAAGGGCCGGACACCGAGCGAGGCCGTGGCCCGCCGCCATCTCAAGGACGTCATGTATAGCATGGAGGATTACGATGGGGGCATCGTGGCGACGACGTTCTCGTCTCACATTGCACGGGTCAAGAGCCTCGTGGAATTTGCCGACGACATCGGTCGGCAGCCGGTACTCTTGGGCCGTTCGATGGAGAAGTATTCAGGTACGGCTGAGCGCCTCGACTTCGTCGAATTCCCGGAAGATCTCGGGATGTACGGCCACCGCAAGTCCGTCGATCGAACGTTCAAGCGGGTTATGAATGAAGGCAAGGAGAACTTCCTCCCGATCGTCACCGGGCATCAAGGGGAGCCACGAGCAATGCTCACTCGGATGGGTCGTGGCCAGACACCATACGAACTCGATCAGGGCGATAAGGTCATCTTCAGTGCCAGAGTGATTCCCGAACCAACGAACGAGGGACAGCGCTATCAGTCCGAAAAGCTCCTCGGCATGCAGGGCGCTCGTATCTATGACGATATCCACGTTTCCGGTCACCTCAATCAGGAGGGGTTGTACCACATGCTACGGACCCTCCAGCCGCAGCATGTGGTTCCGGCCCACCAGGACATGTCGGGCTACTCCGACTACGTAAATCTGGCCGAGCAAGAGGGGTATGCTGTTGGTCGCGACCTGCATGTTTCGCGGAATGGCAATATGATCACGCTCGTGGAGGATTGAGCGCCGGGACATGGACCGGCAGGCGGCCATCGAAGCGGCCATCGCGGACCGGCGCGAGCGCATCAACGACGCCATCGATGTTGACCTTCCGGTCCGGACGCCGGAGCGACTCTATGAAGCGGCGAGGTACCTCCTCGAGGCCGGAGGCAAGCGCCTCCGGCCGACGATCCTCCTTCTGGCTGGCGAGGCGCTAGCCGAACTGGAACAGCCCGATCCACCGTACCGCGCCGTGCCAGACGTGGATGGTGACGCTGTGGATCTCATGGCGGCCGCCGTCAGCATCGAGATCATCCAATCGTTCACCTTGATCCACGATGACATCATGGACGATGACGATCTGCGTCGAGGCGTGCCAGCGGTCCACGAAGCATTCGATCTCGAGACAGCAATTCTGGCCGGAGATACGCTCTATTCGAAGGCCTTCGAGAACATGCTCGAAACGGGTGCAACAGCCCCCCGGTCGGTTCGCGCGCTCTCGGAGCTCGCGACGACGTGTACACGGATCTGTGAAGGGCAGGCGCTCGATGTTGATTTCGAGGGGCGTGGCGCTGTGGAACCCGACGAATACCTCCAGATGATCGAGCTCAAGACGGCAGTGCTCTACGCGGCGGCCGCTAGCTCGCCGGCGATCCTCCTCGGTCACAAAGATGCCGTTGACGCCCTCTACGGCTACGGTCTTGACGTTGGCCGGGCGTTCCAGATCCAGGACGACCTCCTGGACCTGACCACCCCGACGGAAACGCTCGGGAAGCAGCGGGGGAGTGATCTGGTCGAGGGGAAGCAAACACTGGTCACCGTCCATGCCCGTGAGCACGGTGTCGACGTCGACGGTTTAGTCTCAGCCGAGTCCGTCGAGGCGGTGACCGACGCTGAAATCGATGCTGCATTGGTCGAACTCGAGGAGGCGGGCTCGATCGCATATGCCCGACAGACAGCACGTGAACTCGTCGAGAGCGGCAAACAAAATGTCGAAATGTTACCAGATGGCGAACCACGCCGACTGCTCGTGGATATCGCCGATTACCTCGTGGAACGGGAATATTAATGGACGACGCCACTCGCGAGGCGATCGAGCGGGCCGCCGAGAAAGCTGCACTGATCAATGCCGTCAAACACGAAAGCGATGCCCAGGTCGGGGCGATCCTCGGGCCGCTCATGAGCGATCATCCGGAGTTTCGCGAACACGGGGATGAGGTTGCGAGCGTGGTTGGCCCGGTGGTCGACGGTGTCAATGAATTGGATCCCGACCAACGACGCGAGCGACTGGCCGATCTCGCACCTGACGAACTGGACGCGATCGAGGCGGATGATGCCGAGGAAGCGCATCCCCTGCCCGAGCTTCCGGGCGTATCGGACGTTGACGAAGTGCGGATGCGTGTCGCACCGAACCCAAACGGTCCGTGGCATATTGGCCATGCGCGGATGGCGGCGGTTGTCGGGACGTACAAACAGCGCTACGACGGCAGCTTCGTCTGCCGATTCGATGACACCGATCCTGAGACCAAGCGACCCGATCTCGATGCTTACGATGCCATTCTCGAGGCCATCGAGTATCTCGGGTATGAGCCTGATGACGTCGTCGTCGCCAGCGACCGTCTCGAGACATATTACGACTACGCCCGGCGGCTGATCGACGCAGACGCGGCGTATGCCTGCTCCTGTCCGGCGGAGCAGTTCTCCTCGTTGAAGAACGCCGGTAAAGCCTGTGAACATCGCGATCGAACGGCAGCTGCGAGCCGTGAGAGGTTTGACGCGATGATCGACGGCGAATACGACGCTGGGGATATGGTGCTACGGGTTCGCACCGACATCGAGCACCCCAATCCCGCGCTTCGTGATTGGGTCGCGTTTCGGATCGTGGATACCCCGCATCCACGCGAGGCCGCCGCGGACTACCGATGTTGGCCGATGCTCGATTTCCAAAGTGCGATTGATGACGAGCTTCTCGGTATGACGCATATTATTCGCGGCATCGATCTCCAGGATTCGGCGAAGCGCCAGGGCTATGTGTACGATGCATTCGGGTGGGAGTATCCCGAGGTGATTCATTGGGGGCATGTCGAAGTTGACGCCTACGATGTCCCTTTGTCCACGTCACAGATCCGCGCGCTGATCGAGGCTGGCGAGCTTGACGGGTGGGATGATCCGCGGGCACCAACCGTGTCGAGCTTGCGCCGACGCGGCATCCGTGGCGAGGCTATCGTTGACGCCCTCGTGGAACTCGGAACGTCAACCTCGAACGTCGATCTCGCAATGTCATCGGTCTACGCAGCCAATCGTGAGCGGATCGATGACGAGGCAGACCGCGCGTTCTTGGTTCGCGACGATCCTGACCACGGCGGCGGGGCCGTCGAAGTGGGCATGCTTGGTGGGTTAGAGACTGCTGAGCCACCGGTCCACCCCGACGATCCCGATCGTGGGACGCGTACAATTCCCGTCGGCGCCGCTGTACTGGTCGAATCTGACGATCTTCCAGGTCACGGTGATCGCGTCTGGTTGAAGGGATTAGGCTGTGTTCGATACATTCGTGATGCCTTCGAACCGACGGGCGAGTCGATCGACGTTGTTCGTGATGGGTCCGTCAACGTAATTCATTGGGTACCGGCCTCGGACAGTCGGCAAACGCGCCTTCGGACCATGGAGGGCGATGTGGCGGGATACGCCGAGCCGGGCTTGACCGAGTACCCACCGGAGTCGATTCTACAGTTCGAGCGGGTGGGATTCGCACGCCTTGACCGGCACGATGACGCGGAAACTGTTGCGTATTATGCCCACCCCTGACTACTCCGAGTACCCCTCTTGAAGGAACGCGCCTTCGGTTTCGTACATCGACACGAGTTCCTCGATGAACTCCGCACGGGTCTCTCCCTCCTCCAGATGGGAATCAATGCGCTCGGCCAGGTCGTCGGGCACGGGGATCTCAGTCGTCATGGGACATTTCGGTGGGAACGCGGTGGACATACAAATACCTGGCCCGCCGGCGAAGCCGATCGGTCGAACCTTTATACTCCTCGGTCCGAACGCCTAGACACGATGGCGATCGATCCGGAATTCGAAGACACTTACGAGGAGGTCGACCGGCATGAGGGGCACCGCGTTTGGACGCCCGATGGTGAGGATCCGACGGAGGAGAAACAGGGAATCCATGGGACTCATGTCGCGGTGGACTTCGATCTGTGCATCGCTGACGGTGCCTGCCTTGAAGATTGTCCGGTTGACGTCTTCGAGTGGGTGGACACACCCGGACACCCGGAATCGGAGATCAAAGCCGATCCCACCCATGAAGACCAGTGTATCGACTGCATGCTGTGTGTGGATGTCTGTCCGGTTGATGCCATCGACGTTGACCCCTCACGAGCAGGTCGGATCTAACCGTTCTATTCTCCCCCGCAGAACCGCTTGACGGGGCGGCTGCCCCTCGATGACGAAACACTTAGGGCCGGCTGGTACCGGGCTTCGGATACAGAATGCACTCCGTCGTACTGACGAAAGGCGTCCCGGATTTCCGCGAGGGGAAGGTCTCCTTCGATGAGGATGGCCACCTCGAGCGCGGGAAGACGCCCACGGTCATGAACCCGAACGACAAGGATGCGCTCCGGGCGGCGCTCCAAACGAAGGTGCGCCACGGCGGAACAGTGTCTTTGGCGAGCATGGGCCCGCCGGGCTATACCGAAGTCCTTGCCGAAGGCATGGAAGACGTCTACGCAGATGACCTGTACCTGTTCTCGGATCGCGAGATGGGTGCGGCCGATACCTGGGCCACCGCGATGACGGTCGCGACGGGCCTGGAGAAGATGGAACAGCGCCCGGACCTCGTGTTTGCGGGCTTCAAGACAGCCGATGGCGAGACCGGCCATACCGGCCCGCAGACTGATTGGTGTCTCAACATGCACGAGGACCTCCCCAACTACCCGCTCATCACTCACGTCATTGCGATCGATATCGAGGAGGATGAGGAGCTGGTCCGAGTCAAGCGATTAGTCGAGGGTGACACGTCCGAAATCGAAACCGTCGAAGCGGACCTGCCGGCATTTATCGTCACTGATCCGGAGTTCGAACCAAGTTATCGAAAGGCCGAGCATCGGCTCCGGTATAAGGATCTCCGCGAGGATGCGAAAGCCCGCGCGCCAGATGCAGAGGATGAGGTGACTGTGTGGGATCACGAGGATCTCAATTTGGATCCGGATTTCATCGGTCTGGATGGCTCGCCGACGATCGTCGCCGGAGTAGATCCGATTCCGAAGGGAGAGGGATCGAGAGAAGCCACGGAGTTGACGCCTGATGACGATGAGGAGATGGCGACCGTTTTCGATGAAATGGCGCCCTTCGCGGAGGCAGACTGATGGTCGAGATCGATCCGACCGAGCTCGAGATCGCCGAGCTCGGTCCGAAGATCAAGGATGTTGATGATGCCGACGAACTCCGGGAGATGCTCGAGCTGGAGGAGGGCGGCGAGGACCGCGCGGCGGTCAAAACGCTAATCGAAGATCGCCTCGAGAAGCTCGAAGGTGACGACGAGGAGATCGATCCGGAGAGCGTCGACCTCGCGGAGCTGACGATCGCAGAGGTGGCGAATATGGTCCGCGGTGTCGACGATCCGGAACTGCTGGAAGAGCTGCTCGAGCGCGAAGCAGCTGGGAAGGATCGCAAGGGTGCGAAAACCCAAATCGAGAACCGAATCGAATCGGTCACCGGTGGGGACGAAGACGAGGAACGTGAAGTTGAATACGTCCCGCCGGAGGAGAAATACCCCGAGCTGTCGCATCCGACGGAGGACAAGCGGTATATCGAGGGGGTGTCCGGCGAAACATACCGGGACATGTGGGTCTACTGTGAGACCCAGCACGGCGAACTGATCGACGTCTCGAAGGAGATGCTCGGGCATGCCCGCGAAATGATGGACGCCTACAACGCTGAGGGTGACGGGGATGTGCCCGATGGCGAGACGGCGGGATATGGTGGCGACGAGGATGGCGAGCCGGAGGATGTCATTGCGGTCATTATCGGTGATGACGTCGAACATCTCGCGGAGGAAGCGATTGCCTATGGAGCGGATCGTGTTGTATACCACGAGGATCCGCAATTGGCTCGGTTCCGGCACACGCCATACACGGAAATCATGTGTCACATGTGTCGGGATTGGGACGTGGACTGGCGCGACTACCACGAACCGCGGTATACGATCTTCCCCGCGACGGACAATGGCCGGGATCTATCGGCACTCGTGCAGGGAGAACTGGACTCCGGATTGGCTTCGGACTGCTCGGATCTGTATATCCAAGATGCGATGATCTCCAATCCTGCCAAGACGGGAACGCCGGGCGATAGCAAGGAATTTGACCGCATTCTCCACATGCCGCGCCCGGATTTCTCGGGATTCGAGTACTCGACGATTCTCTGCATCGATAAGCCACATCGGGATTTCCATCCTCAGGGTGCAAGCGTGATCCCCGGGACGTTCGACGTGCCGGATCCCGACGGGGATCGGGAGGGTGAGATCGTCGAACACGATGTCGACCTTCCGGACGAGTGGTTCCAGGTCGAAGTCACCGACCACGATCAGCTCGATTCGGGCGTCGATCTAACCGGCTATGACGTGATCGTCGCGCTCGGTCGGGGTATCGGACGCGACCCAACGGAAGGGATCGAGCTCGGTCTCGATCTCGTGGACGCGTTCGATGACGCCGAGCTTGGCCTCTCCCGCGGCGTTATCACCGCTTCGTATCAGTTCGGCGGCCACGTCGAGCAATATGTGACCGAAGAGCGCCAGATCGGAGAGTCGGGTCAAGTTGTCGAGCCAGACCTGTACATCGCGGCGGGGATTTCCGGGGCCGTCCAGCATACCGTCGGAATGGAGGATTCCGACACCGTGATTTCGATCAACACGGATGCGGACGCCGATATCAAGGACTTTTCCGATTACTACATTCAAGGCGACCTCTTCGAGGTCCTGCCCCGGTTAACGGAAGCCCTGGAGCGTGGCGAATTCGCGTCGATCGCGGAGGCGAGCGATGACTGAGCACGAACACTATGAGGCGGTCGTCGTCGGGGCGGGACCCGGCGGCGCCGCCGCGGCAGCGGCGCTGGCCGAGCAAGGAGTCGAAACACTCGTCCTCGAGCGGGGTGTGGAAGCTGGCTCGAAGAACGTATCTGGCGGCCTGCTATTCGCCGAGAAATCAGCACCGTACACGCTCGATGGGCTGTTCCCGCAGGTGCGAGAGGAGGCCACGGAACGGCCGATCACCGAGTCGTACATTCACAATATTGCCGAGAATAAGGTTCAGACACTCGATCTCGAGCGGATTCATCACCACGATACGGCGTGGTGTGACGCGGTCCTCCGTCGCCGGATGGACGCCTGGCTTGCCGAGCGGGTCCATGAGAAGACACGGGAGACCGGCGGTGGACTACTCACGGAGGTCCGTGTCAACGGCCTCCTGCGAGAGAACGGCGAAATCGTCGGTGTCACGTGCGATGAACTCGATCCAATCCGGGCGGATGTGATCATCGCGGCTGACGGTGTCAATTCGGAGCTGGCCAGAGACGCCGGTTTGATGGACTGGGAGGAGCCGGAAGAGTGGTTCCAAGGTGTCAAGGCCGTCGTCCAGATGGATCCGGAAACGATCGAGGAGCGGTTTGATCTCGACGGCGAAGCCGGCGCCTCACACCTGTTCTCCGGTGATCTGTTCGAAGGCGTCCGCGGCGGCGGATTCCTGTACACGAATGAAGACACCCTCTCGATCGGAACGGTATTCCACCTCGACTCGATCGCCGAAGAGCGCGCGGAGCCCCAAGACTTGCTCGATAACCTCCTCACCCATCCCTTGCTCGACCAGTGGTTCCAGGGTGAGTACGACGAGATCGAATACTCGGCAAAGCTGGTTCCGGACTCGAAAAAGGTCGCCCACCCTTCGCCACATCAAGGGCGGCTCCTCTTGGTCGGCGACGCGGCCGGGCAAATGCAGGCCCAGGGCCCGATCATCAAGGGAATGAATCATGCCGTGAGCGCGGGCGGGCTCGCGGCGGAAGCCTATGCCGAGGCCAAGACCCGCGGTGATCCCTCGAACGCAGGCGAGCTGTACGAGCGCAAACTCCGCGAGGAGGGCGTCATGGACAAGCTGCGCCCGAAGCGATATCGGTACTCGCGGGTACTGTCGGAGAACGGCGTGGTTGATCGGGTGAATCGTGCAGTCCTGAACTCGCCTGTTGGCGGACTCGCGCTGAAAGCCCTTGGCGGAGTCGTCGAGCGATCGTTCAATTCGCCGTTCCTTCTCGGGATGATCCCCGACACCCGCTTCTCGTATGTCGACGTGCCGGAGCGGCTGGCGGAAATCCATGGCGACCCGATCGAGGGCGAAAGTCGGATCGACCCACCTGATCTCGCGGATCGCATCGGCGACCTCACCTACGATGTCGGTGATCCACACATCGAACTCCAGGACAACAGCTTTGCTGCGAGCGGAACAGCCGTAACGGCGTGTCCGGTCAGTGCCCTCGACTATGGGGGCGGCTGCTATCGGGAAGAACGCGTCAAGACCAATGGCGGCGAGGAACACCTCGTCAGCCTTGATACACAGCCCTGCGTCGAGTGTGGAACGTGTGCGATCGTCGCTGACACCCACTGGGAGCATCCGGCGGGCGGCAAGGGCGTCGAGTATCAGCAGGGTTGATGGACGCGGCGGCGCGATACCACGAGCGGATTCACGACCTTGCGGACAGGGCTGATGCTGATCGCGCCGATTTTTCGCCACCGGCGGATCCCCCAGACGCGGATGCAGCGATGGAGTATCTTCGCGATGGGGCCGGTCCCGCGATCGCACTCTACATTGAAGCGCGGACCGGTGGCCAGATGATTCACTTTCCGCCGGAGGAATATCACGCTCTTGAGGGTGCGATGAATACCTGGCTGGAGCTGTATGCGGCCTGCTACGGTGTCGAGATCGAATCCGATCGAACGCTTCGTGAGGCAGCCGAACTCATGATTGACACGCACAATATTCGGGATGTCGCCGCGGTTCTTACACACGTGCCAGAGTGAAGACTGAAAGAGGCGCTGTAGTATTCACGACCTCTTTTTCGGAGTCTGCCATCGTATCGAGTATGACCACCGATCGATACTGCCGTCGCTGGCTTCTTGGTGCGGCCGCCGTGACTGCTGCTGGTCTCGCCGGCTGCGGTACGGTGCTCGGGGATGGATCTCCAACCCAGACACCGCCACACTATGAGAACCTGGAGACCACCGCTATCTATGTCTCGCCCCAACTCGATCTCGAGCTTCCCACCAGACTTGCGGATGTGGCCGTGTCGAATCCCTATAATGCAGAGTTGATTCTCCTGCCAGCCGACCAAAATGTCGGTGCCGAACAAGTCGCCGATTGGCTGGCAGACGCCAAGCTGGTCGGACTTCTGGGTTCAGAAGCGCAGGATACCTGGCGGGACTGGGTCGAAAGCGATGGCGTCGATGACCACTTCGACACGCGTGGCGTGGCTACATCGTCACCCAAACCGGACCTCATTGTTGGGTACGCCACCGGACTCACGATCGCGACATCGCGGTTCACGTGGGCGGCGCAGCATAACGTTCGCGACGTCCTCCAGGGCCTGGATGAAGCTGTTGCCGACGCCGAGGAGGCGGCGAATTAGCGATTGCTCGCACCATCGGGAAGCTCCTCTTCAGCCGCGTCGAGCGGTTCGGCGACGACACCCTCTTGACGCGAGCGCACGCGGGCATGGCCCGCACAGACACGTTCGTTATCAGCCCACGGAATGTCGAGTTCGAATGTCGCCGCATCCTGACACCCGCCCACCTCGCATTCCATACAGCAAGCACGAGCCCGGTTGGCTTCGGCCTTGCGCCTCCGGCGCTTGCTCCTGCTCATCCGAGGAGGGTGCTGCAGTCACCCGGCTGACGCCCCTCTCACTCGAATCTGGTCAGTTCGCGCATCGCGGTGTCGTCACCATATGCCTGAACAAGGGCCCCAGCGGCGTCGGCGAGCGCACGCATACAGGCCGCGTGGGATTCGTACGCGAGGCGTTCCTTGGCGACGGACCACGGCCGAGCTTGAAGCGCGCGGATGACGAGCAAGCGCTCCTGGCGTGGGGTCAGGACGTTTTGCTCGGGCGCTACGAGGTGCCTGAGTGTGAGCTGAGCCACGGCGCGTGGCGCGGTATCATGAATCGCAGCGCCGTGTGGTAACCCAGCTGCAACACGCCATTCCATTTGCGAGAGGTCGAGATCGGGCACCTCCGCTATGGAGCCCAGCACGGAACGCACGATATCGGGATCTACATCCGAGAGCGTGTCAACCAGATTTCCCGGAAGGCGTCGCAGTAGCCACGCAGTGTGCCGCTCCAACAACGTCTCCCCGGCCGCCGATGTTGGTGAGAGCATGATTGCGGAATGCTCGCCGCTGCGTTGGTTACGCGTCGTCGAGAAGTGCACCGTGCGAAACCCGTTCGTCCGCCAAAACTCGACGAGTTCGGGCACCGCTCCGTAGCCGACGCCGAGCCAGTCTATATTCGGGGCGAATTCCGCACGGATCTCATCGAGGAGTCGTGAACCGAGGCCGCGGGAGCGGAGCGCCGGATGCGTTGCGATTCGGAGAATCCGCTGACCGATCGGCACTGCGGCGGACTCGTCGCGAAGTTGGCTCGTGAGGACGTCGGGGATCATGTTGCCGCGGACCCGGCCACCCTCGTACATGGTCGCGCGGGTGTTTGCATCAAGGCCCCCCTCCCGCGCCAGGAGTGCCACACTTAACACGCGGTCGCCGGCCGTGAGGGCTCGGACAGCGACGTTTGGTGCATCAAGAAGGCGGGCGAGATCATCAGGCTCCGTCCTATAGTGTGCGAGTACGAGTAGGCCGAATGTCTCACGGAGCAACGCCTCTTCCTCGCTGAGAGTGGTCGGCGAGAGGGCGGTATACGTGGCGTCGCTGAGGTCCATGCCCGATACAGCATCGTCCGGCGCGGGCTCGGCGTCGAGGGCAAGCGCCCGGAAGGACCAGATCTCGACCGGGTCGCCGGGGGCGTAGCGGATCGGCTCGTCCAGCCGGACATCGAGCACCGGCCGATCGGCCCGCTCGAGTCGACCGCGGAACCGGACCGAGAAGCCGCGTCCGGTCCCTTCGTATCCATGGATCGTCGTCGCGTAGACGATCGCAGGCGCAGCAAGAAGTTCCTCGAGGGTGCTCACTGGGAGCCCCGCGGCTTCATCGACGATTACGAGATCCGGTTCCTGCGATAGCTTCACCGCAGTTCTCGACGGTTCGAATCGGACCACGCCATCGGCCGTCTCGAGCCGGGTTGGCTGGTCCGGCTCATCAACAGCCACGAGTGCGTCCCGATCAGTGAGGATCTCCCGGGCTCGCGCGAGGCATTCTCCTGCGTTTTCACGGGCCGGTGCCGTTATGAGGACATCCAGCCCGGCAAGTGCGTGCCCGGCGGCGGCGAGCCCAGCCGCGCTCGATTTCCCCCTTCCGCGATCCGATTCGAGGACGGCGATTGACTCCGTGGGCGGAAGGTCCTCGATGACGGCCACCGCGTGGAGTTGGTCGTGCGTGCGACACGCCTCGTATACTGCCCGCGGAAATCCCCGATCCTCGGGGATCGACGGGTGACCAGGTGTCGTGGTGGGCGTCGGGTCCATCAGCCCGTCGCGCACGATGCGATGCTCGCTTGCGTCGACCGCGATGATCGCGACGCCGGGGTGCTGTCTGAGGGTTCGGACGAGGCGTCGGCGAAAGTGACTGGTGACGTCAGCACTACTGGACGGCGGCACAGCCAAAGTGTCGTCGAATGCATCGGTGCGGTCCGGCCACTCGTCGAGTCGTGGGGTGAGTAAGATGAGAAGCCCGCCGCCGTTGACGGCTCCAGCGGCGCGTCCGATCGTGTTCGGGCGGCAGGCGTCGTGAGCATCGATGACAACAGCTTCATAGGTCCCACCCAAGAGTTGCCGCGATTCGTCGTGTGTGAGTCTCGTGCCCGGGAGCGTGGCAGCCGCGCCAATTGAAACGGTCTCCGCCCCATCGATTCCGGCTGCCTCCAGCGCGACGGTGGCGGCGTGTCTGGTTTCGGCGGGCGTGCCGGTGAGTACGAGCAGGCGCCGCTCGTTTGCACGCCGTGCCTCACGGCGAAGGGCCGCTGCCGCGTCCATAGCCCGCCGATGGCCGCCTGCTGTAATGGGCGCTATGATCGGTATTGCGGCTTCGAAAGCGCTTTAGGCACCGCTCGTCCAGAACCGGTTACAGCCCGCGTGCGGTTGATGACGCTCCCAGCCCCAATAGGACACCCAGGCCGTCGCCAGACGGTGGGCCCACGCCCGGCGGGGGAGTGCGAGCCGGTGCGCGGGAGGAGACCACATCCATGCCAGTCTACGTCGACTTTGACGTCCCTGCCGATCTCGAGGAGGATGCGCTTGAGGCCCTCGAGGTTGCGCGGGACACAGGAACAGTAAAGAAAGGGACAAACGAGACGACCAAGGCCGTCGAACGCGGCAATGCGGAGCTAATTTACGTCGCAGAGGACGTTCAGCCGGAGGAGATCGTCATGCATCTTCCGGAGCTTGCCGACGAAAAGGGGGTTCCTGTCGTGTTCGTGGCCGCCCAAGACGACATCGGTCACGCTGCCGGCCTTGAGGTCGGGAGTGCAGCTGCGGCCGTCGTCGATGCAGGCGAGGCGGACGACGCGGTCGCCGAGGTCGTCGAGAAGCTCGAGGAGCTTCGCTGAGGGATAACCCATGAGTGCTGAGGAATCTGAAGAGGCCGAAGGCGGGTCGACGCCAGCGGAGGTAATCGAGCTCGTCGGCCGGACCGGCATGCATGGTGAGGCGATGCAGGTAAAGTGTCGGATCCGCGAGGGCGAGAATCAGGGCCGTATCATCACCCGGAACGTCCTCGGGCCGGTCCGAGAGGGTGATGTCCTCCAGTTACGAGAGACAGCCCGCGAGGCGGACACGATCGGAGGGCAGTAGGATGCCCCGAACCCGTGAGTGTGACTATTGTGGCGCGGATATCGAGCCGGGCACCGGGACGATGTTCGTCCGCGTCAACGGCCAAACAGTCCATTTCTGTTCGTCAAAGTGCGAAAAGAATGCCGATCTCGGCCGTGAAGCACGCGACCTGGAGTGGACTGCCGCCGGCCGTGGAACGGAGGAACCCGCCGGGCCATCGGCGGATGAAATCGACAGTGCAGGGGCGGGTGAGGATGACGCATCCGCTGACGAACCGGCAGCTGCGTCAACGACGGAGGCGGACCACGCGGACGACACCGCGGCGGTCGATTCGGAGGAGGGTGGCCCTCCAGACGTGGATGATGATACTGCCGATGAGGATGAGCAGCCTGTTGCGGCTGATGAGTCATCCGGTGATGACGATACGGAGTCCGGGAAAGACGCCGAGGAGGAGACGGAAGCCTCGACACCGGACGCCGACGATGAGGCGTCGACAGGCTCAGATGTTGATGAGGGCGAAAACGAAGAGGAGACCGAGGAGGCGGAGGCATGACCGAGCGGACCTTCGTGATGGTCAAACCCGACGGCGTTCAGCGTGGCTTGATAGGTGAAGTGATGTCACGACTCGAAGACCGCGGTCTGAAACTGGTCGGAGGGAAGTTCATGGAGATTGATCGTTCCCTTGCCGAGGAGCATTATGGCGAGCACGAGGGCAAAGACTTCTTTGAGGGCCTTGTGGAGTTTATCACCTCTGGTCCGGTGATGGCGATGGTTTGGGAGGGGCAAGATGCCACTCGACAGGTTCGAGCAATGATGGGTGAGACCGATCCCGCCGACTCGGCGCCGGGGACGATTCGGGGCGACTTCGGGCTAGATCTCGGTCGCAACGTCGTCCACGGCTCGGATCACGAGGATCCGGGAGCCAACGAGCGGGAGATCGACCTCTTCTTTGACGAGGACGAACTCGTCGAATACGATCGGATCGACGAGGACTGGCTTTACGAGTAGGGCGGAACGTTTTTTCCGGAACCGCCGTAGCCGGCGTCATGGCCGACCCCACACGACGGGCCGTCCTCGGTGCCCTTCTCGGGGCCGGCGCTGGGGCGGCTGCCGTCTCGCCGCTGGCGGACGCACTTGACGCCGCGGCACCACTCTCGGGTCGCGCATGGCGGAACCGTGGGCGGGATCTTCCCGAGACCGTTGTCAGTCCGCACGGCGACGCGTCCGTGGCATACGACGAGTATCACGTGCCACACGTCCAGGCTGACGGGGAAGCTGCGGCGTATTACGCTATCGGATATGTGCACGCGGCCGATCGTCTGTTTCAGATGGATTTGATCCGGCGGCTGATGTCCGGTCGGCTTTCGGAAGTTGTTGGGCCGGCAACCCTCGATTCGGATCGGTTTCACGTTCAAATGGATTTCCGTGGTGGAGCGGCGGCGACCGAATCCATCCTTGACGGGACCCACGCTGGTGCGCTCGTATCGGCATATGCGGCAGGTGTCAACGCCCGTATCGACGACGGCGAACGGCCGCTCGAGTTCGATCTCCTGGAATTCGATCCCGAGCCGTGGAGGCCCCTCGATACCTACTTGATCGGCCAGCAAATTGCCTGGGGATTAACGGGAAGTTTCCGAACGCTGCGGTTAGCCGTGCTCAGAAACCGCCTTTCGGCAACGGATTTCTACCGGCTCTATGAGCAACCCTTCGACCACGGAGTGCCTATCCTCTCGACCGCGGACGGGAATCCCGACCGTCACATTCGAGGGGCTGATACACTCCGCGGCGTCGATCCAAACTTCATTGCTACATTAGCCGATCACGAACCGCCACGACAGCATGGCTCCAACCACTGGGCTGTGGCGGGCCGACGGACGACGACCGGCAAGCCGATGCTGGCGTACGATCCACATCTGACGTTAATGGCACCCCCAGTCTGGTATGAGCAACATTTGCAGGTGCCTGGTGTGGACGTCCGTGGCGCTGCGTTTCCTGGCGTTCCCTTCGTGATCGTCGGCGAGAATGCCCACGGGGCGTGGGGATTCACGAATACCGGTGCGGATGTCATCGACTTCTACACCTACGAAACCGAGGATGGGATGTACCGCTACCGTGATGACTGGCATTCGTTTGCGTCCGAGCTCCGAACGATTCCGGTAAGCGGTGGGTCGGATCGTGAGGTCACCGTCAGGAAAACCGTCCATGGACCATTTATTGAACGAACTGTCGGTGGGCAATCAACATCGGTCGGCATCTCCTGGACCGGATTTTCAGCTACGAGAGAGCCGCAGGCGATTCACGCCTTCAGTCGGACGAGCGACGTTGAGGAGTTCAAAGCGGCACTACGGTGGATGGATGTCCCAACGCAGAACGCCCTCTACATCGATGAACAGGAGACCTATTACAAGGTGACGGGGAAAATTCCGATCCGTCGCGTCGACGGTGAAATCGTGCGCGGCGATCGTGTTTTCGATGGTTCAGCAGCCGAAGCCGAATGGGATGGCTTTACGCCCTTTGCCAGAAGCAGCTGGGACGGATTCATTCCGTTTGAAGCCACACCGGAGGCCCGCGATTCGGACGTCATTGCGACGGCGAACCAGCGCCCCGTTGACGATCCAGTCTATCCGATCGGACAGGACTACGCCTCCGGATTCCGCGCTCGACGGATCGCGAAACGCCTTCACACCCGACTCGACGATGGGAATCCTGTCGACCGGTCATTCATGATTGACCTCCAACAGGACACGGTCGACGAGCGAGCTCGGGAATTGGTGCCAGCAGTCCTCGAGGCTCGCGATATGGCAGATGCCGCATCCAGCGACTGGCTCGATACACTCGAAAACTGGGACTACCGAATGGAACGAGATTCGCCCGCGGCGCTCGTGTTCGATCGCTTCATTCGCCACTTCCGCGAGCTCACCTGGAGCGATGCATTCGATGGGCTAGGTCCCGCCTACTACCCGAAGGAGTGGCGACTCGTGAGCCTGCCATCCGACGACCCGTACTTTGACGGCGAGCGCTCGGCGATCATCGCCAGAGCGATCGATCGAGCGATCGCGGAGATCAATGCGCATGACTGGGACACATATGGAGATCTCCAGCGAACGACCATTGATCACCGTCTGGGCGCCCAGGTCGATGGACTGAATTACCCCCGCTATCCGACTGACGGGACTGGATTTACCGTCTTCAATGTGAAGGTTGGGGCGGATCACGGCAGTAGTTGGCGCCAAATCTCTACGATCGATGGCACGTCACTGTCGATCCTTCCAGGTGGTCAGTCAGGCGAGTATTTTTCGCCACATTACGACGATCAACTGCGGCGCTGGGCAGATGGAGAGTACAAGCCCATGACCAGATCACACCCGACCGGCGGAGGTCGCATCGAATTCGAGGAGCCATGAGCGCGCCCTCCGACGACAGTGTCGGCTATGCATGGACGCCACGCTGGCTTCGCGACGCGCGACGACGAGCGTTCCGGAGGTGGATCCTACTTGCGATAGCTGTCTTACTCGGACTCGGGACCGCCTGGCTCCACTGGCTCGGTCTCGTTGCTGGCGGCATGTTCGTCGGCGTGTGTAGTCGGACCGTCCCTCGGGCGATCGGTGGCGGTGTTGCATTCGGTGGGATCGCCCTAGCGGTGACCGTTCTTTCCGCTCCAACATCCGGTCCAGCGGAATTCGTCGGCTTGACTCCTATCTCGTATCTCACGATCGGCACGGCGCTTCTCGCCCCGGTATGGGGGAGCCTCGTTCGCGCCGTGATATAGGTGGTCTCAAGCCCGTTACTGGCGGATCTGGATTAATCGGCTCGAACTGGAGGGGCATCGACATCGATCTCACCGGCGTCGAGCGCCGCTTCGACTTCGCGCGTTGCCGTGACCATGTTCTCCATCTTGCCGTATGCCACATCGCGGGGCAAAAGCTTCAATCCGCAATCAGGACTGACAGTGAGTCGATCTGGTGGGACAACTTCGAGGGCTTTCGTGATGTTCTCCTTGATCTCGGCCACGGACTCGACCTCGCCAACATGGGCATCGACGACACCCATTGCCAGATCTTTCGTGAATGGTGGATCTTTGAAGACATCGAGTTGTTCGTAATCTCCGTTACAGAGTTCAACATCGAATTCTTCCACAGGATACTCAAGGATCTCAGGATAGATTCGTGAATAGTCCCCATAGCAGACGTGCAGGCCGACGCGGACATCATCGGGAATGTCGGCGACGATCCGCTCGTGACACTCCCCGACGATCGCGTGGTCGTCCGGTGTGGTCGCCAGCGCGGGCTCATCGATCTGGATATACCGTGCCCCTGCCTCCACGAGAGCGGTGATTTCCTCGTTCACGAGATCGGCGAGATCATACGCCAGCGCGGCATCGGATTCGTATACCTCGTTAAACGACCACCGGGCGAGTGTATACGGCCCGGTGATTGGAACCTTCACTGGCCGTGTTGCGACCGAGCTTGTGAACTCGTACTCGGAGACGAGCCATTCCTCGCCGTAGGATACCTCGGACACGACACTCGGCTTGTCGAAATAATTGTGCCCCCATACCTTGACGGGGCCATTGAACTCGTAGCCATCGATTCGATGAGCGAAGTACTCGACCATCTCATTCCGCCGCATCTCGCCATCTACAACGACGTCCAGACCAGCTCGTTCGTGCTCGCCGGTAATCAATCGAGCAGCGTCATCCTTGGCTTCCACGAAGTCATCGTCGTCGAAATCTGCATCAGCGTCCTCCGAAAGTTCCCGGGCCCGGTGGAGCCAGGTTGGTTTCGGATATGACCCGACGACTGTCGTTAGGATGAAGTGCTCGTTGGGATGGTCCGTCGGTCGGAATTGCTGCCGGGTCATGCCGGCACCTCCGTGGCGCCCACGGCAGCAAGGGCCTCGAGTTTTGCCTCGAATTTGTTTACAGGCAGGTAGAACAATTCGGTGTTTGCCGTCGCATAGATCGTGTCCAGATCCGTCGCCGGCACGCCGTCGCGGAACCATTCGATCCGCTCGCGTATCGTTTCCGGGGACTCGACTAGCGTGTTCTGGCTGTCGACCAGCCCGAGGGCAACATTGTCTGCCGTTCCGTATTCTTGGACCAGGTACAGGGAGTCCTCCGGAGCACTCACTAAGTCATACCCGATCGCATCGACGTCCGCATCGAGCACGTGCGCATGGACTGCCTCATCGAGTGCACCCCAGTACGTATGGACGACGACATCGGCATCGACCGCGTCGGCTACCGTATCGATCGCAGCACTGGCCCGTTCCGCGGCGCCGTCGTTCTCCGGCGGTGCAGTTACGAGCGATGGTTCCAGGAGAAACAGGGTCTCCACCGCTGGAAATGCAGCGGCCTCTGCCTCGAGAAACTCTGCAACCCCGGAGAGAAATGTCGCCGTGTCACCGTAGTATTCGTCGGTGGCGAGGCCCGCGAGCGAGTAGGGGCCGGGCAACACCGCCTGCAGGCCATCATCAACGAGCTCCGCTGCGGCTGTTAGTTCCTCGGCAACGTCTCCGTCCGGCGTCAATTCGTCTGTCACTACCGGCTCGCGATAGAAGTTATTGTTATCATAATACCGAACGATGCCGCGCGTCTCGACGGCATCATGGACGGCGAGCGGATGTGCAAGCATATCGTCCCACCGAAGTTGCCCTTCGACGGTCAAATCCAAGCCCGCATCCCGTTGGCCATCGATAACCTCCGTTCGCGCTCGACCGTAGGCTTCCGCAATTTCTCCAGCCTCGTCGCCGTCCACGAGATCCTCCTTCTGGTGACCCTTTAGATCCGCCAGATCATCTTTGGCCCAGTCGGGAAGTGGATAGAGTCCCGGGGTGGTGGAGCGAATGCGTGTCATTGTCGGCTCGTAAGAAATGACGCGCTTTAATATTTCCTACTCGCTACGATGCGTCGTGGTTATTTCCACGACTCGGTACAAGGTGAATCACCACCAGCCGCTCGCCAGGGTGGGCTTCCTCCGCGGCGATGGCGGTGGTTAGCCCGTTCGCCCGTGCGTGGTCACGGACAGCCTCGATGCCAGTCAGCGAGGAGACGAGAAGGAACGCCGCGCCGTCCCGACGTACCACCCGCCGACAGTCTTCGAGGAATGGCTCGATGATTGCGCGTCCCGTCTCGCCACCGGACAGGGCTCGCTCCTGCCAATCGTCCCATTCGATATCGGGCGACGTCGGGAGATACGGGGGATTGAACACGACGATGTCGATCGCTTCGGTCTGGATCGGTCCGAGCAGGTCTCCGCGGATGACGGCCAGGCCGTCTCCTGCCGCAGCACGACAGGCGTGTGGATTGATATCGCTGCCGATGACGCTGGCACCGGTCTCGCTTGCGATTCGGCGGCCGACGTACCCCGTACCGGTGCCAAGGTCGAGAACGAGTTCATCTCCATCGAGGTAGCCGATCACCGTGTCTGCGAGGAGTCGTGAATCTTCTGCGGCTCGATACACCGGCGGGATCTCCCGTTCGTCCGCCAGGCGTGGCCGGCTGCGGTCGTCACTCATCCGGATCGCCTACTCGATGAGCGAGACGTGCGAGCGCCGCGAATTCCTCCGGATCTAGCTCTCCGGGTCGGCGTGACAGCATTTCCTCGTCCGCATTGTCGACGACCGCGTCCGGGGCCGTGAGCCGGGAGATATGGGCCGTGTTCCGGATCGCATTTCGGATAGTTTTCCGCCGCTGTGTGAAGACTGCTCGCACGAATCGAAGGAAGAATTCGTCGTTTGGGACCGTATATGGTGGATGTCGTGGGATCGACCGAACGACGGCACTCTCCACAGCGGGAGGCGGTGTGAAAGCTTCCGGTGGAACGGGTTCGACCACCTCTGAATCGGCGTAGTGCCCGGCAGCCACGGATAACCGGCCGTACTCGTCCGTGTCAGGTGGCGCAACCATCCGATCGGCAAATTCCCGTTGGACCATTACGACGAGCGGCCGGCCGTGGGGCAACAGTCGAAAGAGAATCTCGGATGAGACCCCGTACGGTAAGTTCGAGACTACGGCGGTAAACTGGGGAAGATCCACCTCGAGTGCGTTGCCAGTCTCGACCGTGAGGTGCCCCTCCGCGATGGCAGAGGCGAATTCCGCTCTGAGAAAGTCCGCAAGCTCGGGATCACGCTCGATCGCCGTCACGTGATCGCCGACCGCGAGGAGACGGTCGGTGAGCGCCCCGGTTCCCGCGCCAACCTCGAGGACGTGTCCCAGATCGACATCAGCTTCGACCGCGTAGCCAGGGAGGCGGTCAAGAACGCGGTCGTCGACGAGAAAGTGTTGGTCCACCCGGGGATCGCCGCTCACACCGGCCCGCCGTAAGAGCGCATCCGGGTCTCGCGCACCGATCGTATCGCCATCCGTCATTCTTCGCGTTCCCGGGCAGCGAATGCACAGTACTTGAGATCCTCCTCGCGGAGTTCCTCGATGATCCGCTCCACGAGGATTTCCTCGGGGTTATGGAGGCCTGAAATGCGCTCCTCTAAGTCGGCAAAGCTCTCAAACGGCCGTCGCTCCCGCTCGTCGAGGATCGTGTTGCGGAGTTTCTTCCCGATACCGGGCAGTAGATTCAGTTGATGGAGTCGAAGGGTAATCGGCTGGGCTTCATTGTAGAAGTCGACGAAGCGTTCTTCCTCGGCTTCAACGATATCTTCGACGGCGTATTCGAGTTCAGAGGCCGCACCTCCTGGGAGGTCACCATACTCGATCCGATTGGTTCGTTGGAACACGTCGGCGTCGGGTGAGATACGGTCCCCGATCGAGACTGCGCCCGGATCATCTACGACACACTCGAACAGCAAGAAGTCATCCACTCCCATGGCATAGACGAGCGGCTGCTTCCGGTATTGCGGACGGTCGTCCTCGGACCGGCCGTGTGGCAGCACATCGAGCACGACTGCCTGCGCGCGCTCGTCCTCGGACATGGTGCTAACGTACGGCGAGTGGCACCATAAAGGGTCGCTCAGACGTGACGACGAACGACGTCGAGAATTTCGTCGAGTTCCTCGCCGTCGAGAGTGAACCGCTCTTGAGCGTAGATTGAGCGGAGCTCGTCCCGATCTCGCGGTTTGAGGTCAACGATCTTGTGAGCAGTCGCGTCGTCAACTTTCTCGAGTTCGAGAAGCTCGGCGACGAACTCCTGGGCTTCCTCCGGCGAGAGGTCGGCGAAACGGTTCACGTGCTCAATCGCCCGGGCGAGTTCGTACCGCATTTCCCGCTCCTCATCGGCAGCGCGCTCGGCCTCGATGTCCTCGAGGATTGCTTTCGTCTCGGCGATCGTGAGATACTCCTCCGACACTTGTTCCTTGAAGATCGTCATTCCTGCCTGCTGAGATGGGCTGGGGTTGCGATGACGGTCTTGGTGCTATTGCCGTCGGTGATTTCGATCCGGTAGGCACGACCCTGCTGGCCGGTAACTGTCCCCGTCTTGCCATCGAACCGGGGATGGTACCGGCCGTCGGGAACACTCGGGTCGATCGAGAGGTGGACCCGCTCGCCGACGTCGAACTCCTGGACGGCCCGCTGGGGTGGCGATGTCCCGCGATCCCGGGGGTCGTTACGCAACTTGTTTCGCGTCCCCTGGCGGGGACCGTGCGAGTTGGGCATTGGCGGTGGATACTCCACTCAAAGGGATAAAACGTGCGTTCCGCCGGCGTCACGTCGCTACTCGGCGGCCGATGCCGTGCAGAAGCATGACCACACCGATCGTCAGGACGGCGGCAAGGAGGAATGGTGCCCAGACCGCGAGCACATAGATGGCCGTCATGACTGGGGGACCGATGGTTCGTCCCAAACTTCCGGCGCCCTGCGTCACACCGAACGCACCGCCTTGTTCGTTTTCACCAGCAGCGGCCGAGACGAGCGTCGTCATCCCGACGGAGAGCAGGCCATTGCCAGCTGAGAGGACTGCGAGCGCGACAAGCAACCCTACCAGCGGCCCCAGTGCCGTTGGCAGTGCAGCGCCGATGATCGGTGCCAGCGGCAGTACAACGAGTGCGGCGACGAGTACCACTGCGCCACCGATAGCGAGCTGAATTGCCCGATAGCGACGGGTCAGAATCCTCACCAGAACGCCTTGGTTCAGCGCGCCAAGCACGCCAATATACGTTAGGAGGAATCCAGCTGCGGCTGCGTCGAATCCGTAGACATCGGCCACGAAGGGAACGAACGCCACTGTGACCCCAGAAAACGCGATGGAGAAGACGAGGAAGACTATAACGAGCGGCCGAAGCGCGGCATCAGCAAGGGCTGCCCGGAACTGCGCCACAACCCCGCGACGATGCGTTCGCTGACGTTGCCGGTCCGGCTCCGGGAGCAGTACAAGCGTCGCGATCAGCGCGAGGAAGCTCATCCCGGCTGCGAGAAAACTCGGCAACGAGAATGCCGTCGCCGGTACGATTGCCGGCAGGACGCTGCGGGCAGCGGTGACGACGGCATCGCTCGCGACCACAGCGCCAAGGGCGGGGCCAAAGACGAATCCAAGCGAGAACATCGCGCCGACGAGCCCCAGTGCGTTTGCACGATCACCAGTGGGCGTTATATCAGTCACGTAGGCCTGAGCTGTGGCGATATTTCCGCCCATTGCTCCGGCGAGCATCCGTGCGGCGAAGATAGCGGCTAGCGCACCTACGACACCGAGGCTTGGCCGGAGTTCCGCGCCCAATCCAAAGACCACCCACGCAACCGCACTCCCGGCCAGGGACAGCGCGAGTACCGGCCGGCGTCCGCGTTCGTCCGATACCCGACCGAGGAGCGGGGCGAACCCAAATTGCATGGCGGAATACGCGGCCGCCAGAAGACCGATGAATACATCGCTAACGCCGAAGCTGCGGACGTAGAACGGCAGAATTGGAATAATGATGCCGAAGCCGAGGAGATCGAGAAAGACGATCCCGAGGACTGTCGCCAGTGATCGGCGACGCGATGGCCCTGGAACGGCGGCCTCCGCGGTCGTTGCCGCCTCTGGCGCGCTCACGACCTCGCGGAGCCGCGATGCCCCACGCTCAGATCCGTCCGACGTTCTCGACGGAGACGGATTCCACGCCGTCGACGCCAGCGAAGGCCTCTTCAACGGCCTCCGTCCCGCCCGCTTCATCGGGAACCAGAACGGTCGGGATCAAAGCGACGAGTCCGAACGCAACATCATCACGTTCGAACCCATTGATTTTCGCCCCCTCCGGCAGTGATCGCTCGAGACGCTCTTGGAGTGCGTCTAAATCGACATCCGGGCTTTCGGGCATGACCTTGATGGCCGCGGCTACTTTCCCCATGATTAGGGCCCCGTAAACCCGCACTCCGGACACTCGTACAGGTTGCTCTGCTTGCGGCACTTTGCACACCGGAAGATCCGATGGCCACACTCGGGGCACGCGAACCGCGCGGCATTCGTGCCGGCGATGTTGATGCCACACGAGATACACTTCTGGGCCCGTTTCGATTCGCCCTGGCTCATGCCCCTCCGTTCCCAGTGGCCGCGGTTAAAGGGATCGACCTCAGGTTCCCGGGAGGATATCGCCAAGCGAGGCGCCGATCACCATCGGGACATAGGCAACGCTCACCGTACAGAACGCGATCCAGGGGACGGCCCAATCGACACGGCCCCACACCGTCATGAGGATCGCGGCCGTTGCGAAGGAGATCGAAAGGACACCGACCAGGCGCCGCGGAATCAGCCCGAGAATCGGTTTATGGATTCTGACGTCCTGAAAATCTGCAATGTAGAGGATCCCGATCGCGATTCCGATTCCGATAAGATGCGTAATGACCAGAAATGCTGGGGATTCCGCAACGAACTGCCCGATCTCGGTCGTGCCACCTTCAACGAACATCGGGATGCCGAAAATAAGTGCTCCCAGCAACATCTCCGCGGCGTCATTCAGATCGAAACCTCGAATGACACGACCGAATAGCGAACCACGGTCAACCTCGAGCGTCATATCCATGGCCTCTCGAACCTGTTTACGCGCCTCCGGTGACTCCACCAGTTCCTCCAATTCTTGGAGTTCATCGTAGAGGTCGCGTAGCTCGGGTGGGTCCTCAGACGGTTCGTTCGTCATCGACCAGGGTCGCCTCGCTGTGTCCCGCCCTCAATGAGCTCGGGGTCGGGCACTGCTCCACCAGCCGGCTCGCCATCCGTCCATTCGTAAAACCCTGCCCCACTTGCCCGGCCGAGCTGCCCGTTATCAACCAATTCGCGGAGAATCCGTGGCGGTGCGAACCGGTCACCGAGTGTATCTGCAAGTGTGTCGAGCGTTTCGAGTCGGTCATCGAGCCCGGCTCGGTCCGCCCGCTCGAGTGGGCCGACGGGGTGGTTATAGCGTTGAGCGAACGCATCATCGATATCAGGGACGGACGCAATCCCGTCGGCATACGCCCGCATGGCCTCGACCTCCGCCGAGAGAGCCAGCCGGGTCGAGACGATTCCAGGATGATCACGAACCACCGCGGTGGGAAGCTGGAGGTCGGCGAAGAGTGACTCGACGCGATCAAGGATCGCTGTCGACGTTTGATCAGCCACGATGACCTCAACGATGGACGCCGAGATCGGGTCTGGGATGCAGAGTGCAATGGCTCGCTCTGGGTGCTGAAGGGCGGCTGCCGCGACTGTAATCCCCCCATCCGAGTCGGTGACCGCGATCACGGTCTCTGGATCCATGACCTCCTCGAGAGACGCAAGCCGCTCACGTCTGGCTGTCGCGTCCTCCTGAACAGTTACGAAAACGAAATCGGTGTCGGCGACGGCGGCCGTGCGATCGGTCGTGGCGTCGACGCGAGCGGCATCGCCCTTGTCCTCGAGACGGCGGTCGATGGTGTCCACGGCGTCCATAACCGCCGTCGCGTCTGCATCATGCAAGGCGACGGTAGCGCCGCCCCTAGCAAGCACCTGCGCAAGGTCCCGACCGAAGGCACCCGCGCCAAGGACGGCGAGATCCATATCAGCACGCGCGGCGCCCGGAGGTTAAGCGTTTCCGCGTGGTCTTTATTCGGCATCCGCTCTTGGTCCCGGCATGCGCGCAGAGTTCGATTTCGACGGGAGCGTCGTGCTCGTGACTGGTGTTGGTGGTGCGTTGGGCAGCGCCGTCGCAACTGGTTTCAACGCTGCGGGAGCGACGGTGTGTGGACTGGATATCGTCGATCCGGACGACGAGTCCTTCATTCTCGACGATCCCTCTCTGATCGACTTTTACGGTGCCGATGCGACGAATGAGGACGAGGTTGCTGCGACGGTCGCCAATATCGTTGACGACCACGGCCGGCTTGATGCAGTCGCAAACATTGCCGGCACCTGGCGTGGGGGTGACCCGCTCGACGAGACCGGCGTCGACACCTTCGATTTCCTGTTCGATGTGAATTTGAAAACGATGTTTCTCGTGTCCAAGCACACTCTCCCGCATCTCCGGGAAGCTGAGGGATCCATCGTCTCCGTGTCGGCACGGTCCTCGCTTGAGGGTGGGGAGGGGGACGGGATCTACCGTGCTTCGAAGGCCGGAGTCCGATTACTCACTGAGACGATCGCCGAAGAGAATCGTGGCACGGTCCGTGCGAATGCAGTCATGCCAAGCGTAATCGATACGCCGATGAATCGCGATATGATGCCCGACGCCGATTTCGACGAATGGGTCGACCCGACCGAGATCGCCCGGACCGTGTGCGCGTTATGTTCGGATGCGACACCGGTTACGAGCGGAGCCGCGGTGCCCGTTTACGGAGAAGCCTGACTATCAATTGCCGCTTCGAGGGTTGTCAAACGGCGCTCAAGCGTATCTATCCGGTCTTTGCGGTTCGAGAGCTCGTCTTCAAGCTCATCGATGCGCTCAGTCGCATCATCGAGAGCTGTCGCGAGCCCCTGAATTGCGGCCAACGCGGCGCCGTCGGCATCGACGGTCGCGATCGATTCCTCGTCGGCACCGATATCGAGGGAGTCGTTGAATTCACCGGCCATCGGGCCGAGATGCTCCGTATCCGTTCCTTCGAACCGCCAGCGTGAGATGTCCAATGCCCGAACTTTCTCGAGCACCTCCTCAGGATCAGCCGGCTTAATGTCGGTTTTTGCAGTCCGAGCGCTCGTGGTCTCGAATGCCGGTGCACGGATGGGCATCTGGAAGAAGGCGGTATCGTTACGGTCAGCGTGGATACTTTCGTCACTCGAGTCTCCGACGACGATCGCCCCGTCGTGACCATTCGTATCCGCGCCACACCCCGCGGCGAGGGCATACTTTCCGTCGGCGACGTTATTCGCCCCGCCAGGCACGACGGCACCGTGGCCGTTTGCGAAATTGTAGTATCCTCCGCCGACAGTTGCTCTTCGACCCGTCGCAGCGTTTTTATGGCCGCCCGCAACGGTGGCTGCTTCGGCTGTCGCGCGGTTACTGCGGCCACCCGCCGTGCTTGCGTATTGCTGTGTAGCGGCATTACCGCCACCGCCCGCAACCGATGCAAACCGGCCGTCGGCATGGTTGCCGATTCCGCCGCCGACAGCCGCGGCAGAGCCCTCAGCCTCGTTATTGATTCCCCCGCCGATAGCTGACCGGGGTCCCGTTGCTTCGTTGCTTTTGCCACCCGCAACTGTCGCGGAGCTGCCCGTCGCTTCGTTTGCGGCGCCCCCGCCGACTGCAGCGAGAATACCTTTCGCCGGCCCACCGTCACTCCCGACGGTGTTCGCGATTCCGCCGCTGACGGCCCCGAAGTGACTCTTCACCTCGTTTCCGTGGGTGTCACCATCGCGATGGGCGCGCATACCGCCGCCGGCCACTGACGCACCAGTCACCCCATCAGCAATGGTGTTGTGTCGGCCGAAACGGACGTTCTCGCCCCCCGTGAACGACTCCTCGTCAATCGTGACACGACGAGCCGGTCCGAGCTGCAGCGCCGTCTGTCCATCGACCTCGACGCGCCATGGACCACTGCTGCGGGTCACCCGCGCGCTGGCGGTGCCAGTTGAACCGCTACGCAGCAGTCCGGCGACACCACCTACGAGGCCAAGGCCGGCGATAACATTTCGCCTCGAGACGGTGTTCGAGCTGATTCCTGCGTCGGACCGTTCATCGGACGTGGATGGATCGGACATTGGTGGATGGGTGAGTGGTACGCAGGCAACGGTCTGTGGCGACCAAAATCTTCGGGCCTGTGGCGAACCCTTTAGGGGGCCTCCCGCCTGGTCTCGTGACGAATGAGCGACGGAGGACGGCTTCGATGACTATGGACGAGCGTATCGACGAGCTTCGCGAACGCCGTTCGGAAGCTGAACTTGGCGGCGGAGAGGAGCGCATCGAGGCCCAACACGACCGCGGCAAGCTCACGGCACGGGAGCGGATTGACTACTTCCTCGATGACGGAACATTCACCGAATTCGACCAGTTTCGGACACACCGCTCGCACAATTTCGACATGGCGGAGCGGGAGTATCTGGGCGATGGCGTCGTGACCGGATACGGTGAGGTCAACGGTCGGACGGTCTTCGTATTTGCCCACGACTTCACGGTCTTCGGTGGCTCGCTTGGTGAAGTATTCGCTGAAAAGGTTACAAAGGTGATGGATAAAGCCCTCGAGACGGGCGCACCCATCATCGGGCTCAATGACTCGGCAGGCGCACGTATTCAGGAAGGGATCGACTCCCTGGCCGGCTATGCGGAGATTTTCCACCGGAATCAACTGGCAAGTGGAGTCGTGCCGCAAATCTCCGCGATCATGGGTCCGTGTGCCGGTGGCGCAGTGTATTCTCCCGCGATCACGGATTTCATTCTGATGGTCGAGGAGACCAGCCACATGTTCATTACGGGCCCGGACGTCATCGAGACGGTTACTGGCGAAGAGGTCGGCTTTGACGAGCTCGGAGGCGCGTCGACTCACGCCTCGGAGTCCGGTGTGGCCCATCTCACAGCTGCCGATGAGGAGGCCGCCCTTGACGATCTGCGACATCTGCTATCGTATCTCCCTCAGAACAATGTGGAAGACCCACCGCGGGTGGATCCCTGGGACGACCCCGACCGGCGCGACGATGAGCTCCTTGAGATCGTGCCCGATCAGCCACAGAAACCATATGATATGACTGACGTGATCGACCGGATCGTCGACGAGGGCTCATTTTTCGAGGTCGCGGAAGCGTTCGCGCGGAACCTCGTGATCGGCTTCGGCCGGCTTGATGGCCACGCGATCGGTATTGTCGCCAACCAGCCACGGTTTAACGCTGGCACGCTGGATATCGACGCCTCGGTCAAGGGCGCGCGGTTCGTCCGGTTCTGTGACGCCTTCAACATCCCCATTCTAACATTCGTGGATGTCCCTGGCTTCATGCCGGGAACCGATCAGGAGCACAACGGTATCATCATGCACGGGGCCAAGCTGCTCTACGCCTTCTCCGAAGCGACGGTGCCGCTTATGACCGTCATCACACGGAAGGCCTACGGTGGCGCGTATGACGTGATGTCGTCGAAACACATCGGAGCCGATGTAAATTATGCCTGGCCGACTGCCGAGATTGCTGTTATGGGCCCCGAGGGCGCGGTAAACGTGCTCTATAGCGACGAACTCGAGGAGGCCGATGACGCCGACCAGCGCCGCGAAGAGCTCGTCTCGGAATATCGAGATCAGTTTGCCAACCCGTATACCGCCGCAGACCGGGGGTTTGTGGATGACGTGATCGAACCGCCGGATACCCGCCCGACACTCATTTCGGATCTCGAGATGCTGCGGTCGAAGCGCAAGAGCGGGCCGGATCGGAAGCACGGCAATATCCCGTTATGAGCTCGGACGCTACGCTCGTGGAACGTCTCGCAGGCCTTGACTCGGCAGGCTCCGATGAGGCGGCAGCCGTCGCAGCGGCGATCGGCGCCCATTTGCGGGATCAAGAGCTGGCCGCAGCCGTCGCCGCAGCCGACGATGAGGATATCGGGTGGACGGGCCGGCACTGGCAGTACTCGGGGCGTCTCGACCGACGAAGAGGCGCCAGTGTCCGCGTGAACGACGCCGTGCCGGTCGATCCATGGACCGCCGCCGGTCGCGCCGACCGGTTGTAACACCGTCGCGAGTGCCACACCCTTTTGGTGAGGACCGGCGTTACGGCGCGTATGTTCGAGAAGGTTCTCGTCGCCAATCGCGGCGAGATCGCCGTCCGCGTGATGCGGGCCTGTGAGGAGCTTGGTGTGCAGACGGTCGCAGTATACAGCGAGGCAGACAAGCATGGCGGCCATGTCCGGTATGCTGACGAAGCCTACAACGTCGGCCCAGCGCGGGCTGCCGACTCATATCTCGATCAGGAAGCGATCATCGACGCCGCGAAGCGGGCCGGCGCAGACGCCATCCATCCGGGGTACGGATTCCTCGCTGAGAACGCGCGATTCGCAGAACGCGTCGAAGAGACTGAGGGCATCACTTGGGTAGGTCCGAGTAGCGATGCCATGGAACGGCTCGGGGAGAAAACGCACGCCCGTCGCATTATGCGCGATGCGGATGTCCCGATCGTCCCTGGAACGACCGAGCCAGTAGATGAGCCTGATGAAGTCATCGCCTTTGGCGAGGAGCACGGATTTCCGGTTGCCATCAAGGCCGAGGGTGGCGGTGGCGGTCGTGGTATGAAAGTCGTCGAATCCGCCGATGAAGCCGCTGACCAGCTCGAAAGTGCCCAACGGGAAGGGGAGGCGTACTTCGATAACGATTCCGTCTATCTGGAACGTTACTTGGAATCTCCGCGCCACGTGGAAGTCCAGATTCTCGGGGATGAACACGGCAATGTTCGGCATCTCGGCGAGCGGGATTGCTCGCTTCAACGCCGACACCAAAAGGTCATTGAGGAGGGCCCAAGCCCGGCACTGACGAATGAACTTCGCGAGCGAATCGGCGAGGCGGCCCGCCGCGGCGTGCAGGCAGCCGATTATACGAACGCCGGCACGGTCGAGTTTCTCGTCGCGGGTGGCGATCGAGAACCTGGCGAGCGGCTCGGACCGGATACCGATTTTTATTTCCTGGAGGTTAATACGCGAATCCAAGTCGAGCATACGGTTACTGAAGAGCTGACCGGGATCGATATCGTCGCCTGGCAGTTGCGGGTTGCCGCGGGTGAGGAACTCGACTTCGCCCAGGATGACGTCGAGTTCGACGGACATGCGATCGAATATCGGATCAATGCAGAGAATGCCGCCCAGGAGTTTGCGCCGGCCACCGGCGGTGCCCTCCAGACCTACGATCCACCCGGTGGTATTGGCGTGCGTCTCGATGACGCCCTGCGGCAGGGTGATGACTTGGTCACTGACTACGATTCTATGATTGCGAAATTGATCGTTCATGCCGAGGATCGGGACGCCTGTCTCCGACGGAGCCAACGGGCCCTGGCGGAGTTCGATCTCGAAGGGGTCGTGACGATCATTCCGTTCCATCGCCTGATGCTCGAGGACGAGCGATTTCGCGGGGGAATCCACACCACGGATTATCTCGATGAGGAATTCGACCGAGAGCGTATCCAGGAGGCGCAGGACCGCTGGGGAACGGACACCGTCGAAACCGAGGACGGGGATGTCACGGAGCGTGAATTTACCGTGGAAGTCAACGGCAAACGGTTCGAAGTGGCCCTGGAAGAGCGCGGTGCACCGGCGGTTGAGGTGCCAGACACCGGGACAAGTGGAGGAACTCAACCCAGACCGGAGCAGGCCGGACCCGCTGATGGGGGCGATGACGGCGGGCGACAGGCGGCCGGGGAAACGGTCACCGCCGATATGCAAGGTACGATTCTCGAGGTAAATGTGAGTCAAGGCGATGAGGTTGCTGCCGGCGATGTGCTCGTCGTACTCGAGGCCATGAAGATGGAGAACGATGTCGTATCGGAGTTCGACGGGACCGTCTCTGAAGTGGCCGTCGCCGAGGGCGAATCCGTCGACATGGGCGACACACTGGTTGTCATCGACTGAGATGCAGGAGACGAGGGCGAGGGTACTCGATGCCATTGCCAACGGGCCAATTTCAGGGAGCGCCATCGCGAGCGACCTCGACGTGACGCGTGCGGCGGTTTGGAAACACGTGGAAGCGCTCCGTGATGAAGGGTTTGCCATCGAGGCCGGCCCCGACGGCTACGAGCTGACAGGGATACCGGATTTCGGCGGTCCGGCCGTCGAATTCGGCCTCGAGGCCCCCTATGCCATCGAATTTCACGATGCCATCCCAAGTACGAACGATCGGGGCCGGACGCTAGCCGAGCAGGGCGCTGCGAACATCGTCGTACTTGCGGACGAGCAGACCGCCGGACGCGGTCGATTGGACCGCGGGTGGGCCTCGCCGAGCGGCGGTGTCTGGCTATCGATCGTTCTCCGGCCGGATGGACCGCCGAGAACGGCATCGCTCTACACCCTTGCAGGCGCAGTGGCGACGGCAAGTGCGGCTCGCGAGGCGGGCGTCAACGCCCGGATCAAATGGCCAAACGACGTCCTCGTGGCTGACGAGAAGATCGCCGGCATCCTCACGGAAATGGCGGCCGAAGCGGATCGCCTGTCCTGGATCGTAGTTGGCATCGGTGTCAATGCGAATGTCGATCCGGTCGACCTGTCGGACTTCGAGGCGACGAGCCTCGCTGCTGAACTCGGGGAGTCAGTCGACCGTCGACGGTTTACCCAACGGCTGCTTGAGACCTTCCACGCTCTCTGCGCGGATCTTGACGATATCGTTCCAGCATGGCGAGAGCTGGAAACAACGCTTGGTCGAAATGTCCGCGTCGAGACCCCAGCCGGACCAGTCGAGGGTAAGGCGGTCGACGTCGACGATACGGGGGCACTTATCGTTCAGACCGAGAACGAGCGACACACCGTCACTGCTGGCGATTGCGAGCACCTTCGGACGAGCTAACCAGTTTCGCGGTCGGCCCACCAGTGGTGTCGATCGGCTGGGCGTCGTGCATAGCGAGCGACACCCTACGCGCCAGGTTCGTGAATCGTCTCGCGGATATCTGCCACCCCAGCGCGTCTCACGACGGCTCGAACCGGGTTTGTGGTTCCAGTTAAGTTGTCCGAGTCGCCGTCGAGGACGGTCAGCTGCGCTGGTCGGCCCGCTTCGATGACGCCGGAGTCCAATCCAGCGAGTTCGGCGCCCGCGCGTGTGGCCATCCGCAGCACTTCGCGCGCGTTAACATCCGTGAGTTTGGCCGTGAGCTCCATCTCTCTGAACATATCTGGCGAATTCAGCATGACGTTATCCGTGCCCAGCGCGACCGACGTACGGTCAAGAAGCTCTCGCACCGGGGGCACTCCGACATCCGTGACGAGATTCGAACGGGGGCAGACCACGACCGGAACCTCTCGGTCGGCAATCCGCTCCAGATGGAGCGGTTCGGGATGAACGACGTGGACGAGGAAATCCGGGTCGAGGTCGAGGGCGCCGTTGAGATCAGAACTATCAGCCTCGCCGGCGTGAATCCCGAAAATTTTGCCGGCCTCCCGCGTGGCCGCACGTTCAGTGCCAAATTCGCCATCATTCGTACTCGAGGCGCCGAATCCGTCTCCCACTTCCATGGCCTCTACCGTTTCTCGACCGAGCGCCAGCGCAGTGATCGGCAGTCCGCGGGCCGCTTCCCGAAGCAATTCGACACCAGCGACGCCACCTTCGCGGAAGTCGAGACAGCCCGTTGTCCCGGATGAGAGCATAAATGAGAGCGTGCGCCGAACCGCTGTGACCTGCTCGTCGCGATCCGCACTGCGGAGGAGCCGGTGTTTGAGACCGTCTGGCGGTGCAACGAGTTCGGCGAGGCTTAATCCCTCGCCGGCATCCTTCGCGATCGCATCCCCAACGTGTGTGTGGGCGTTGACGAACGCTGGGATGACGATATCGTCACTCCGAGCGTTTGCCTCCTCGACCGCGTCGATCCGTCCGTGTTCCCCGATGACGACTCGGCCCTCAACCGGTTCGTACTCCGGTCCGCGGAGGACTGTTCCCTCGACGATCGTCATTCGAAGTCCTCCAGGGTGGCGTTGATCCCCGGCCGCACATCCCGGACGAGGGCGCCCGAAAGGTCCAGTCCAAGCGTCCGGATGGCTGCATTCCCCACTCGGTCGCTATGTTCGGCCGGCGCATACACTCCGAGTCGCCACTGATCCCGCCCCGCCGCACGGAGCGCGCTGACGAGTGTCGATTGCTCCCCCAGTTGCCGAACTTCTCCATTGACGACGACACGGGACGTGGTCTCAGGTATGGACGGTTCGTGGGGAATGTCGAGACTGACAGCCGCGGGTTCGACGCCAGCATCGGCAGCGATATCAGCTTCGAGATCGCGTATGGCCCCGTGATCCGCTGCGAGAACCGACTCCGGAACCGCTTCCATCTCGGCCCAGACGGCTCGTTTATACAGTTCACGTTCGTCCAAGCGACGCGCTGCCTCTGCCGTCTGCTCGCACTTTCGCAACGCCACTCGAAGGTCGTAATCGTCCATCCTGGCAACCTCCGCTGCGTCAAGGTCAGTCGCCGAGAGGAGCGCTTCGGTGGCACGTCGCAGTGTTGTCTTTGCGATCCGGGCTACCGGGTGACGATACACTGTCGGATTCATCAGCGCCCGCGCGAGCAGGAGGCTCTCGGCCGTCTGGACGTTTCCCTCATCGAGAACCAATTCTCCATCAACGAATCGCAGCTCCCGGACGAGCCGTTCGTGATCGATCGTGCCGTATGGGACACCGGTATGGTGTGCATCTCGGACGAGGTAGTCCATCCGGTCAACGTCGAGTTCACCGGAAACGAGCTGTCCGAAGCGTCCTTCTCCGGCGATGAGGTCGGCGATCCGATCGGGATTCAGACCGTATTCGCTCAAGATTCGCGCCACGGCCCCACTGCCGACGAGATGGCTGACGTCATCGTGGCTCCGACCGGTCCGACGCTCGAGGAGGTCCTCGATATTGTGACTATACGGTCCATGTCCGACGTCATGCAGGAGTGCTGCCGCTCGCACCCGCTCAGCGGCTTCTCCCTCGACTCCGAGGTGGTCCAGTGCGCGATCCGCCAGGTGGTAGACGCCGAGAGCGTGTTCAAACCGGGTGTGGTTGGCGGACGGGTACACGAGACCAGCCGTACCGAGCTGTCGGACACGCCGGAGCCGTTGGACAGGCGGCGTATCGAGAAGGTCCCGGCAAACGCCCGCGACCGAGATATGGTCGTGGACGCTGTCCTTGATTGTCGTCATTGGCCTGGCCTTGGCCGGGGCTGCCCATAAGTGCGGCTCCGCGGGATAGAGTGTGCGAGGCGAGCATCCACGGCGTTAGTCGAGGGTGGCGCGGGCATCGATACTCGATCCATGCCCGTATCTCTGTCCGCCTCCCGACCGTGTCTGTTGCACATTGGGAACCCTTTGTAGCGAGGTCCCGCGATCGGTCCTTGTGGACCTCGACGTCGGTAGCAAAACTGGTGTCCTCCGTATGCGGACGGAGTCAGAGGCGGCACTGAGACCCACCGCTACAGCGGAAGGCAGCTCAATTTAGTGCCGCGAGGAGGTCATGGAGGTCACCCCGTGAGGGCTCACCGCGCTCGACTACTGCCCGGGGATCACGTCCGACTTCGCGGACGGTGCCAATAGCCTCCTGCACATCGAACCCGCGGTGACGGATCAACCACCCCGCCAGCACCACCCCGGTTCGGCCCACGCCCGTGAGTCCCACCACGACTGCGCGTGTATCGTTCGCCCGGGCGGAGGCGAGAAACGGCAAAATGTCATCTCTTAATACTGCGAGATCAGGGAGCCGGCCGTCAGGAATCGGTGCGTGCGTGACATGCTTCCGCCCGAATTCCTCGCGGTACCGCCTGAGGTTGCCCGCACCGGCGTGATCTCCACCCGGAACGATCGAGCAGACGCGCTCCACATGTCGACCGCGCATAAATGCGATCCAATCCTCAACCGCTTCCGAGACCGCCCCGGTCACATGCCAGCCCGGTGCACACGCGCCATAGACATGGGGCTCAGCGGGATCTGCTGGGCCAAAACGATAGGCACGGTAGACGACGGTCTCCGTTCCCATCCGCTCGGAGTCAGCAGGCCACTCGCCTTGAAGCTGATTCCGCAATTCTCAACCCTGAAAATTGGCCGCCCGAGCCGACAGTTTATGCCCCGCCGGGCGGTACCGGGGCTAAATGGTCACATTCCTCTCGGGTGGGACCGGGACCCCGAAGCTACTGTCGGGTTCCGAGACGGTCTTCCCGCCCGCGGAGACGACAGTCGTCGCGAATACAGGCGACGACGTCGAACTTGGCGGATTGCTGGTCTGTCCCGATCTCGATACGGTCCTTTTCCTGGGAGCGGGATTGCTTGATCGGGACACATGGTGGGGCATTGCGGAGGATACGGGCGAAACGCACGATGAACTGCAGCGCATTGCGACCGCGGCCGACCTCGGAACCGAACCGCATTTTTTGCCTGCGGATGCCCAGACCGCTGGCCGGGAGTTGGCCCGGTGGCGGCGGTTTTCCGGGGTCGGTGAGTTCATGTTCATCGGTGATCGTGACCGTGCCATCCATATCACGAGAACGAGTCTGCTCGACGACGGCCACACTTTGACTGAGGTGACGCGGAGGCTTGCTGACGCCTATGGGCTGCAGCGGACGCTGTTACCGGTCTCTGACGACCCCATCGCTAGTATCGTCCAGACGGTAGATGGACCAATGCACTTTCAGGAATACTGGGTCGCACGCGAAGGCGAGCCGACAGTCAATGGTGTCGAATACCGCGGTGCGGAGACGGCGTCAGCGACACCGGCCGTTCTCGATGCGTTGGATGGGCCTGTCGTGGTCGGACCCGCGAACCCGGTCACAAGCATCGGTCCGATGGAGGCCGTAGACGGAATCCGTGAAGCGCTCGAGCGAACGACAGTCGTGGCGGTTTCGCCGTTCGTCGAAGATCAAGTGTTTTCGGGTCCAGCGGCGGCGCTGATGGCCGGTACTGATCGGGAGCCGTCGACCGCGGGCGTTGCGGCGGCGTACTCATGGGCGGACGCTTTCGTGTTGGACACGGCCGATGGGACGCCGCTCGAGCGACCCGTCGTCCGGACCGACACGACGTTGGAGGATTCAAGCGATGCGGAACGAGTCGCCAAGGCAGTCGACGAGGCTCTCGAGGTGGCGGCATGATGCTCAACCCGCGTGTCGCGCTTGCGAGCCTCAGTGGCCGGTCCGACGCCGCGTGGGCCCGTGCAGCCGCACCCTATGTCGGTGCAGCGTTCCTCGGCGGGATCGCACTCGATGAGCCCACCCGCCAGGCGGCCCGTTCCATGCAGGAACGTGACCGCGAGGAATTTCTGCCTGCTGACCAGTTCGCGTTTATCGACGACCAGCTCGGTGCGCTGTCGGATGTCTCGCTGACACCAGGGTTCAATGTACGCGCAGTCGAACCGGCCGCCATTCGACGGGCGGCGGCCGTCTGTGCCAACCGCGACGCGATCCTCGAGGTGAACGCGCACTGCCGACAGGCGGAAATGTGCGCGGCCGGAGCAGGACAAATCCTCATGTCCGAACCAGCGCGACTCCGTCAACAGGTAAAGACCGCTGCGAGCGCTGGGGCTACCGTTTCTGTCAAACTCCGAACCGAGGTTTCAGGGGTGGATTTGCCGGATCTTGGACAGGACTTGGAATCTGCCGGTGCCAATATCCTCCACATCGACGCCATGGATAGTGAGCCGGTTGTCGGTCTCGTGGCTGCGGCGACCGACTGCTTCGTGATCGCCAATAATGGAGTCCGCGATCGGGAGACGGTTGCCGAGTACCTTGACCACGGAGCCGACGCTGTGAGCGTCGGGCGGCCGAGTGATGACCCGACAGTACTGAAGCGTGTCCGGCGGGCTGTTGGAAGCTGGTTCGAGTCCTCCCGGCCGGCACCTGAGGCTGAGCAGTGAAACCGAGTGAACATGCTGAGTTAGCTCTCTTGCTTGAGGTTGCGAGCACCCCGAAGCCTGGGAATGTAGACCGACATCGTGAGTATCCATCACTTCGGTTTGAACACTTTCTTGCCGGGGCAGTCGGTGCTCGGGATGGGCTCGCCGCTCTTGCGGCACCCGATGAAGCATTCGGTGCCGCATTCGAACGCGCGATCGCGGGGATGAGCTGTCAATCCGGAGGGAATACACAGTTTGGTGCCATTCTACTACTGGCGCCGCTGCTTCGTGGCGCTGCTCGGGCCAACGACCCTGTTGCCGCCGCCGAAGAAGTTGTCAACGAAACCACTGTCGAAGACGCCGTCAGGTTTTACGCAGCATTCGATCATGTCGATGTCGCAGTCCGGGAGCCACCAGACGATACGGCCGTTCCGGACGTGCGTCGAGGGAGCGACGCGGCGGCGGAATTGATCGACAACGAGCTATCACTGTCGGATATCATGCGCGCTAGCGCTGATCGCGACGGCGTCGCCGCGGAGTGGATCTCCGGTTTCCCTCGCACGAAACGGGTGGCGAACCGAATCACCGCAGGGACCGGCTCGGTCACCGACCGTGCGGCATCGGCCTATCTGGAAGAATTGGCGGTGGAGCCGGACACGTTTGTCGTCACCCAACATGACGCTACGACCGCTCATGAAGTCTGCGAACGGGCGGCGGCTGTCCTCGATGGAAAGTCCGATGTCGATGCATTCGCTGACGACCTCGTAACGCGGGGGATCAATCCAGGGACCACTGCGGATATCACCGCCGGCGGACTGTTTTGTGCCCTCGAGGCGGGCCTGATGATATGAGCGGGAACGGCGATTGGCCAGTTTCGCTTCGCGGCGTGACGGAATCCATCATCACGACTCCGGGACCCGACGGGCGGTGGAACGTCGCAGCACTCGGCCTCAACGCCCCGACGAATGGCGATTCGCCAACGGCGCGCACCTGGGGCGAGACCCGGACTAAACGCAACTTGACTGAGCATGGCCGTGGCTACGTTCAATTCGCCAGGGATCCGGTTGCATTCACGCAGGCGGCGCTGACCGTTCGTGAAGAACCGACGCCGATTCTTGCGTGTGCCGACGCCTGGGTCCGAGTCGAGGCGTCCGTGATCGACCGCGGCGACTCTCAGGGTACCACCTGGATCGATTGGGAGCTTGCAGCGGTCGAATCCGGTGTCGAGCGGCGTGTCGTCCCAACGACGAACCGAGGATATGCGGCGGTCGTGGAGGCGACAGTCGCAGCTTCCAGGCTCGATGTCGAAGCGTTTGCCGACGCTCCGCTCCGCGATCGGCTCGATCGATTGCGAGCGGTGGTCGACCGGTGCGGGGGCCCGGATGAGCGGGCAGCCTTTGCACTGATATCGAGCGTGACGGACTATTCGCCGTCCCAGTAGTCCACCGTCGCGTCCGCGGGGAAGAATCCCCCGATGAATCGTTCGTCGCTATTTCCGCCCGGTGGCGCGCCGGCCATGACGCCGATCTTGTCTGAGTCGGGATACCGCAAGACATCCGGGTCATTCATCGTCGAGAATGCAAGATACCGAAGGGGACTATCACCGGTATTCCTGAGACGGTGGGCACCGGACGGCCCGGCAGGCAATGCGACGTAGGTTCCCTTCTCGAGTGTGATCTTCTCATCGTCAGGGCCTCGGAGTTCGCCCTCGCCTGCGATGACGTACACAGCCTCCGCATTCCCTGTATGGTAATGATACGGCCATCCTCGCTTGCCCGAGGGAAGTTCGTATAGGCTGCAGCCGAGGTCCTCGTTCTCAGTCGCTGCGGCGAGGCGTTTCCGGCGGAAGTGGACTGCCCCGCGGTCGGTCTCGGCCCAATCGAGGTTCGCTTCGTTTACGGCGTCCATATCGGTCGCAATGATGGGAGATTCCCTAAATCGAACCCTTTTAGCCGACAAGCCCGATACAGAGGTACACATGGCCATCAAGCCCGCCTACGTCAAGAAAACCGCCCGGCAACTCATGGAGCGGTATCCCGAGGCATTCTCAACCGACTTTGAGCGGAACAAAGAACTGGTTGCGGAGCTGACCAATATTCAGTCGAAGGGTGTTCGAAACCGCGTCGCCGGATACGTGACGCGCAAACAGGGCGCGCAGACGGCCGAAGCCTAACCTCACGCTTTTGGGTCCCAGTACTACCCACTCCAGTTCTGGGATTGGAGTCAACGCGCTCAGTCTCAGGTGTGAGCGTGGTGATGCCGCGACGTAAGCCGATTCCAAACTGTTTTGAGGGCGTCTGACCGTAACTCCGGCCATGACAGTCCGTGCCGGGATTCTCGGAGCGACGGGCGCGGTGGGACAGCGGCTCGTCCAACTCCTCGCGCCACATCCCGACTTCGAGATCGCGGCCCTTACCGCTAGCGCTGAGAGCGCGGGGTCGGTCTACCGGGAGGCGGCGAAGTGGCGCATCGGCTCACCGATTCCGGATGAGGTTGCTGACATGACCGTCGGGGAAACCTCGCCTGAAGACGTTCCGGATAACGTGGATTTGATCTTTTCTTCGTTGCCCTCGAGCGTTGGCGAACGAGTGGAGCCGGCGTTTTGCGATGCCGGCTACATCGTCTCCTCGAATTCTTCGAATCACCGGACCGCCGATGACGTGCCACTCACGATACCCGAGGTCAATGCTGACCACTTAGATCTGATCGAGGTTCAGCGCGATAATCGTGGATGGGATGGAGCCCTCGTCAAGAATCCCAACTGCTCGACGATTACCATGGTCCCACCGCTCGCGGCAATAGACGAAACCTTTGGCCTGGACCGCGTGACTGTCGCAACTCTCCAGGCGGTTTCGGGCGCGGGCTACTCCGGTGTGGCATCGATGGAAATCATCGATAACGCGATTCCACATATCGGGGGCGAGGAGCAAAAGATGGAACGCGAATCTCGGAAACTGCTCGGCGAGTTCGATGGCGCCGCAGTTCGCTGGCATGATGCCCGTGTAAACGCCTCCTGCAACCGGATTCCGACGATCGATGGACACCTTGAGAACGTCTGGGTCGACACGTCGAACGGTGCAGCCCCTGACGAGGTCGCGGCGGCACTGCGCGAGTATCCGTCGCTTGATCTTCCGAGTTCGCCCGACCAGTTGATCCGTGTGTTCGACGAGCTCGACCGGCCCCAACCCCGGCTCGACCGCGAGCTTGATGGTGGGATGTCGATATCTGCAGGAGGACTCCGTGAAACCGAGGGGGGCGTTCAGTTCAATTGCCTCGCCCACAACACCCTCCGAGGGGCGGCTGGGGCGTCTGTCCTGAATGGCGAATTGCTCCTCGAGTCCGGCTATCTGTGAGAGCATGGGAGCCTAAATGAGCCGGCGGGAACACGGGGCCAATATGGAGCATGTCGAGGT